>JASLKC010000037.1 GCA_030747785.1 Candidatus Poseidoniaceae archaeon | reverse complement strand
CCCATTGACTACCCCTGTCCATGTTTCCATTGGGTCCGTAGGGACCATTGGGATATGGATGTGAGTAGACATGGGTAGAGCGAACGAAGGCAACCACATCTTTGAGCATTCGGGCTTTATTGTTCTGTGAATGTAATAATGGGGAGATAATTGACCATTACTTTCTAGATACGGCATATTTGTTATATCCAACGTTAATAAATTTGAGTTAATGAATGACGGAAGCGCCCCTCTTGCAAATACAGTGTTGAGTTCATCTGAGATGGATGCAGCAAAAATGGGTATGCTAGCCTCGATAGTAGGGGGGAGCGTATTGCTCGCAGCAGCCGTATTTTACGTTACTACAGTCCAAGTTGACTCTGATTATGCGTATTTGTTACTCGGTTGTATGCTTGGAGCCTGCTCTTTGGGGGTAATCGCATACCTTGAATTAATGAAGAGAGAAAAGGTTCCAATTATTGATGGAGTTTTTCCAGATTATCTTGGAAGTTCAGCCGTAGTTTTTGGAACATTATCCATGGTTTGGTTGAGTCGATTTGGGATATGGTTTTTCGTCCAAGAAATTGAATTTATTTCAGGAGATGTGAATGATTTTTGGATACCTGATTGGATGACCTTGGTCCAATCACTTTGCGTCCTATCGGCAGTAGTTCTTGGTGCATGGCAGGCTGAGAGACATGGGCTAGGAAATACAGTTCGTACTGTGTTGGTCATAGCTCCAATTTCGATGTCTCTTAGCGTCATGGGGATTTGGGAAGATTGGACTGCAGCAGGTTTGGGAATGTGGACTTCAATGGGGCACCTCATTCTTCTTAGCACGGCGATAATTCTCGCATTGCGCCTTGATCGTGCACCACTTTTCCTTATTTCAGCAGGTGCTGCAACTCTTTTCCCATTGCTCATGTCTACATCCGATTTGGGTACTGAAGCAATTGGTTTACTTGTCCCTATTGTCATCATTACTGGACTTACTGCGATGGATAAATCCCTTGATCGGAAAATGATTGAGAATAGTTCAGGTTTCGTTGTTGGCGCGATTTTGCTTGCTCAATTCATTTCTTCGGGTTCACCATTTCTCTTTTTCGGATTAGAGATTTCTACAGTACCTTTTGATCTTTCATTTGTATTGTGGGCAGCACTTCTAGTTGGTTGGTTTGGTTCGACATACATGCAAAGAACACCAGCAATGCCAATCGGTTTGGCTTTGGCTATAGCCATGTTACAGGGCGAAGGCTCTGCAATTGCTTGGATAGTGGGGATTCTAGCATTTGTTTATCTTTCAACGCGTGAGCATGCTAGAGATTGGGTAGTGACTGGGACATTCGTTGCACTTGCTCTTTCATGGTGGTTTGGTGCACTGGTTGGAGGCAATTCATCTGATTTATTGTTTGGAGTAGTTGAAGCAGGTGATTTACTATTGTACGGAATTTTCCCAGTATTGGTCGCCCTAGGTATTTGGCAACATTCAGAGAAAAGGTTCAGTTCGATAATTATTGGTTGTTTAGCATTAATTGGAGCATTGACCCCAGCAGTTCTGATTGATGCGGATCCAATTTTATCTTCAATGGTTATTGCTGCTGCACTAACTGCTCTTTATCTGAGGGTTAGAACCGCATCGGATGAAGAGCATGTCCCAACCTGGGAATTAGCCCCATCACTCATCACGATAATGATTGCAGCGTTCTCTTCAGGTCCTGCATCTGTAGGATCAGCAGGGACTTCTGACCCATATGTATTGTTCATTCTTCCACTTTCTGCAATAGCAATTCATGCCATCTGTTACCCCATTAGAGAAAAAGAGTGTTGGGATGTAAATGGTACTTGGTCAGGTGACCCCGGAACTAGAATTTCTTTGGGTGCTGTTTTCGTTCTTTTGTTGCTTTCTCAATTTGTTGGCCTTTCAGATTATACAGTAGCAGATTCCGTAACTCTGCCAATTGAAAATCTTCGATTGCTGTTATTTATCGCAACAGTTGCTCTTGGTGCCCATGAAGCTGGGGCATTCAAGATCGCATCTCCGTATAGCCGAATGATGGCAGCATTGGGAAGTATGACTCTATTGTTCCTCACAGGAGTAAATGATCAGCCTGATCTTACTGGAGCGATAATTAGGGAACTTACCTTGATTGCCTGCCTATTGGCCATCAATTTCAGATATCAAGCCACAGGCACAGCATCTTTACAGGAGCGACAAACTGACAGCGGCGTTCTTCTTATCATCCTCATAGCATCGATTTTCGATATTTCTGGAGGATTATGGGCAATCACGGTATTATTGGTGGTCGCTGACCGAAGCATAAGATATGAACATGGACTGATTCAGATTCTAATTGCTCCAGTAATTCTTCTGATAGGAGTGGTATCTAGTTCAGGATTCCAAAATCACAATCTAATTTGGGGAGTTCTAGAAGGAATTCCGTATGTAGGCGACATGTCCAATCTTCTAGGAGATGGAGTTTTGCCAAGATGGACTGCATTACTGCTTGCAATCACTTGCGTAATTTCGGTAATTAGGCACAGATCAATTTCAGAACCAAAATCTGAATACACGCCATATCTCCCAATATTTTGGTTGCTTCTAATCATTGCAGTAATTGTACCAGATGGGCGATATGTGCCCCCATTGTTGACGATATTTGCAACAGTTGTAGCCTTGAGAAGTGGCTACTTGGGATGGTTTTGGTTCAATCCATTTGCTGCAATGTGGTCTGCTTTCTCCGTCATGGATATGTTGGTTGAGAACGAAATTACTCCTATTGACGCAGATACTGGCGCATTGATGACTTTTGGTATTGTCGCCTTTGCACAATACATAGTATATCTGAGAAGTGATTTACATAAATGGCAAGATAGCAATCGAATTACATCTGAAGATTCGTTTAACTTAGGAGCTGCCCCCTCAAGCCTCTCTCCCTTTGGATTATACAATCGAGTCCTAGGGTATTCAGCATTCATCCTATTTCCCACAGAAGAAATGTTGGATTTCTTGCCTGCAATTAGAGTATTCATGATGTTGGTTTTGGCATATGATTTGTATCGTAATAAATCAGCAATTGGGCTTAGAATATGGGCTCTACCAATGACCGCTCTTTCTATTGATTTCTTTGATGAGATGACTTTTGATGCAGTACTTGATGAAGGAACATGGCCTCATTTAGGCGCTCTTGTTCTTGTTTTCACCGGGTTATATCAGATATACAAGTCGTATTTGTTCGAAGATGAAATCGGTGAACAAAATACTGGTTGGGCGGCGGGAACAATTGGAACAATATATTTCCTAGCAGGAACTCTTTTGTTTGTAGATGGCCATATCCTCCACCAGAATACTGACTTAGGGGCATTGTCTGGTTTTGCAATGGTTGGTGTCTTCGGGCACCATCTAGTTCTTGGATTCAATAGGAATGATTCATGGCGCCGACTCATGAGTCTATTTGGTTTGCCAATTGGGATTATCATTACCGGATTTGAGTTGGGCGAATTATTCGGAGTAGTTGCATTGTTCTTAGCAGCGATGACAATGATTGCTCAAGGCATCATGTATTCAACTAGAGGAGGCCTTGGCATGGGTTCTGTGAAGGAAGAAGGCACCACTCATATTGATCCAATGAAGGTTCTAGGCGTGTCTAGTCATACTGAAGAAGAGATGGAAGATGAACCTGAAACTGCTGAAATTGTAGAAGAGGTAGAAGATGAACCTGAAACTGCTGAAATTGTAGAAGAGGTGGAAGATGATTCTGAAGAATCCACTTCCCCTGAGGTGGCTAGAGAGATTGCAGATGTAAGATTCCCAATTTTTGGATCGGATTTGCAAATGGAAATCACAGGTGGAATGGTTGGACGCATCGCGAGCGTCGTTGCATCAGGAAACCCAGGTTATGTTCCATTAATCAGAATAGATGACTCTGGAGTTGTAAGCATCCAATGGGAATCCACGGGTGGAACTACTCAGTCTGAGTAGATCTCCATCCAGTGTGTCGAATTGGAGATTCACCTCTGAGTGCTCGGGCTCTTCCTTCGATAATTTGCGCACATACTGCAATTGCAATCTCTTCTGGGGATTCTGCCAAGATATCTGCACCTATTGGACACAGAACTTGTTCTAGTGTTTGATCAGTGATTCCCACTTCTTTTGCAGCCTTGGTGAAGGATTTCCATTTTGCTTTGCTTCCAATGGTTCCAACAGTAGTTCTCCATTCTTCTCCATCCATCATCCCAAGGATTTCTAGGAGAAGAGCTTGATCAATCGCCCAATCATGCCCCATTATCAGGATGTGTGAGAACCGTTCCAATGAAGATGAATTTTCTTTCTCAAAAAATTCCTCTGGTGAAGCATGGATTCTTTCAATGGCATTAGGATGATGTTCTTTCGAAACATATTCTTCTCGAGTATCTAGGATGCTTATTCTCCAATCAAGAACCTCAGCCATGCGTCCGATTGCGATAGCGCAATGCCCACCCCCTGCCAAGAGGACATGAGGAGATGCATTCAGAAGTTCACTAACGATGGTAACCACTCCCCCACAAAGGCTGTTGAGAGGAGTCCCTTCAATACCCTTGCCCGAATCCAAAGCCTCTTTTCTTAGTTGAAATCGATGAATTCCAGGTGCCTCATTCCCTTTGAGCACAGCTGCAAGGTGAGAGATTACCTTCTGTTCCAATCCTGCTCCCCCTACAGTTCCTTGACGCTCTCCATGTTCAGTTACCGCAATCTTGGCGCCAACTTTACCTGGTACAGAGCCTTGAGATTCCACTACACTCGCTAAAGCAACACACTCACCTTGACCCAGCTTATCCAATGCCCAAGCCATGGTGCGCGCGGTCATACCTCGATGCAGAAGGTGGTTTGGTTTGAGTGTGAGGGGTAAAGTTAGCATAGGCTAACATTATGGTGTATTGAATCTTAGAAATGCTGATGACGACAACACCCGAGGTCATCGAAATCATTCTGCGTTCGATGCGTGATGCGTTCCTTGCAGTCACGGTTTTTGTTGCTGCAATGGTACTTTTGTTTAGTTGGTTACAATATGTGACCGCTGGACGTTTCGTAGATTGGATCCGTTCAAAGACAAAATTTCAACCTGTGATTGGAGCATTGATGGGACTTACACCTGGATGTGGAGGTGCAATTGTGATGATGCCTCTTTATGCCAGAGGATACGTGACATATGG
>JASLKC010000036.1 GCA_030747785.1 Candidatus Poseidoniaceae archaeon | reverse complement strand
CCACCAGTCATCTTCTCGATGTATGATACGAAGTGGTTGAGAGTTGGATGGTCGGATAGCACGAAGTCCTCGTCGACTGGTAAGGAGAATATCTCTCG
Source organism: Candidatus Poseidoniaceae archaeon (assembly GCA_030747785.1). Classification (GTDB taxonomy): domain Archaea; phylum Thermoplasmatota; class Poseidoniia; order Poseidoniales; family Poseidoniaceae; genus MGIIa-K1. Next base: position 7,150 of record JASLKC010000036.1, on the reverse strand, counting down.
AACATCTCCCATTATCTCTGCCTGTTTTACTGTGTCAATCCCTAACTCGCCTTCGAGGTCTTGATCCATCTCAATGAAATCCTCAGGATAGCCTGTATGCTTGACAACTACTCCTATGAGTTTAGGTTGGATTTCTGAATTAGTTGATGCGGATGGAGGAGGCGCATCCTCGACTACAGGCATGGGTTCGGCAACGGGCTCAGGTGTTGGTTCAGGCGTTGGCTCAGGTGTTGACTCAGGAGTCGAAGTTCCACCAGTCATCTTCTCGATGTATGATACGAAGTGGTTGAGAGTTGGATGGTCGGATAGCACGAAGTCCTCGTCGACTGGTAAGGAGAATATCTCTCGAACATCTCCCATTATCTCTGCTTGCTTTACTGTGTCAATGCCTAACTCGCCTTCCAAATCCTGATCCATTTCAATGAAATCCTCAGGATAACCAGTATGTTTGACAACTACTCCAATCAGTTTGGGTTGGATTTCTCCGCCACCTACCGACGGTGTTGCTACTGGCGGTATGGGCTCAGGTGCAGGTGCTTCAACTACTGGTTCGGGAACTGGTTCTGGAACTGGTTCTGGAGTTGAAACTGGCGCAGGTGGTGCTTCACCACCCGACATTCTCTGAATGTAAGCAATCATATGGTTGAGAGTTGGATAATCTGACAAGATGAAATCCTCATCGACAGGTAAACCGAACTTTTCACGGATATCGGCCATTATCTCTGCTTGCTTAACCGTATCAATACCTAATTCGCCCTCAAGGTCTTGGTCCAATTCAACGAAATCAGCAGGATAGCCGGTATGGCTTACTACGACTTCGATTACGATTGGAGTTATCTCGCCACCTCCTGCCGGGCTAGAGGCAGGTGCAGGTGCAGGTGCAGTTACTACCGGCTCTGGCTCTGGAGTAGGCGTTGGCTCTGGAGCCGTTTCAATTACCGGAGCAGGTGCTGATGGTTTAGTGACGGTCATGCCTTCGGTAATTTCGTACACATCACCCTGAACTCCGCCATGGAGATTGTCATCGCCACTAACATATGCGACCAATTTATTCTGAAGAATTCGCAATTCTAAGTCCTGGGTGCCCGCTAATTCTTGATTCCAACCGAGCAAACGTCCACCATCGATTCTCGGTGGAGAATAGTCCCATTTGCGCACTAATGACAGTCCAATTTGGCTACCAAATCCGGCAGCGAATCTCATGCCATATTTCAGATTAGGGTGATCTCCACCCTTTGATAGATTGAGGTCGCCAAGTTCGGCATCGACCTCTTTGTGGTTAGCAATCGGAGGTAAACGTCCTGTGTCAAGCCCATAGAACATCGAAGCATCTTCGATACCTACTCCCATTGGATGTCCTGTGAACCCCTTGGTATTGGCGATCACTAATTTGTCAGCACTGATTCCAAAAGTTTCCCTTAGTGCTTTGACTTCTGCTTGAGCGGAGCCACCTCGTGCAGGCGTGTATGTTTCGTGTGAGAAGAATACTGTATTTGGCGCCATTTGGTGACGGTCAATACTCCAACGCTCTTCCATCTGACCAATGAAATTATCAACAGAAGTTGCAACATGGTCAACGTTTAATCTGGTACCATGGAAAGCGGAATTTGCAATTTTTGTACCGAGTAACTCTGCAATTGGCTGAACTCCTCGAAGGTCCGATTCACTCTTTCGTTCAATCACGAATGCTGCAGCGCCCATCCCGAGAATCATTCCATCTCTTCTAGCATCGAATGGTAATGCGGTTTCTTCGATTACATTACCTGTAGCGGCAGCACCACTAGCAGCAAATCCAGAACCTATCCATTCCCACAAATCCGGACCTGTTACATCATCAGCGGAGATAATGACGACACGGTCGCACCTATCAGAAGCAAGCCAATCTTCAGCTACACTGAATGCAGCAGTTGCAGACGCACATGCCAGATTGATTGTAGTATTGGGCCCTCTAATACCCACATGTTGAGCGAATTGCGAGTGGCCCATATTGAGAATTTGGAATAGATAACGCCTGTCGAATCGGCCCTCTCCATCATCTCCCTCTACCTTAGCATGCTTTGCAGCCATCTGATGTCCAGCAAAACATGAGGAGAAGATTACACCGGTTCGATCACGGTAAATCGATGGAATCTCCCATGAACGGATTAGACGTAATCCTCCCTTCCCAACCTGTTCAACGGGCGTAAGTGGGATGCCTGCGTCTCTTAGAGCGATTAATCCTGCAGCTGTAGCGAGTTGTGTTGTAATATCCCATGCTTGTAATACCTTGGAATCTATCCCGAATTCTTCTGATGCATCAAATGCTGCTTTGATGCCAGCGAGTTGAGGAATATCGCCAAATTCTGTAGCAGCATCCATTCCAACACTGCCATCTCGGCCTTTGATTAGACGAACGATATTCTTGTCAAGCAATTTCTGCTTGTACTCATCGGTTACTTCGCTAATACAAGTCTCACCGCGAACAAGTTTCTCGAAATTACCCTCATCGAATACCTTCTCCCCACCTGGTAATCCAAGAGAAATACCAGTAATCACATATGGATCGTTTGATCTATCATCAACTCTGATTATTCCTTCGCGTGCTACGTTTTCAATAGGGGCTGTAGTAATCCAGCGGGAAATATCTGCTACTGTTTGGGCACTAGATACATCCCATTCAGGATCGGTTGAACATCGAGAATGTACAGTTGTAATAACATCCTGAACATCAGCATCACTCATACCAAGAGTGGCTCGCATATCGACTGCTCCTTGACAGAAACTTACTGGATATCCAGTCTTGGCTGCAATTAATTCGCCAACTAATTTCTTCTTGACCGCATCTGGGTCAAGAGGTGTGCTTGTTGAAGAGGCGCTTACAACAACGGTCTTCGTTTCTCCACTTGTTGAAGGTAGAGGTTTTGCTCTTTGCTTGAGAGGAGTGGTGGGTAATGTGACCCCGATAGGACCTGCCCTAAATGCCTCAGATAGTATTTCGCTATCAGGAGAAGGCCATTGAGGAACCCGTCCTGCAAGTGCGAGTGTGCCTAGTGCCGAAAGGAAGGTGGCGATTCCACCAGCCTTAGGATGATTAGTCATTATCGGAAGGCTGGGCTTATCTTCGAGTATTTGGCTAGCAAATACGGTGAGTGCGCGTTTTGGTCCAACCTCTACGAAAATACGAGCTCCGGCTTCGTACATCGATTCGATTTGCCCAGTCCATTCGACGCTCGATGCCATCTGTGGTGCTAATTTGGAAAGAACCGCAATCTTGGAATCTGTGCCATCATGCATTGGATACCAGCCGCCATCGACATTGCTGGTGATTGGTAATTTTGGCCAGCGGATGTCGAGTCCTTCGAGGAAACGACGTAGTGGCTCGTTTGCTGGAGCGACAATGCGAGAATGGAATGCATGACTCGTTGCCAAAGCCACACACGGGAATCCCTCAGTTTCAAATCGGCTCATCGCTTCCTTAACCGGTGCGGTTTCACCTGCGATTACCGTCATTTTTGGAGAGTTCTTGTTAGCTGCAATCACATAGCCATCAATCTCATCGATGATTTCTGCAATACGGGAATATGGTGCGGTAACACTCGCCATCAAACCGGTATCCTCGATTACTACGCTGCCCATTTCGGTTCCCCGTGCTGCTGCTGCTCTGAGGGCTCCATCCATGTCGAGAATTCCCGCACACATCAACGCAGCATATTCGCCTAAACTATGGCCGGCCACCATATCTGGCATCATGCCGTGATCGTTGAGTGCTGCTTCAATGGCGAGGTCGGCAGTCAACATTGCAGGCTGAGTATACTCGGTTTGCTTGAGTTTGTGCTCTGCTTCAGCTATCTCTTCAGGTCCAAGGTTTGAACGTAATACGAAATTGGATAAAGACTCGCCTTCAAGCACCTCAACCATTGTTTCATCTGCTTGAGCCCATACCTTCCTTACGCCGCTAAAGCGAGTATGGAGGTCATGTGTCATACCTACATATTGGCTCCCTTGGCCGGGATACATGTGCGCTACTTTTGCCTGCTCTGGAATCGCAGGGTCGTTGGTAAGAAGAATGCCCTGGCTACCTAAGAAGCCCCATTTCTCTTCATCATCCATTGCCTTGAGTGCTAATGCTTGCCTCTTGGAAAAATCAGCCCAACTTGTAGCGATTAGTGCGAGTCTTACCTCATCACTGGTATTGAATGACCAAGCCTTTGGTAGAGCGAATGAAAGACGAATTCCCCGTGGGTCTTCATCGAATGTAGGGCCGGTGAATGTAACCGCTGAAAGTTTGGTTTTCAACTCATCCACCGATGCCGCAGATAGTAGGAGAAGACCGCCTTCTACCGCTTTCAATTCATCATGTGTCAAACTAGGCTTAACGGTACTACTAGCATCTACTTGCGAGTAAATTTTCCATCGGTTTTCCCAATCTGTAGCAATCGGTGCGTGGAATTCTGGGTCAAAACCCTCTACTGCGACGTGGAAATTTGTTCCACCAAATCCGAAGGCGCTTACGCCAGCACGGCGAGGATGTGTGGCGGGTTTTGGCCAATCGCGTGCTTCAGTTGGAACGAAGAAAGGTATCTCATCCCAATCTACAGTTGGATTAGGAGTTTCAAAACCTGCACTGGGCGGGATTGTTGCATATCTAACCGAATTACAGGCTTTCATTATTCCAGCAATTCCAGCAGCGGCCTTGAGATGGCCGATCTGGCTCTTAATCGAGCCCACTGCAATATGGTCGCCGCCATCTAATCCAGTCCAAAGTAGAGAGAGAGTCGAAAGTTCGGTCGCATCACCAACCTTTGTCGAAGTACCGTGTGCCTCAACCAATTCAACGGTTGAAGGAGCATATCCCGCTTGTGAATATGCACGGCTTACAGCTTGTACTTGTCCGCGTTGAGAAGGTGCGGTAATCCCCTTGCCTCTACCATCTGAAGAACCACCAACGCCACGAATGACGGCTTTGATATCATCTTCATCGCGCATGGCATCACTGAGTCTTTTGAGGACAAGGACTCCACCGCCTTCACCCATTACGAAACCATTTGCTCTAGCATCGAAAGGAGTAGAGTGAGTTGAAGAAAGGGCGCCTATGGCGCTGAATTTAGCATAGGTTGGAGCCTCCATACAACGATCGGTTGCACCTGCAAGCATAACATTGACTTGCCTAGTTTGTAATTGGCGGCAAGCATCTAGTAATGCTGCCATCGAAGATGCACATGCGGCATCTGTAGAGTAATTTGGACCTTGAAGGTCGAGGAGATTAGCCACTCTGCCTGCTACCACATTTGCAAGTTCTCCGGGCATCGTATCTTCATCGATTCTAGGCAATCCCTCATTCATTTGTTCAATAAGAGCGTCCGTATTCTCTTGGCTCATCCCATTGGCAATTGCCATGGCTCGCATTTCGTGTGAATAAATTCTCAGATTGGAAAATGTGCGATTCTCTCCGCCTAATGCATTTGCGAATACTACGCCTGTATTTGCCCGGTCGAGAGTTTTTCCACCATCGCCATAACCTGCATCTTCAATTGCATCGGCTGAAACGGTTACTGCCCACAATTGACAGGGATCGATTTGAGGCAGGGTGCCGGGAGGTTGGCGCCATCTGCGCCAATCAAATTCGAAATTTTCTACAAATGCTCCAATCTTCGAGTATGTTTTGCCTTCAGCAATATTTCCTGGGCCGCCTTCTTCCCAATAAATCTCAGTTGGCCAACGGTAATCAGGGACTTCACGAATAGAAACATGTGAATCGATAATGTTCTGCCAAAATGCTTCGATACTATCAGCATCGGGCATTAGCGCAGCCATTCCGATTACAGCAATCGGCTCAAATGGAGCTTGTTCCAAGCCTTCGCAAGCCTTCCCATCTGCTGTGGTAATTGACAAAATCACTCCTCCATTATACTCGAAGGGACCATTGTAATCGAATATCCTGCATCAACGTGAATACATTGGCCTGTTACGCCCGACGAAAGTGGGCTCGCCAACCATGCTGTACAACCTGCAACATCACTCTGAGTGACGTTGCGGCGCAATGGAGAGTTGGCCGCAACATGCTCTAAGATATTGTCAAATCCAGGAATTCCGCTTGCTGCAATTGTACGAATCGGTCCGCTCGATATCGCATTTACCCTGTGGCCCTCTGGTCCAAGATGGCAGGCTAATTCCCTTGTCCAGCATTCAAGAGCGGCCTTTGCCATACTCATTATTCCATAACTTGGCACATGACGTGTACTTGCGGCATAGGTTAGAGTGATTGTAGAAGAATTGGGATTGAGATAAGGTAATGCGAACTTGAGGCACCGTTGCAAAGAATTTGCAGATATCGTAAATGCGGTATTGATTTTATCGTCGTCAACAAATAGGATTGGCCGGTCAAAACATTCACGAGGAGCAAATCCAATTGCATGAATCAAAATATCTGCTTTTAGGCCAGGGTTTTCAGCACTGAATGCATCGAAAAATTCCTTTGTAGTTTCATCGCCGGCAACATCGAGGGGGTAGAACCCTGCAATCGCTGGCAATTTGTCCTTCAGTTGGAAAACTCGGGACATGAATCTCTTTTGATATCCGAGGTAAAGTGTAACTCCTGCATCGGCCAAACTTTGGCAAATAGCCCAAGCAATAGAATCCTCACTTGCAACACCAAAGACGAACGCAACTTTGCCATCCAAACCTAGCATGAATTAGCACCTACCCTATGGGTAGGTGTAACTCGCCACTCTGACGCCTATGACTATTGCCATGTCAAAAGTAGTCATGCGCCCCATTTAGAGGGGGGTAATAATCGTACCAAATGGTGTGGAAATCACACTCACAAGTCATCGAAATCAAAATCTGAATCATCACCTAGGTCGTCTAAGTCATCTAGGTCCAAATCTAAATCATCTTCGAAAGTGGATTCGGTTGATTCTTTTGCTACTGCAGAATACTTGGATTTCCATCCTCTCTTTCTTCCGGCTTTGCTTGAGGCTTTCTCCGCTTTACGGGCTTCCTTCATTGCGGTCTTTTGGGTGCCCGCTCTCTTTGATAGTCGAGACATCAAAACAAGCATCAAGATAACGAGAATTACTCCACCACTTATCATGCCGATTGTGGCCATACTATCTCCGCTAGAAACGTCGAAGTCGCCTAGGTCAATTCCGTCGCCAGAACCACCACCTTC
>JASLKC010000035.1 GCA_030747785.1 Candidatus Poseidoniaceae archaeon | reverse complement strand
CGCCTTCATTCCTTGGAACTGAAACGCAAATTCATAAGCGAGATGAGGATTTCAACGCATCCCAGCGATTCCCCGTTAAGGCTCATACTGTGAGGGCTACACCAGCAGCCCAACCACCGCCAATACAACAATAACCGGTATTATTGGACTCGAAATCTAGTAACCAGCGCTTGGTTTCGATGACCGCCCATACATATCTCAAGAATCATCGGCGTCGGTAGATGAGGGTTCTGCATCATCCATTCCTTTGATTTCATAATTCGAAGGGAAGAGAGCGACGATTATTCCGGCGACTAAGAATCCGAGACCAAGTGCAAATTTCTTCTCAACAAAGAGGAATTCAAGGCTAAGCACAACCAATAGTAGTCCACCAATATTTGAGACCCAGACAAGCGTCTTGAATGTAGAAAGCGAAACACCTTGGGTTTTGATTCCCCTCTGTGGACCGAATTCTCCGCCAAAGCGTTGAGCCCCTTCGTGTTCCTTTTTTCCACTCATAGTATCACCTGTCAATCATTGTAATCGCATCGGTTGGGCATGCTAATACGCATAATCTACAACCAGTACATGGATCTCTTAAGATTCGTGCTTTGCGATTGGAAGGAACCTCAAGTAGAGGGGAGTCCATGTCTTTGAAGTAGAGTTCAATGGCATCATCATCACAAACAATTGTGCACTGGTCACAACCAATACACAATTTCTCAGTAACCCAAGCCACCGTTCCTTCGCCGCCTTTGAGGTTTTCACGGCGCTCACCCTTCTGACGAGCAAGAGCTAGTGCGATGCGTTCTGCCTCGGCAGCACGGCGCTCTGCTAGGTCCTTCGGAGTGGTCATTCAGATTCCTCCATGAGGCCTTGGTCTTCAAACTTCGCGACAGATAGGTTGACCAATAAATCGCCAAGACAATAGAAAGCTCCGACCAGAAGAGGAGGATTCCATGCCGTTAAATTCGTCCATGGTACTTCATTAGACCATGTCCAATTAGCCAAATGTGTGCCCCACAATTCCATCAATAATGCAGCCCATGCCATAGTGGCATAGAGTGATGGTTGAGGACCCCACTTTGTGAATCCAAGAACGAGGATGAGCAAGAATAATCCGGCGGTATCTCCTCCCGTCCACACCCCGTATGCTACTAGTGGAATAAATGGTAATAATGAGGCCATAGCAAATCTAGTAGGCAAGTAATTACTTATTCTTCTTCCAGCATCGAAAAGGAACCAATGTCCTACTGGAACGAATAGCGGCATCAGTCCACGCTGATACTCGTAAATCAACCAAACTTCACTGAAGAATAATTCCATTGGAGTTGCGAATGCCAATACGGTCAGCATTTCGATGCGTTCCCTTTTTTCGCCCTTGATGAATAACCATCCAAAGAGACCGAGGCACCAGATATTAACTGGCCATTCAGCATACTCTGCTGAAACAAAGAGCCCTATCGCAATAGTGACGCCGTATAGAGCGACCCTACGCATGTTGTGGCGTTGGGCTACTTCACTTCAATTCGATGGAGATTCCTTCAGACCTCATAACATCGATGACGAGTTCGATGACCTCGTCGGGAAGATCCTCTGGGGCATGAGTGCCAGGCGGAAGCATGTCGGGCCTATCGAGCCATGCAATTGCGCATTGTGCAGTGACGATACCAGTTGTTCGAGCCATGCTAGAATCACCATTCCGGCCTGAATCTTCGATGACCCAGCGCCTTGATTCACCATTGCAACGAACGAATATTTCCATCCAAGTAAATTCACCACGTTCGGAATCGAATGCCCATTTTGAAACTAAATCATCAGGGGATAATTCAGTCGCCTGATAGAGTTGGATATGACCAGGCCAACGGACTGTATATTCGCCCATCTTATCGCATGGCATATCTAAGAGTGAGCGCAACCCATCGGTTAGGAATGCTTCCATTTCTCTACCAGAAGCATCGATTCCATGTAATTCAGTCATTGCAGGCGCCTCTACTCTCATACCGTCACGAATGATTCGTGCTGGTCGTGTATATTCAGCAATGACATCGTGGGGGGAAAATGGAGCCATGTATGACCACTCATCATCGGATTCGCTTGGATTACCACCAACTTTGATGCTGACCTCATCCAATTTCCCCCAATCACGGTATGCTTGGGCAACTAGCATATTGGAGAGACCTGGAGCAATTCCGACATCCCAAAGAATCGTACTTGTTACGCTTTCAAGAGTATCTGGAGTAATTTCGCTAAAAGAAAGGTCTACTATTTTTTGTCCGCTAGATGATAGCGACTTAGTTGCCGCATGACCTATACTTCCAGGTAACATGTTGACAATCAAATCAGCTGCAGAATGATCTGCTGTAAGAGCATCCCCGATGTGCATTATCGCATCAGTATCCCTATTTATGATGTCAAAAAGATGGACCTCATGACCGCTTGCGACTAATCGGTTAGTGACAAAAGAACCTACGAGCCCCCCGCCTAGACAATGTATGCGTGACATCAAGCATTCTCCTGCTTTGCAGATTCTTCTCCCATTGCGAGCATACTAAGTTCGGCTACAAGCGCATGCCATCCGTGAGCATGCTTGCCAAATATGCCTCCTACCTCACTATAGGGGAGGAATTGTGCTGAAGGTGAATTCAGATTCTCCATGTCGCCTTTCTTTGGATTAGTTCTGTAAAACCAAGAAGCCGCCTCGCCATCAACGAGATAGACAACTGGTTCCACAGGTGCTCCACCCTCTCCATGTAATGCTGTAGGGACTCCTTCTTGAATGAGGAAATTTTCAACTTCAAGTCCGCCTTTGGAGTACATCAACCGCTTGAATTTTCTATTGGAAAGGTGTAGTAATTCCTCACCAGCTTTTACCGCCATTATTCCAAGACCGTAGGTGCCTCGGTCATTCTTGATGAATGCAACAGGCTCTTGGTCAATTCCAAGTTCATCGTATCTCTCCTTAATGCAAGCAAGGAAGTAATCAACTTCCTCAGCCAACTTTTTGCGGCAGGTTTCCAATTCTAGGCACTTATCTTCACTGACAAACCAATCTGTCATCAAGTGCCAGGAGTCGATTTCAAGCATTGTTGCTATCTCATCAACGTATTTTTGTAAACAAGCATAGTGCTCTGATTTGCGTCGTCGCTGCCAACCCATATGTGGAGGCGGGCTTACTTGTGATGAGCTTATTCCACCGACTACGCCCTCTGTGAGATCATTATTCAGCAAAATCAAGTCAGGTTTCTTGCCATTTATTCTAAGAATATCACCATCGAGAATAACCTCATCCAATTTCAATGGGCCGGAAATTCCGTCTAGGCTACCATGGCCCTCTAGTTCAGGTGAACCAACAGTACAGCGGAACCCCCCTGATTCTATCAAACGCTTAATCGTAGCCACATTCTCAATATATCCCGGATTTCTAGTATGGCTTTCTGGATATAGGTGGACCCAAGTACAGCCCTCATGCTTGCGCAAGATGTGATTTGAAAGCAGAGCAGAAAGATGTGGTTCATCTTCTGGAGAGGTATTATTGAAACCCGCAGGAAAGTGATTAGCATCAACGACAGCTATCTTCCATCCAGCATCTCGAATGTCTACACTTCCATAAATTGGGATTGGAACTTCAGACCTTTTCTCCATCATCCATGATTTGATTTTTTCTCGATTATCCTCAAGACGTTGCGATATATCGTGAACAAATGTCATGTAATCACCTCATCAAGTAGTGCCGAGACATCCCCTGCACGCTTCGTACGGCCGCCATCAAGGATATGCATTGCCTCGAATAGCCCAAGACCGATTGCGATATCTGGTTGCTTGAGAAGTGCCTTTTCCATAGTAGGATAGCGCATAGCAATATCTGAAACTCTAGAATTTAATTCATCCAATAATGAGTCAATCATCCGTGGCGATGTCGCACGACCTGCTGGTAACTTTGGCCTACGGACAATTTCTGAAGGGAGATTGGTCAAGTCTGCAGCCCTTCGTAATGCTGCCTTCTCTTCTTGAGATTCGGGAAGGCGCCAATCCATTGGCAACTTGTTCGAAGCATTTCTGTGACTTGCGCCTAGGAAAGGGACTCTCACTTCGAGACTATGAGCCATGGAATGTCGGTCCACCAACCTCAATTGGAAATTTGAGAGTTGACCGTGGTCTAATTCAAACTGCAAGAAATCCTGCAAAGAGGTACAGTGGTCCTCTGGTAGATGCGAATCACTCCACCACTGTTCACCCTTCAATGATGCCAATGAACAATCTAGGTCACTAAGTCGCTCATTGATTTCAAGTACATGAGAATTCAAATCCCGGTATCGTGGATATCCTGCATGCAATTCATCAGCACCTTGGCCACATAGACCAACAGTTACCGATTCTGCCATCTTTGCAAATAATGGTTGGAAGAATAATACCGTCAAATCGAGGTCCTCGCCATGCCAAGCGAGGTCTGGTAGTCTCGAGTGGAAGGAGTCTGGTTCCAAAATATGCTGATGATGGACCAAATCAAGTGATGAGGTGACTGTTTCTGCCGCAATCCAATCAGGATTGTCTTCGCTTTCCGCTACTGTCCAGCAAGCAGGTACTGGCTGCCCAGCACGCTCTGCTGCCTCATGTGCAACCGCTGCAACCAATGATGAATCAAGACCTCCGGAAAGCACGATTCCTACCGGGACATCTGCCATCAAACGATCTTGGACACTGGTTACGAATGACTCGAGTAATTCTGCGGGATTATCCCATGTTACAGCCGGGTCAACTTTCTGAGTCTCGAAACGCGCAATACTTGTCATCACAGGCTTGCCATCAATTAATTCCCATACCTCAACACTTCCTGGTCTAACTTGGTGAACCCCTTTGAGTAGAGTTGTGGCATCGAGTGGGTATTCCCATGCAATACGAGCGCGCATGGCCAAGTCATCGATTTCGGGGACATGGCCCTCATGGGCACGTAGAACCTTGTGTTCTGAGGCAAAGAGGAGTGTATCATCGACTATTGTACGAGCTAGGGGTTTTACCCCCATTGGGTCACGTGCAAGAATCAGTTGCCCGTCACTCCAAATTGCAAAGGCAAACATTCCATCCAAGAGACGAACCCAAGAGGCGTGTTCACGCGCAGTACCGCCTCTATTCATTGAATGCAACGCCAATATAGCCTCACTATCGCCACCAGTACGGTATGGATATTCGGTGATTTTTAGATCGAGGTGATTGTATAATTCCCCATTTACAACCGCTACCGAACCATCGCCAAATAATGGCTGAGGGGAGCCCTCGATATCGAGGATTGCTAACCTAGCATGAGCAAGACCACATTCCTCATCAGCAAAGATGCCCTTTCCATCTGGACCACGATGATACATCAGCGAAATCATGCGTTTTAGTACAGCATCATCGGGATTACCGAGCATGCCGCCGATTCCGCACATAGAAATGCCTCAGAGTAGGTTGCACAAGAGGCCTTGCCTTGATTTGCGATTACCACAAAGGGTAAGCAAACATCGTAATTACAAGAAGTCCGAATGCCACCAAGAAGGATAGAAGGTATGCGCTTTGAGGAGGGTCCTTGGAAGGGTTCTCGTCACTCATGTTGTCTCACCTAATATCGGGCGGGTTAAAGCGGCATTTCAAGATGTCTGTTCACAACCATGGAATAAGGAGAAGAACAACAGCAAGTGGAATTAGCAACATAGTTGCATTATCATCAATCCAGCGTAACCTTGGCCATTCAGCTGCAACACAAATTGGCGCCATTAATGGCACCATGAAAAGAGGGGTTCCTAACAGATGCCATCCAACTCCCCAAATCAGTGCGATGAAAATCGTTCCTCCGAGGAATACCTGCTGTGAATTAAAGTCACGCCTGCGCAATTCGCCAAGGAATGGGTCGCCAAAGGAGAGTGACAATACGAGGGGGTAGACTAACTCTGGACGCTCGGGTATAGTAAGGAAGGCGAGACCTATCGCAAAAGTACCCCATGCAAGCGCACTAACTTGCTTGGATTCATAATCACGCTGACCAAAAACGGTGATGCCTAATTTGAGTCGGACTGCCTCTGCAATAGCAAAGGAAATAATAACAGCTGAAGCGAATTGTGCCATGCTAATATTGAAAGCACCAGCAATGGTTTCACCATGCTCAAACCACAACCATGGAATGATTGCCATCGAAATGTGGAATGCTCTACGTGCAATATGTCCAGAAAGTCCACCCACTGAATGTTCTACCGGGTCTGTGAGTTCAACTTGATCGCTCATGACAACTCCTCCAGTGCTTGAGCCAGTGAGAGCCCTTCTTGAGATATGCGGTCAAGTATTGCTTCGAAGTTGGGATTAGCGGTCAACAAATGCTCATGCGCCATCAATAGTCTCTGCCTATTGCGGGCACGCTGTGAACTAACTCGTGACTCTAAGGCAAATATCATTGCAGGCAATTGATCTAAACCATCACCTGTCAATGCTGAAACTTTGATTATTTCAGGTGAATCATCGGTGATGGATAATGACATTGTCAAATCATTCACAACTTTATCTGCACCTGGTAAATCCGATTTATTGACGATTAGAAGGTCTGCCAGTTCAAGGAGTCCTGCTTTCTCTGCTTGGATGCCATCGCCACGTGCAGGACCTTCGACTACAATGATGCGATCTGCTATTGCTGCACAGCGTATTTCTGCCTGCCCCGCTCCAACCGTTTCAATAATGACTAATCCGAATCCATTTCCCAATAAATGGCTTGCAAGACTTTGAATTATAGAAGGTACAGCCCCACTGGATGAGCGAGTTGCAATGCTTCTTACATAGATGGAATCAGCCTTGGAATCATCGTCTAGAACGCTAAAGCGAATCCTATCGCCAAGTAATGCTCCGCCACTAAGAGGTGAAGTTGGATCAACTGCGAGAACCGCAACTATATGTTCTGGTGCGAGCCTATGTAGCAAGCCATCTACTAAGCATGACTTGCCTACTCCTGGAGGCCCAGTGATTGCTATTACCAATCCCTCGCCTCTAATTGGTTCCATCTCTCCATCTTCGATGGCTGTCAGCTCACGGGCAAGCCGACGACGGTCCAATCACTCACCCCAATGCCAAGGGTCTTGTGAACCTACACCGCAGTTTCGACCTGCGGCTTCGGAAATAAATTCGAGAATTTCACTTGAAGTGGTTCCCGGGCCGAAAATAGCCCTAACGCCTGATGCGTGAAGAGCAGACCTTTCATCGTCTGGAATAATACCACCGCCAAATACGATTACATCATTCAATCCCGCCTCTCGCAATAGATTACACACAGTTGGGAATAGATGACCATGCGCTCCGGATAAGGAGGATAGGCCTACGAATCGTGCGTCTTCATCCATAGCGGTTCGGACGATTTGATTTGGCGTTCGGCGTAAGCCAGTGTAAATCACCTCATGACCGCCGTCACGTAATGCCCTAGCCACTACCTTGGCGCCACGGTCATGGCCGTCAAGCCCCGGCTTGGCGATGATGATGCGTTGCCTCTCGCCCATGTTTGATGGTGGCTGTAGGGGCTATGAAGCGGTTGCGGTGTAGAAATGCACACACAACCCATAAGGAGGGTCTTTCCTTGAAGCGTAGCGGGATAGGTCATGGGGAGTACCGAGGAGAGGCTCAAAGACCTGCGAAATCGCAAGAGTCGCGGTGAAGCAGGCGGGGGTCAAAACCGCATTGATGCTCAACATAAGAAGGGCAAAATGACGGCTCGAGAACGCCTTGAATCACTATTGGATGATGGTTCATTCCAAGAGATTGACGCATTGGTAGAGCACCGTTGCAAGGATTTCAACATGGACAAGAATGTCATCCCCGGAGACGGAGTAGTCACCGGACATGGCACTATTGACGGGAGAGAAGTTTTCGCTTTCGCTCAGGATTTCACTGTATACGGTGGAAGTCTAGGGGAAATGCACGGCCTGAAGATTTGCAAAGTCCTAGATATGGCTCTCAAAACAGGACGCCCAGTAATCGGACTCAACGATTCTGGCGGTGCCCGTATCCAAGAAGGGGTAGCATCACTCGGCTCCTATGCAGAAATTTTCTTCCGTAATGTTCGCGCAAGCGGCGTAGTTCCACAGATTAGCGTAATTATGGGACCTTGTGCTGGTGGCGCTGTATACTCGCCGGCGATTACCGACTTCGTGATAATGGTCGATAAAACGGCACACATGTTCATCACTGGCCCTGAAGTTATCAAGACCGTGACCAATGAAGAGGTCAGTTTCGAAGACCTTGGTGGAGCTGGAACCCATGGTAGCAAATCCGGAGTTTCACACTTCACTGCAGAAAGTGATGAAGATGCATTGGGTATGGCTCGCCAATTAGTTTCTATGTTCCCTTCCAATAACATGGAGAAGCCACCCTCCAGAAAGAGTAGCGATCCTAAAAACAGGATGTGTGAAAAACTCGACTCTATCGTGCCCGAAGACCCTGGAAAACCATATGATGTCAAGGATGTAATCACAGAAATTCTCGATGATGGTGGTTTCATGGAAGTTCAAGAGAATTGGGCGGGCAATATCGTTGTAGGATTTGGACACCTTGGCAGCCATACTGTAGGAGTTGTAGCAAACCAACCAAAGATTCTCGCAGGTTGTCTCGATATCGATGCATCAGATAAGGCTGCACGATTTGTCCGGTTTTGTGATGCTTTCAATATCCCAATAATTACTCTAGAAGATGTGCCCGGGTTCTTACCCGGTACCAATCAAGAATGGGGTGGCATTATTCGTCACGGAGCAAAACTACTCTACGCATATGCTGAAGCAACCGTGCCAAAACTGACAGTAATCCTGCGAAAGGCGTACGGTGGCGCATATGACGTCATGTCATCCAAGCATATTAGAGGCGATTATAACGTAGCCTGGCCTAGTGCAGAACTAGCTGTAATGGGTGCAGAAGGTGCAGTTCAAATCATCCATCGCAATCGTCTCAAGAATGCTCGGGACCCTGATGGTGAAAGGGCGAGATTAATCGAAGACTTCGAGGAAACTTTTGCCAATCCATACAAGGCTGCAGCATTGGGTTACCTCGACGATGTCATAGAGCCCAGTCAAACTAGAGACCGTTTGTGCAAGTCATTAGAAATGTTACTCGATAAAGAGGAATTACGACCAGCACGAAAGCACGGAAATATTCCATTATGAGGCGATAGAATGACTGATATTGCAACTCTAAGGATGGCGGCAATTGCTGCAGTACTCGCTGCTAGTAGTAGTGGTGAAGACCCTAGTCAAATCGCTCGTAAGAGTGGAGAGGCTTGGGCAAGAGATCACCGTCGAATGAATATGGGATATTCTTCCCTAATGCATAGTAGGAGCTCACGTTCCCCATGGAGATGAGAAGATGAGCGAGACACGTAAAGTCATAATCGACGGTACTGAATTCGAAGTCGAACTCGAAATGGACGGAGATATTTGGAAGGCTACTGTTGAAGGACATACCTTCGAGATAAAGGTGCCCGATTCTGGACCTGCTCCAAAACAGCGCCGAAGTTCTGGTGGAAAGTCAAAGAAATCCGGCAAGGTCAATGCAAATATTCCTGGCAAGGTCGTAACCTTAGAAGTCAGTATTGGCGATGTTGTTACAGAGGGGCAAGTAGTGATGATACTTGAGGCGATGAAAATGCAAAACGAAATTCAAGCACCGGTATCGGGAACCGTCACTGAGATTCATTGTGAAGAGGGACAATCTATCGAAGCAAATGTTCCACTTCTGGTAATCACCCCAGATGAAACCGATGAAGACAAAGAATGATTCAATGCAATGATTAAAACAGGTCAGTGGATAGGTGTTAGGTATGGGAGAAGAAACTGTCTGCGATTACCCAGGATGTGGGGCAGTAGGCGACATTATCTCTCGACTATCTCCAGAAGGTTATCTGGTCGCTACCGGCAAGAAGGCCTATTCATTTCGTGAAGCATATCGACGCTTCCATTATTGCGGTGACCACCATGAAGAATTGATGGGTGGAGTTTGGTCTAGAGTTCGACAGCCAGATGATAAACAGGACGGACATGTGGCTCCGACTGCAATCTGAAGATACGGCTCAACATTCATCTATGTGGCATGATTGTGCCATAGCCATGCAACCAGGACAGCAGGTGCAATATGAGCAACCTCAAGCATATTCTCCTGACCAAGTCGGAGTCTACCCTCAGAATGTAACTCACCCACAGATTGCGCCCGTACCGGGCAATGTAATCTATGTTCAGGCACCAAAGTATTCGAATAATGCAGTCAGAATGTGGTCATATATCCTATCGGGATTAGGGCTAGCCCTTGGTGTAGGTAGTATTGCACTGAATATTAATGGCGAATGGATGTTAGGGGAACTAGGATCTTTTGGATGCTGTGGATTGCTATGGGCTGCAATGATTCCAGAGGTAATATTCTATCACGGAATGACCAAACACAACAACTCGACCGGGCAGGGTACTGGTTGGTCAATTACCAACCTCGTGTTTGGATATCTGATCCTCGTAGGTGGAGGAATATGGCTCGTCTTTGCGCTGTTTGGAGTACTACTGTATTGAGAATTAGCAAGGCAAACCTTGTGAATAATCAAACGACACCCTGAGCAAGCATAGCATCAGCGATTTTCAGGAATCCTGCTACGTTTGCGCCAAAGACATAGTCGCCATCGCGACCGTACTTCTTTGCGGTAGAGAATGCTTGTTCGTGAATGGAGACCATAATTGCATC
>JASLKC010000034.1 GCA_030747785.1 Candidatus Poseidoniaceae archaeon | reverse complement strand
GTACCAGTTCTCAGAGACACTTGGGCCGCTCTCTGTATCATCTGGGCCGATCCAATTTTCCCCAGATGAATAATTTTCATCTTTATCTTTCTCCATATTTATTTTGGCAGTATTGCCAAAAATTTTGGAAAACAAATTCATTAGCCACGCGTACATAATCCCCCCAGATATATTCGACTTATAGCCAATATGCAATCCAAAATCATAGGGGGACCCTTGGTGTGACCATCCATGCTAACGGTACCCACTCTAAATTAGTCGTCATCCATAATTTCATCTGTTCGAACAATGAATGATAATGCCGTGGCATCTTCGATGGCAACAACACCACGTATGTTGTGAACATCTCGAAGATTATCAGTTGGTGGAGCCACCTTGACACGACTATTCTGAATCTGAATTTGATTTCCTGGTGATGCTTGAATCCCACCTTCTGGTAGCCACAACCCAATTGCGCCCAATTCAGCGTGGTGTGAAATAACCAAATTACGTCCTTCGTCATCTTCATCGATTCGAAGCACAGTAAGAGGCGAATCATCGGGTAATAGACGAGTTGCTGGTTGCCACTCGCTCCAAGTTTCGTCCAAGGGTTTTGACAACTCTATTACCCTCTGGTCTATGTCTGCAATTCTCGCTAAAAATTCCCCACTTGATGCATCATCGATTTCATTCAATCCATCAAGCAATTGGCGCAAACCATCGTAATTGCCCTGCTCACGATTGCTGATAGCGGTATTTGCCAATAGAAGAAGTTCTGCTAATATTTCGAGACGGGCGCTCTGTCCTGTTTCAATTGCACATTCCATGGCCTCATCAAGTACCTCAATTGCCAAACCTGGGCAATCTACAGTTAGCAATAAATTTCCAACACTTGTGAGAATGTCAGTCGCTTCGGTCTTGTTTGATTGAACCAATACTGCTGCTGACTTCATATGAGATTCTGCAAGTTCTTCATCGCCATTCAGTTGACGTGAAATTCCAGATAGTACTAGATGCGCGATTCTATTACCGCCAATTAATTGACACTGGCGATCTGATGTCTCAAACAATGTTGCTGCTCGCTTCCAGTCATCTGTAGCGATTGCCAGCAGTCCCAATTGGTGCATTGCTCGCATTTCAGCTCCAACATCATCGATAAGAGTCGCTGAATGTAAAGCCCGTGAAAGATGCAAGCGGGCCAAACCAAGATTTCCTGACATTTTTGCCATAACACCGAGGGCTGATTCTATTCGGTACAGGTACCCGGCCATGGCTCGGTGTGCAAGTTCAGCCATTTCTTCATCCAGAGGAGCCAGCGCAAATCCTGTCGTCTCCAAAACTTCAGCTAAAATTGTGGCAGTATTCTCATACTCTTGGCCAATGTCATCAGAACTTCCATCCGATGATAATGATGTAAGATGCTCGTCCAATTTGGAAACAGATGCACAAATCTCTGGTAGATTTCCTAGTTTATTAAGGGTTGATTTCTTGACTTTTTCACCACGAATTGAGCGAATAAGGGCAGCAACCATCTTTCGCTCATCAGAAGTTGATATGTCCTCAGTATCATCTCCTAATACTATTTTCGATGACAATAATGTGTCAATCATCCAGGTAAGTTTGGCTTGGATATCATACTGTCCAGCACGACTGATTGCATATCTCATTTCTGCCGCACGTACACGCCGTGAAAGGCTACGCAAGCGGGTTCTTTGCCCTTTAGAACCTGAATCTGCTAATCGTTGTAAAAATGTCGAAGGTGGGCATGTATCAAAGGCCATATTCACTTTGTCACCTGACGTCGTCATTTTGAAATCATCAGACACAAGAGTAACTTTACGGCCTTCTTGAGCCATCTTTGCAGCTAGAACCATTAGTGATAAATCGACATCTTGCGGGGATGCTTTCGTGCCGATTTTTTCTGCAAGTGCACGGATTTCATTTTCTTCGACGTTTATTGTCATCAGAATTCCGCTCATTTTCTCAAGAAGATTTGGCTTTCCATTCCATCTTTGGAATCTAACATTACGCACCTCATCATGTACACCTGGGGTGACATGCAAACCAGTTGATGCATTGTCTAGAATATTTTTCAGATCATCAATGAACCCTTCGGGGGCCATAGATCCGATGTGGATGAAACAATTGGAATCGACCACCCAAACATGAGCCATGAAGATGGGTATTGCCTCTCATAATTTGTCTTTACCATATAGTGCAGTGTAAATTCCAAAAATGTTTCAATGTAATTGGAAATCAATGCAAAGGATGAAGAAATATGGTTTGGAGCGGATTATCATGACAAACTCTTCTGAATTTCCCGATGACTTCGCCAAGATGTTGGAAGAAAAGAGACTCAGGATGGCGAAAATGTTGGCTGAAGATAACAAGATTGTAGTTTGGTGGAAACATGATGGTCAAATCGGAGAAGAATATGCTTGCGGCAATACTCCGGAAGAAGTAGTAGACTTTATGCGAAGTAGAAGTTGGATTGAAGAAGAGAATAAAGATTCTCAAAAATATATGTCTGGTGTACAATCAAGAACTCTTGGACCAGAAGATTTCCTATTTCACGATGAAGAATCATTTCTTTTTGGTTTGGTAAAAATTGGTTCGTTACATATTCAGAAATGGGAATGGGAACCTGAATTGTGATAGACGCTCTATATTCAAATATAATTTCTGGAATGGCGGGAGAAACATGATAAGTATTCTTACAAACCAAGGGATATGGCAAATTGGAATACTATATGGAGATGGACGCACATTACGTTTGCTTCATTGTGGTTGTCCGAACTTCTGTTCGGATTAGTTTCAATGTTGTTCGAACTTATTTTTGGTGAAAAGGTGCACGATTGGGAGGTTATCAATCTCCCGTTCGAGGATTCCTTGTTCCTTTTCCTGTTGTTCCCCGTTATAATTACGGGCTTTTCCAAATGGCCTCTTTACCCATGGTACAAGAAATGGAAGAGTAAGTCGGAAGGGCGATTCAAATTTTTTGGTCCATGGAATGGAAATCAGACTTGGCGGTGGATCCACATTTCAACCGGCTCTTTGTGGATAGTCCTACTGGGAGATGGTTTGCTTCTCGACAATTTGATATTCGGAGAAGATGATGAAGCACCGTTGTCAGTGATTGCATTTTTGATTGCATTCTTTGGCACAATAATTTCAGGTTGGGCTAAATGGCCGATATACCCGTGGTACAAGAAAAGAAAGAACCGCAAAAAGCGTGAAGCAAAAGAAGCAGCAGCAGCAGCAGAATCTGAGGAAGAATGAATCCCTCCGCCCGCTCAATTAGAATAGAGCGTGAACGCTATTGGTAAGAGTTGAACTCACCCATCCTGTTTAAGGTAAGAATGAGGACAGTCTTACGTTCGGGAAAGAAAATATCCTCTCTTTCCAATCCAATCGGAGATTATCCAATGACTAATTTTGACTCACTTGGTCTTTCCAAGGAACTTCTACGTGCAGTAGAATACCAAGGATATTCAACGCCCACTCCTGTTCAGGAACAATCCATACCTCCACTACTTGCTGGAAGGGATGTCCTTGGCGTAGCACAAACAGGAACTGGAAAAACAGCAGCCTTTGCATTACCAGTTCTCCAGATAATGAGTCGCTCAAAACCACAGGGAAAGCGGTACATCAGAGCGCTTATTCTTTCACCAACTCGTGAATTAGCAGCTCAAATCGAAGAACGATTTTCTGCATATAGTGAGCATCTCGATATTCGCCACAAAGTCATATTTGGTGGTGTAAAGCAGAACCCACAAGTTAGGGCTTTGCAGAGAGGACTAGATATTCTGGTTGCCACACCTGGCCGTTTGCTCGACCTCATTAACCAAGGGCATATCGATCTCGGAAGAGTCGAGTTTTTCGTTCTGGATGAAGCGGATAGAATGTTGGATATGGGCTTTATCAGAGATATTGAGAAAGTCCTGAAACTGCTACCGAAGAGAAGACAAAATCTTCTCTTTAGTGCAACTATGCCAAAATCAATTGCCGACTTAGCAGGGTCTTTTCTCAATGATGCTATCATGATTGATGTCAGCCCAAAAGAAGTCACTGTTGACCGAATCGAGCAGAAGATAATGTTTATTCGGAAAGTGGACAAACGTAGATTATTGGTTAAAATTATCAAGGAAGAAAAAGTGAAGTGTGGAATTGTTTTTACAAGAACTAAACATGGTGCTAACCGATTGGTTAAGCAACTTGACCAAAGCGGAATCAATGCCGCAGCGATTCACGGAAATAAAAGCCAAGGGGCGCGAACAAAAGCATTGGCAGGCTTCAAAAATGGCAGTATCCCAATATTAGTTGCAACTGATATTGCAAGTCGTGGTATTGATGTTGAGGGTATTACCCATGTATTCAATTACGATTTACCCAATGAGCCTGAGGTCTATGTGCATCGTATTGGAAGAACGGCAAGAGCAGGACGTTCAGGCATAGCTTACGGATTCTGTGATAATTCCGAATCGGGTTACTTGGTTGGTATTCAACGATTGATAGGCTATGAAATTCCCGTAGATGAAAAACATGACTTTCATTTTGTAGGAGCAATACCTAAGCCCGGTCAAAGGCCTGGTAAAATAAAGGAAAAAGGACCTGCAAAAAAGAAACAACATGGTCATAAAAGGCCACAGAGGAATTCGAAGTCTGAGCCGAAGCGCCACCACCATCGCTCAAAGCGAAATGATTCACAAAGAGAGCGCACGGATAATCGAGGCACTCGTGGCAGAACTCATTCTCGCAGATCTAATAATCGTTAGAATGAGTTATCACTGACAACATTAGTTCTCAGCAATGATCGCTGCTCGCAGAAATTCGCTTGATCAGTTCCTCTGACGACGATCGCTACGTCCCCTTTGGGGACGACCTCCGCCGTCACGGTTGCTTCGGCCACCGTGGCGGCCCCCTTCATTTCGGCCACCACGTCTATCGCCACCTCTTGAGCCACCTCGGCTACCGCCTCGGCTATCTCCTCCACCTTTCCAATTACGGCGTCCGTAGTGTTTCTTACCACGGTCGTCGCGTTGTGGACGGCCAGAGCGATTCTTACGATCTCTGGTATTGTTAGATTGACGGCGCTTTGAAGGCGGAGGGATGTAAGAAAGTTCCTCGTGTTGAGTCAATTCCCTGAAATCTGGTGGTTCAAATTTGATGTTGAGTCCAACTTCTTTCTGAATCTTCGTCCACTTGCCCTTATGCGGGTTCTGAACAAATGAAATCACTGTACCGGAATCTCCAGCACGAGCTGTACGTCCACTGCGGTGCTTGAACGCCTTTCCATTTTCTGGAGGGTCATAGTGGATAACACATGAAACACCACGAATATCAAGGCCACGTGCTGCTACATCTGTTGCTACGATTGCGTGGGTCTTGCCATCTGCAAATTCTTGAATTGCACGCTCACGCTTTTTTTGTTGCATGCCGCCATGAATCGATGTTACTCGAAGACCTTCGTCTTCTACTTCTAAGGTTACACGTTCAACTCCAGCGCGTGTACGACAGAAAATGAATCCTCGCCCAGTCTTTCGAATTGCTTCTGAGGCGATTCGCGATTTCATCGTATTTTTCATGAGCCAGAAAAAGTGTTCCATCTGGTCAACTGAAATCTCCTTCGGACCGACCTCGATAATGGCTGGGTCCTTCTGGTAATTATCACGGATTTCTGCAACTTCGTCATCGAGAGTAGCGCTGAACATGACGGTGTGTCTTTCAGTAGCACACTCTTCAAGAATCTTTGAAACAGGCTCAGTGAATCCCATGTCGGACATTCGGTCAGCCTCATCGAGTACAACCATCTCCACCTTGTCGAGATATAATGCCTCACGGTCAAGAAGATCGAGTAGACGTCCTGGACAAGCAACAACGATGTCAACACCTTTCTTTAGACGGTTCATCTGTTTGTTGTAAGAGACTCCACCATAAATCGACATTACCCTCAACTCCATTCCCCATGCAAGTGGGTCAAGCACTTTGGTAATCTGTTCAGCGAGTTCTCTTGTCGGAGTGAGAATCAAGCCCTTGGGCTCATATGGGTCACTTCTAGTGAGTTTCTCAATCATTGGTATTCCAAAAGCCAGAGTCTTTCCAGAACCTGTTGGAGCACGACAACAAACATCCCTTCCCAACATCATATCAGGAATGGTTTCGCGCTGGACCTCAAAGGGCTCTTCGAAACCAGCTCTACGTAACTCGTGAGTCAAGGCTGGACTCACGCCCAGGTCTGCGAATTTAACCGCCATTGAGAAAACCTCCACACCGAGGCCGCCAGCCGACCCTATTTAGAGTACACAGTACGATTGTAGTAAAGTCACTCAAAGGAGTCGAATGATGGCGCTTCCATCGGCGAATTTTTTCCCCAATCCAAGTCCTTAGGTTCAGGCGGGTCTTTACTACGCTTGAGTACAATAAGTCCAACCAGTACAATGGCGATGATAATCATCATGCTAATTATGGTAGAAGTCCATGAATCCCTATTGGGGTCATCAGGGAATGAATCAGCAGAGTCAGCAACTCCATCACCATCTCTGTCAGCCTTTCTAGAACCATCAAGTGGCCATGGGTCACTATTATCTCCAACACCATCTGAGTCGCTATCGATTGTCTCACTAGCGTCGTATGGTGCAAAATCGCTGTTATCTCCAACACCATCGAAATCGCTGTCAGCCCATTCATTAGGGTCTTGTGGCCATGGATCGCTATTGTCACCGACCCCATCTAAATCTGAATCAATGCATTCGGTTCCATCTTCAGGGAAGGCATCGCTATTATCTCCGCAACCATCACCATCAGTGTCATTCCACTCGGTTTGGTCAGTAGGAAAAGCATCGCGATTATCGCCCCAATTATCACCGTCACTATCAGCCCAATCTTCGCTGTTCAATGGGAAAACGTCGGCATTATCACCAACTCCATCTCCATCGGAATCGAGCCACTCCTCACCATTATGAGGAAAAGCGTCGACATCGTCGCTCCAGTAATCTCCGTCTGCATCTGGGCATCCAGCTGGATACCATGAGGTACCTGATTCAAAGGGACATTCATCGGAATTATCGCCGGTTCCGTCGTTATCAGAATCCTCCCATTCACTTACATCATCGGGGAATGCATCGGCATTATCGCCAACCTCGTCGTTATCGCTGTCTTGCCATTCACTAGGGTCGTAAGGGAAATCATCGCCATTATCCCCTACTCCGTCACCGTCGCTATCCTGGTACTCCGTAGGGTCAATTGGAAACGCATCTTGGCCATCCCAAACGCCATCATTATCAGTATCGTGATCGAAGGGATTGCTTCCTGCTTCTGCCTCATCTGAATCGCTTAGGCCATCTTGGTCGTCATCTAGGTCTTCATTATCTGAACAACCATCTGAATCAAAGTCGAATTCATGAATCCCAATTTCTCCACGCGGGCACAAATCATTCTCATCTAAGATGCCATCATTATCATCGTCCGCATCTACAAGGTCGATGCATCCATCTGAATCATGGTCATCTCCAACCACATCATCCGGGCATGGATCAACATCATCAGTAAGCCCATCTCCATCGGTGTCCCTCTGATAGTCAGCACATCCTGACTCATCAACTACAGAGCCTATTTCTGTATCTGGGCAATCGTCATTATCATTGGTTACTCCATCGGAATCCGCATCTTGCTGGGACCAATCACAACCATCAACATTCACAGTGGAAAGGTCGGTTGTCCATTCGCATTGATCAAAGTCATCGATGATTCCATCTCCATCGGTATCGGCATGACCGATATTCATCACGGCATAGGCACCGATTATTCGATGCATAGTTGCAGATGGATGAGCCTTATCGAAAAATAGGTATTCATCAACATTCGAAACGACAGTTGCACCTGAACCACAGATAGGCAAAGGAATCAATGGAACGGTAACGCCTCCAATGCAAGCTTGGTCCTGGATATTCATTATTCCAACATGTTCTGCATTATTCACTATCTCATTGAAAACTGTCCAAGCATCAATCAGAGTAATATCGATACTCATTGAACTGGAAAGATTTGACATTTCTTGAGCGAGTTTAGCATTGTATGAGACAACATCACTAGCCATTGTGGCTTGCTGTTGAGCACTGCGGGATGCACCTTCAGGAGTCAATTCAAGTGGTGGAAGATTGGCTACGACGAAGCGACTACCACCCGCGAGCGCGAGAGTGCGTATGTGTGAAGCCATATTTTGACTGATGGTATCTGGATTCGCAGTACCATAAAGGAAATCATTGCCTCCGGCCCACAGGAATACTACATCTGAAGAAGTGAAATTTGACTGCACATTTGCGAGATAACTATTGATTTGTGCACCCGAATTTGGCATAATGCCATAAGAGTAGCCTTGCCCTGTTTGTGAACCTCCAAATGCCCTGTTATCTCCCATTGAAAACCCATTTCCATAAGTAGTATTGAGGCCATATGCATCAGATACATGTTCTATCCAAACTTCTCCATTTGAAAAACGACCTTCCCAATAGGGCGGGGATGAGAATACTGCAGATACGACTAAGCTTTCATTCCCGTTGCCCATATCGGAAAGAGAATCGCCGAATACGACCAGATTTGATGCGGCAGGAAGTAACACGTTTCTAAGTACAGTGAATGCAACGTAATCGGTAAGAGTTGTAGAATCCAAACTAACCTCGACATCTAGGTCATGGAAAGTTCCGCCAGCATAGAATGCACTCAAACTTAATTGAACAATATGGGTTGAACCACCCATTTGGAAAATCTCACTACCAGTTACCAGGGTGCCGTTTTCATCGCTCAATTCCCAAGTTAATGTGATATCTCTATTGTAAGGCGCACCGGATACGTATACATCGGCAGTGACCACATCAGATGAAGTCCACAGATGTTCATTCATGACTACTTCAGCAGTCATAGCGCGGCCCTCTACGCCTGATGCAACCGGCATCAAAGCGAGGAGGAGAATGGCGACTAGGAATTGGACTCGCACAGTTTGCCGTAGCAGCGCTACCTGATGATTCTATCTTGCAATAATGGTGGAATGAAAACCGACAAGCAAATTGTCAATGACCCTCAGGCAATCGCTAGAGCTGCGATTGAAGCATATCGAATGGGTAAATCCGATCAATAGAGCGCAGCGTGCTTTTGGCGAATTGCTGCAAGTTTAGGTGCTACGACCATTTGGCAGTAGCGATTATTGGGATTTCGCTCGAAATAATCGTGATGGTTTTTCTCAGCAATGTGGTGATTATTGAGAGGGGTAATCTCCGTGACAATATCATTATCAAAATATTCTGAAAACCTTTCCTTGACCAATTCCGCAACCATTCGCTGGCTTTCATCACAATAGAATACCGCCGAGCGATACTGCGTGCCGATATCATTGCCCTGGCGATTGATTTGAGTAGGGTCATGAAGGGTGAAGAATACCTCAAGGATTGTCTCAAAGGAGATAATGGTGTCATCGAATACAACTTCGACTGTTTCTGCGTGACCGGTATTACCACTACAAACTGCATTGTAAGTCGGATTTGGATCGGAACCACCTGTGTAGGCTGGCAAAGCGGACTCTACACCTCGCATTTGCTTGAATGCGCCTTCAACGCACCAGAAGCAACCAGCGCCCAGTATCGCTCTTCCCATGCTCTGCCTTAGCCGATTTCCCTGTTTTATCGTTGCCGTATCCGATATAGTCAATTCTTTGAAGGGCACCCCTTCGGGGTGGACATGGTCAACAACGTAGTGGCGCCTCCGACTCCGGTCAATGAGCCCATTCTGGGATACCTTCCAGGTAGTGCAGAACGTGCATCGCTCAAAGCAGAGCTTGCACGTCAAGAAAGCGAGGTTATCGAGATTCCATGTATCATCAATGGTGAGGAAATCTTCACTGGAAATGTGGTCGAACAAGTGATGCCGCATGACCATAGCCATGTAATCGCAAGAGTTCACATGGCTGGAGAGGATGAAGTCAATGCCGCAATCGATGCAGCGCTTGGTGCCCATGATATGTGGTCGATGATGCCATGGGAAGCACGTTGTGCAATTTTCCTCAAGGCGAGCGAACTTCTCGCTGGGCCTCGCCGTGCTGAGATTAATGCAGCAACAATGCTCAACCAGTCCAAGACCTGCCATCAGGCAGAGATTGATGCTGCTTGCGAGTTGATCGACTTCTGGAGATTCAACAGCGATTACTGCCGCCAAATATACGAGGACTTGCAACCCCCTGTCTCACCTTCTAGTATGTGGAATTCAAGCGAGGTTCGCCCGCTTGAAGGATTTGTTTTCAGCGTTACCCCATTCAATTTCAGTAGCATTGCTGCCAACCTTCCTTCGAGTGCAGCAATCATGGGTAACACAGGTGTTTGGAAGCCTTCAAGGAACTCCTATGTATCGAATTATAGATTAATGAAACTGATGATGGACGCTGGACTTCCGGCAGGTGTAATCAATTTCATCCCTGGAAAGGCATCGATGGTAGGAGATATTTGCATCTCCCATCCAGAATTGGCTGGAGTACACTTCACCGGCTCAACTCGAGTCTTCCGAAACATATGGAAAGACATAGCAAATAACCTAGAAAACTTGCGTTCCTATCCACGTATCGTAGGAGAAACTGGTGGCAAGGATTTCATTGTCGCTCATCCGGACTGTGACCGCCAAGCACTACTGGTAGCAATGCTTCGTGGTGCTTTCGAATTCCAAGGACAGAAATGTAGTGCAGCAAGCCGCACATATGTTCCTGAAAGTGTCTGGGAAGCGATTAAAGACGACTACTGCGCTGAAGTGGCGAAGATTACCATGGGTGACCCTCGTGACTTTACCAACTTCATGTCAGCTGTTATTGACCGCAAATCCTTCGATAATATCACTGGATATATTGCACGAGCAAAAGAAGACCCTGGATGTGAGATTATCACAGGCGGTGGCTCTGATGACTCTGTTGGCTACTTCATCGAGCCGACTACTATCGTCTGTCAGGATTCTCGCTATGAAAGCATGGAAGAGGAGATTTTCGGACCAGTTCTTTCAGTGCATGTCTATCCGGATAATGAATTCGAGAGAATTCTCGGGGTTTGTGATCAGACCTCAGAATATGCTCTTACTGGTTCTATTTTTGCAACTGACAGAATCCATATTGAGACTGCAATGAAGGCTTTGCGCTATAGTTCTGGTAATTTCTACATCAATGATAAGCCAACAGGTGCTGTCGTTGGCCAGCAACCATTCGGTGGAGCACGTGGAAGTGGAACCAACGATAAGGCAGGTAGCCCACTCAACCTACTGCGTTGGGTCAGCCCTCGCTCAATCAAGGAAACTTTCGCACCCCCCCACGATTGGGGATACGGTTTCCTATCCGAGTGATTCAAGGATAGGCCGCCCCTCGCTCAAATCCCTGCGATGATGAACGCACAAGAGCGGACTGCTGTTTCAGTGACGAGTGATGGGCGAACTGAGCGGGGACAATTGGGGTAAACTTGTTTGCCTCAACCAAGGTGCAGAACTATGCAGGGCCAACAGATTCCACTGACACCCCCGCCACCTGGCCTTGCATTGGCGAGTGCATCCTCGCCGTGGAAGACAATTTGGAGCATGCTCGGTATTGTTATTCTTCTCTACATAATATCTCAGTTTGTAACGGCAATATTCTTTGGAATATGGTTAGGTTCTGGAACACTGACAATGTTTTCTTCTATCTGCTTAGTACCTCTACTTCTCGTCTACATGTTCACTCGAAGGCCTAAATTGACACATGTCCTGGTCGCTACGCCCAATCCTCAAGGACAAAGGCAACACCAAATCAGCGGGAATCGTATTCTAACCACAATACAGCCTACCAGGTTTCAGCATCACTTGGTCAGAGATTCACCACCGCTTGAAATGCCACGAACAATGACACTTTGGGGAGTGTTTTTCCTAACAGTTACGATTTCAGTACTTTGCTTTCTACCCCTCGCTTTCAGTGATTCAATATGGGTAATATTGTTAGCGTTATTTGTTGCAATCCCAGCATGGCTATTCGGTTTCTCATTACCTGTTCACGCATGGTGGGCATTCTCCACTCGCCATCTTCAATTGATGACTACTCGAAGGGAAGGCGAGATGATGCTCATTGCTGGAATGCTTTCGACAATTCCTGCAATCATTATCAATTCCTTGATTTTCCCTGAAATAGTTCTTGGTGATGCACTAGAGACGATTGACCCCGGCTCTATTGGCGAATTACTTCTCCTCGCAGTCAGTGCACCGGTTGGCGAAGAATTATCCAAAGCTGCCCTTGTCTTGGCACTACATCGTATAATCGATTCTCCTCGGCGTGGTTTCCAAGTAGGATTCTCAGTCGGCCTTGGATTTGCACTCCTTGAGAACCTTCAGTATATTCTTGGTAGCCTTTTGGGAGGGGAAGCAATGGCGTTCTCATATGGCCTCACAACTGTAGTTCGAGGAATTGGTTCGATTCCTGGTCACGCATTCTGGACTGCATTATCGGGGACTGCAATTGGTTGGCATCTCTCGCGAAAGCGAGGAGTCGGCTTGAATACTGCAAAGACAGAGGTGTCAAATTGGATGATTTTCGATTCATCAAGTGGGCAAATAATGCGCCATCAAGAAAATGTTAGTCTGATGCAAGTGAAAATTAGAAACTGGTTGTACAAGCCATTCGATAGAGTGTGGAAACTTCCAATGAGCCCTCTACTTGGGATCGCATTAGCAATATCGGGACATTCGTTTTGGAATGGCTCGTTCTGGTTAGTCGCTAAATTAACTGAGGATTCTGATATCGTCGTACAAATTGTTGTTAGTCTGATTTGGATGGTTGTACTTGTACTTGGGTTGTGGTTTATCGCTAGACAAATCCTTGCATCAGTAATGCACCTTCCGGCCAGATAGATAGTTTCCCACAAAGGCCTCCTAGAGAATTTTACAAGGGCAAGTTATAGACGGGGGCGAGTGCGCACGAGGGAAGGGAGAAGGCATGGTTGATCTCATGACTCCCGGTCTACAGACCGGCAATCTTGCTGTTACCGCAGGAGTGGTAACCATTCTGATAGTGCTGAGCGAGCACTACAAAGTCCTCGACAGGGTTGGTGTTCTAGCCGCAGCAGCTCTCGGTCTCGTTGTTGGTGCATTAGGGCATTGGACTTGGCTGATCATCTTACTAGGATTCCTTGGTTCGGCACATAAGGCAACAAAATGGAGGTTCGATGAAAAAGCAGAACTAGGCCTGTGTGAATCAATAGACGGCCATCGAAGTTGGGGTAATGTTGTTGCCAACGGCGGTCTACCTGGACTGGTCGCAGTAATCGCCTTCTTACTCGATGACCATGAAAATGGATTGTGGGTATTTGCTAGCGCAGTCGCTGTTGCGGCTGCTGATACATTCGCAAGTGAAATCGGATGTTTGGATAAGCGGGTTCGCATGATTACGACAATGAAAGAATGTGATGCTGGAACCAATGGTGGTTTTTCACCCAATGGACAACTCGCTGCTGCTGCTGGCTCAGTACTGATTGCAATTCTCGCATTCGTTGCATCACAAGACATCGCACTTGCAGGATTGGTTGCTTTGATTGGCTGGTTAGGTTGCCAAGTTGACAGTGTATTGGGAGCGGTTCTCGAGAATCGAGGGCTGATGACCAAAGGCAGTGTAAATGCTGCTGCAATCACTTTCGGAATTATAGCAATGTGGTACCATCTTGGGATGCCACATCTATGATGTGGCCCGGCGTGGTCTTCATCAACTCATCCCGCTTCGCTTAGGATATGCGCAGGGGATGGATTCTCGTCATTGCCCTGCTTTGTCTTACGATTCCGCAACTCATTCCGCTGGCAGATGCTGCTGAGGAGACATTTGAACCGGGATTCACCGAGTGGAAAGTAAACGACGTCAATCGAATCTACCTCTCTGGTCCACCTGAAGATGCCAATCTGACCAGAGACTATCAGGGCAAGGCCGAAGGGTCGATTACTCTGCAAGGTACCCCTGTGGGACAACCAATCCAAACAATCCAACTGGGGCCATTTTCAATGCCTCCCCTTGAGATGGGCTTCAATGGCACATTCAATGTCTCAACTCACCTAGCCGCACATCTAGCGCCTGGCTCCTTTTGGCAACAGTCTTGCATGAGTACGAATAGCCCATTGAGTTACTCTGTACAAATGAACATCGGTAGCATGGTCTATAATAGTGAAGTCGAAGTGATTATCGAAGAGGGCTCAGGACAACCAACACCACTGGTTACC
>JASLKC010000033.1 GCA_030747785.1 Candidatus Poseidoniaceae archaeon | reverse complement strand
CTAATGGCGCCCGTGCTTGAACTGAACAACAAACCGCTCGGGACGGCTGGGGTGATTTCCCAACTCGTTACAGCCCCGCCGCCAACACTGGGCGTATTGGTACTCATGGCCACGCCCTTAGTCAAGGTCATGTTTTCAGGTGAATATGCAAGGCTATTCGGTGCAGGTGGAGTTACCCAGAGATTGAATTCCCCTGTCTTAGAGATGCCAGTGGACGCTGTGGCTGTGAGGTTGTATGTGGTATTAGAGCCGGCAACCGTTGGCGTTCCACTGATGGTGCATGTTCCTTGATTCAGTGTTAATCCGCTTGGAAGTGAAGGAGAAATACTGCACGTTGCCCCAGTAACGTCGGTACGCGCTACAGAACCGGCGTTGTGTCCTTGAACGGTGGCGACATAGAGGTCCTTGTTTGTATTGAAGCGATATGCAATGTGTACATCATCGTTGCTGTCCACAGCGATAGCCGTGTAAACCCCCGCAGGATTCGTGTCTATTGCCGTTGAAACCCAAGAACCAGTCTTGTCTGAAGTATAGTACAAATCATCATCCACGTTTCGCTCATGAGAAATATGAACATTACCAAGGGAATCATACGCTATTGAATTGAATCTTCCATAATCAGCTGAATTTTCTACGGTTGCATACGACCATGCACTGCCGGTGTAATAGCCATATTTCAGCGCAGTTGCATCGTTATCAAAGTAGGAAATACCTGGTTGATCGGTAGTTGGGTCTATTGCAATATCCAAATCCATTCCACCCGCTTCAACACCTAAGTCTTCGAGGAATGAATTGACCCAAGAGCCAGAGGTGTTGGTGAAGTAATCCATGTCTTTGTTATCGGCATCATAATAGGCAATGTGGATGTGGTCATCTGAATCAATGGCGATTGATGTATGAGTGACATCACCGGCTGATTGGATTGGCGAAGATAATGACCACGAACCACTTGTCTTTTCTGCGTAGGCAAGGTCACCTCCATAAGAGCCCCCGTCTCGATAAACGATGTGGGGCTTGTCATTGGAATCAATAGCAATAGAAGTATACTTTCCACCCGTATTGTCAACGGTGGCTTTTGACCAGGAAGAGGACCAAGACGACCCTGAAGCCTTGTAGGCATACTTGAGGTCGTTACCGGTGTTGTATTGATATGAGACGTGTAACCCATCGTTTGAGTCGATGGCGATAGAACAATATTGTCCAACATTCCCACTTGTATCGATGGAATTCGTCACCCAGTTTCCAGAAGTAGTTGCGTTTGTCGAATGATAGATGTTGGCATTGTCGTCCCGATAGAAGACGATGTGGGTTTTGTCGTTACTGTCAATGGCAATGTCGTTATAAAAGCCAGAATCTCCTGCGGTGTAGACGGTTGAGGTGCCATTAACAACACCCGAAGACCAGGCAGTCCAGTTGAATGTCAAGTCAGAAATTGCGCTGTTTTCCGTCACTTCAATATTTGACTCGCTTGGAATCAATTCCCAATCAGCAGGGGCAGAATACATTGGCTCTGGAATTTGGGGGTCAAGTTCGCTTGGAACTTCTTCGATGAGCCAAGGCCCTCTGCTGACTTCGATGATCCCCGCAGATATAGACATTGAAATCATTAATACTACGAGAATAATAGATTTCATGGATTTAAATCTATGTTTAAACCCGTCTTTATGGAAGTATAATCTCAATACAGAACTCCCCTCCGCGCACCAATAATAGCAAGACCATCAGATGGACATGCGTTATGCCGTGTAACATTCTTCTCTTGAAGTCTTCCATAGTATTCTGCCTCTTTATTGAGGGTAAATTTCAGGCCGATTTGTGCGAAAAATACTGCTCGGCGGAATTAGAACAGCAAATGGTGCCTAACTCACCAAGAATGCGCACTCATGGTTTATCTCATACCTTCACATAGCCTAGTTGTGAGCGGAGAGTTGCATGTTGTCACCGGCGCTTTCGGTTATTCTGGAAGATGGATTGCGCATCATCTTTTGGAAAAGGGAGTTCGCGTAAGAACACTGACAAATGCAGTTGGAAGAGACGACCCTTTCGATGGCAGAGTGGAAGTGCATACTCTGGATTTTGAAGATTTTGACACACTAGTGGATTCACTTAGAGGTGCGGCTGTACTCTACAATACCTATTGGGTTCGTTACAACCATCCTCGGCGTAATTTCGACCATGGAATAGCAGTAGAAAATAGTAGAATTCTATTTGCTGCAGCTGCAGAAGCCGGAGTGGAAAGAATCGTTCATTTCTCGGTAGCACACCCTGAAAAAGCGCCTGACTGGACCTACTTCAGAGGTAAGGTCGCGGTAGAGAAGATACTCAACGAATCAGATTATTCATTCGCTATTCTAAGGCCAACTGTATTGTTTGGTGGAGAAAGAAATGTTCTGATTAACAACATAGCCTGGATGCTGAGAAAGTTCCCTGTCTTTGGAGTATTTGGAATGGGAAATTATCCAATTCAACCAGTTCATGTCAAAGATATTGCAAGGGTCGCAGTCGAGCAAGGACAGTTGCGCGAAAATGTCACGATTGATGTGACTGGACCTGAGACTTTCCGCTACAAGGAATACATCGGGCTAATGGCCAAGTCAATGGGACTCAGACGAATTATCCTCCCTATGCCCTCGCTTGCTGGGTGGATGTTTGGTAAATTCCTAGGGCTATTCTTGCAAGATCTCGTGATTACAAGAGCTGAGATACGCGGCTTGAAGCGCGGATTGATGGCTTCTGACCAAGAACCATTAGGAGAATTAAAATTCTCTGAATGGATTGCTGAACATGGGAATAAATTTGGTAAGAGATACCAAAATGACCTCAAAGAAAGGAAGTACCGCCAAACAAAATAATTCGGCGGGATAATCCATTCACTTCAGCGACGCTTGCGTTGCTTGGGGCTACGCTGAGCACGAGCCTGGGCGGCTCTTGCTTTATTTGCGCCTTTACGTTGGGCACGAGCGCGCTTATCACCTGTAGCAGGGCCACGCTTTACCGCCTCTTTCTCATCTTCACGCTGTTGCTTTTGCATCTCACGCCATTGGCCGCCAACCAATTGAAGAATTTCTTCTTTGGAAGATGCACCAATACTCTCCTTCGCGCCACGGCTACTAACCCATAGGCGGCCTTCCTTGGCATGAGGTCGGTTTGGATGACTGATTTTCTCTTCGCGCTTGACCTTCTTGAGGCCAGTTGCTCGAGCAGCGATATAGAGTCCTTCGAGATCTGGTTTTAGGACTGAAGAGTCCCTTGGAACCCTGCGACCACTACGTCGTGATACCTTCGCGTTGAAGTATCCCGGCCACAGAGCAATGCGGTCAGGATTGTGTTCCATGAAATCACCTCACAAGGTGGTCTCCAATGAACCCTTTCTCAAAGCAGAACGCCGTTAATCACACCATCGTGACCCGGGCGACTGGTAATTCGTACACGACCGAGGTCGGTTTCTACGACTGCACCCTTTGTCAGGATGTTACGACGAATGTAGTTAGGATTGCTATCGTTCTCGACAACATTTGTTAGAGTCGCAAGAGTAGTCTTGCCGGATTTTGCATCGTTTACAGAGACTTTGTTCTCTGAAAGAACACGAACGAGAGTGTTTCCACCAGCCTTGCGGTATATCTTTCGCTTTGGCTCGCCGATGAGAGCGAATTGCTTCTCAGAGGAGATTTCAGTGCTGCGCTTGCCACGTGCTTGAACGCGACGACCGCCTGTGGGCTTACGACGAGATATTCCGTGCCATTGTGCCATGTCTACTGCCTCTAGCGCCACGGCGACCAGCCGTTCATATTTGAAGGGTATGGGTCAGACACAATCGATGGAAAAAGATGCGACATGCTCTTCATTTCGATTTAGAGTAGCAGTTAGCCGGTCTCCATTCTGAAGTGGCCCTACACCTGCGGGTGTGCCTGTAAACAGTATGTCACCAGCCTTTACCGGAGCCCAAGCGGATAATCTGTCTATCAATTCTTCAGGACTCCAGTGCATTTCCTGAAGAGAGCCTTGCTGTACAAATTTACCATTTTTCATCAAGGAAAATGAAGCTGATGAATCATATGCGACCCATTCGCTAACAATGGCGCTCCCTCGAAACGCCTTGGCCTCAGCCCACGGTAGACCACCGGATTTGAGGCGGTCTTGGATGCTCCTCTTTGTGAGGTCCAAACCTACAGCCATCTCTACAGGTGAGAGATCTTCTCCGAATTTCAAGACTAGTTCTACTTCGTGATGGACATCACCATCACAGGTATCTATTGTCCCGGGTGAAGCCAAACAAGATGTGGCCTTGAGAAAAAATGCTGGTTCCTTGGGCATCTGATTACCTAATTCGGCAGCATGTTTGGGGTATGTCCTGATGGCACACCAGATATCCATGAATCTCCCGAAACCGCATCTATTCATCAATACGAAGGGTCATGAGCGTCATACCATAGGAGTAGACATGGCCAAGGATTGGCAAATCAAGAAGCGGAGGCCCGTGCGACGCAAACATATCGCTCCTCTACTCAAGGATCTTGAAGCCGCTTTGGGAATTGATTTAGCCGTTGATGGAGCATTTTTGGAAATGGCTGACTATGGGCCATGGAAGATGGTATTAGTCGACAGAGTGCCCCTAGCAGTTGAACTGCAAAACCCTGAGGGAGAAAGAGTGGTCTTCCTAACCTTGAGGGGTTTCTTATCATATCCTTGCGAAAAACGCTATGTCGAAGTTGACCATGGTGCGATCCCATTTCTAATGAAAGGAGCGGATTGTATGGTTGCAGGCATACATGATGCCGACAGCGAAATCGCAGAAGGTGACCTAGTTTGGGTCCGAGATCAAACTCACAAAAGGCCTCTAGCAATAGGTTGGGCTGTGATGGATGGCAACTCTCTCAAAAACGAAACCAAAGGCAAGGGTCTCAAGAATATCCATTGGGTTGGTGATGAACTATGGGAGATGGAATTATGATTGAATTACCGACTGGACACATTCAAAAAGGAATAGGTGGAAAGAAAACCATGCGAAGAGTTGTTGCAATTCTCATGGCCGTGCTGCTTGCAAGTTCTTTGACATCTGCTTCTACCACTGGAGGGGTTGACAAAGACCCGGTCGTCGAGGATACTGTATTCACATCAATTAATCACACAAGTAATACCCATGATGGTGGAACTTGGTCAATCGATTTCGCATTAAATTCTGGGGCTACTGACAATGGTACTACCTTCACATTAACCACACAACAGTGCACAAATGATGGCGTATGTGACCCTCCTGAAAGTAGAGAATTAGTTGATGGTGAACAAGCAGGGACTTTTTCCAGTTCGGTTGTAGCAAAAGATGACCATTCCTATGTGAACTGGAGATTAAGAGTAACATATCCCGATTCAGAAGAGATTGAGAAATTACCCGCTGAAGGTTTCTACAAGTCCTGGTCAGATTGTTGGCATTACGAAGGCGCGTGGGGCGGAGATGGATGCGATATCCTTGCTGAATCTGAAGAACCTGCTTTGCCTGCAATTTCTGCAGCCCTGGGAATTATCACCATCGCTGCAGCTGCTATTACTCGCCGCCAATAAATTCGACTAGGCGTTCGATAAAGCGGCGTTGTTCTGGACCGAAATCGGTAATGATTACTTTGACACCTTTAGTATCGAATTTTCCATTGAGGAAACCGCGCCTTTCAAGATCTGATTTTACCAGAGGAAGGCTTGCGGCCTTCATGGTGAATTCCACGCCCTGCTCGACTAGTTGAGCCGCCATTCCCTTGCATATCGCTTTCTTCACTAAGGCTAGTAATTCCTCTGCGCTCTCTCCGCCGCCATAGGCTGAAAGAAAGCCGAGGTCGGCCTCGTTTTGTTCAATCAAGTGGTCAAGACCTCTTCCAGTCACAGTTCCACCTCATGCTGGTTTCTGATAAAGGTTCCATCCAAGAACCTGCCCTGAGGTTGCATCCATCGCCATAGTAAGGCGGTTATCCCAACCATCACTCTCCCATTCGCGACTTAAATCAAGACTCGTCGCTCCTTTGTCGCCACTATTGAATTGGTTAATCCAATCGGTATAATCACCATCAGGAGTAACTACAATATGGCCAACTCTGGTTTCTGGGTGGTATTGTCCAGTGGAATCAAAGAAGGCATCAGCACCGTGAAAATGACCGAACCGTACAGTATTAGTCAAATCTTCTTCAAGCATTGAAATATTGAGTGCAGGAGGTATTTCTTGCCGATTATGGGCTGGACTATCGTTGTGGGAACCGTGATTGACATATGTGCACGTCTCGGAAGAAGGCGCACCACTTACATCCAAAACGACCCAGCCCGAATTTGGGTCTGTAGATACCCACGATAGATTCCATCGTGTTGCTGTACCGCTACGGTCATCCTGAGCTCGCCAAATATATCCATCCTCATCCAAGGCTCGGTCCGCAGCAGTTGCATTTGCTAAGAATGGTACACATGCAACTGCATCCTCTAATGTGTGGGTGCGTAGACTACTTCTATCGGGTAGATGCAAGTCGTTCTCGCCCCAATCGCTAAGTTGAGATGATGAGGGAGCATATGCTCCTGAATTTGGCAATGAAAAGTAAGAACGTCCCATATCTGATGTCACGAGTTTATCTCCTCGACTCAATGATATCATGCTCATATCTAATTTCAAATCAAGTGTACCTTCTGGTAAGATCATATCACCTAGAATCTTGGTTGCTGCTCCACATTGAGAACGGTCTCCTTCCTTACCTGAAATGTGGACCTCTACTTTTTGTTGTACTGCCCATGGGGATTCATCGGTAACCCACATTGTAATTCTAGCATGCCCTAAACAGTAATCTTCAATCTCTGAATGGGTTAAGGAAACGCGCCAACCCGTATCTTCGGCACCAATTACATTCCATCGCCATCCAAGATGTGTGCCGCTTGCTCCTTCCTGAATAAGGGAGGAACCCATCACTTCGTGGACTTCGATAGGCGAGAATACCATCGCAACACCTGGTGCAATGCTCTCTAGTGCCCCAAGTACTCCGCCAACTCCGTAAGATACGGTCTTCCCTTTGTGGGATTCAGTGCCAAGGTTGAGAGACCAGTCTGCATCGGTTGCAAGAACCACTTGTTCTGATAATTCGGTCCAACTGGTTGTAGTTAATTGGAGTACACCCGATTTTGAGCCATTTTCAACGCAACCCACAATTGGCACAGAATTGGAGATAGATATTTTGAATTCTTCATCATCCTCTCCAAGTGTTTGAGAATGGGATTTTTCAACGGCAAGCCAATCGAGACCCAACGCACCCTTTGCGCTAACCGCACCTTGCATTTCATTATCCGGTTCACGGCTTAACTCACTAAGACCACCTTCAGCGACATTGGCAGTTCCTGTACCTTCAAACTCCAATTGTAAACGACAGTATTCGTCCTCAGTATCAACATAATCTTGAAACATTTCGATGAATCCATCTGTGACATCCAAATCACCATTTGTTATTGTGTATGACATCGTGTCACCATAGCGCAAATCGTCTGCAGTAAATGGTTCAAGTTGGCTATTTACGTACCAATACCATCCACCCGATGCTAGGAGGATTGTAATCAAAACCGCTGCAACTTTGGGATTGCTAATCTGATCACGGAGAGTTCTTGGGGATGAAGAAGTGGCTATGTTGGCAGGCCTATACTCAAGGATTTCAGCCTCGATTACCTCAGCTATCAATACCTCATTGGGGAGCGGTACACTCTCGGCTTCAATCACAATTGAATCATCAACCTCAATTTC
Organism: Candidatus Poseidoniaceae archaeon; assembly: GCA_030747785.1. Classification (GTDB taxonomy): domain Archaea; phylum Thermoplasmatota; class Poseidoniia; order Poseidoniales; family Poseidoniaceae; genus MGIIa-K1. The sequence goes on along the minus strand of JASLKC010000033.1, from coordinate 30,593 downwards.
AGGTTCAGGGAGGTCTTCTTCCAAAGAAATTGTCTCTTCTTCAATATCTTCATCGAGTGAAAGTGATTCTTCAACTTCAGGTTCTTCGAGACGGGCGATAAGATCCGCCTTTCGACCAGAGATTGACAAGCCTGCTTCCTTGCACATAGCCTTGAGAGTGGCTACGGTCAGAGAGGACAAGTCGACTGGCATGCGCACACCTTTCATAGATACGGGCCACCCACCCTCTTTCAAGGATGGGGCGATATGCGGCCCTTATAGGGCCGTTCAAGCATCAGGTTCTTGGTACGGAACATATTCTCCGTTTTCAACAACATATACCGTCTGGTCATAGGTTCCATCAGATAATTTCCTGAAGAACCAACCGTCTCCTTGGTCCTCATACACATCATCACTGACTTCTGATTCTGGTGCTGCTTCTGGCTCCGGTGTTGCTTCTGGCTCTATGGCCGCTTCTGGTTCCGGCTCTACAGCGAGAGGTGGGCCACTTGGGCCTGCGAGTGGCGGACCACTTGGGCCTGCGAGTGGCGGGCCACTTGGGCCTGCGAGTGGCGGACCACTTGGGCCTGCAGCAATAATTGCAGTACTTGTTTCCGCCAAAACTCGTTCTTCAATTGTAAGATCAACCTTTGGCTCAGTCATCGCCTTCATTGCTCTGCCATGCTTCTGTGCCCCGATAAAAGCGAATAATGAGAGGAAGAGGCACAGCATTGCGGGAATGCCAGCAAGAATTTGATTTGGATAGGTAGTTACCTCAATTTCGATATTTACATCGCCGCCATTTCCTGAACCGGTTTGTAACTGAACTTCCCAACAATATATTCCTGGGTCTATTGCGAAATTATATTCATATTCGGCTCCAGGTGTAACTGAATTTTCAACTCTGTATTGACGCATATGATTAGCTTCACCGGTACGTGCTAACTGATGTTGTTCAGCAATTTGGAAATCAGCGCAACTATTTGCCTCGGCTGGTAATTCAATAAAGAAAACCTCGAGACGTTCGGTATCGGCTGGAATGGAATTTATCATTAAAGACACAGTTACTGGAACATCGGTGAAATCTTCACCATCCAATGGAAGGCCCCAAACATAACCCGTATTGTCTCCTTCAACCCCTGTTGTCATTTCTGCTGAGTGACTGAAAGGGAATAATGCGAAAGCAAAGAGCAATGCGGCTATTCCAAGATACATGAATACATTCCAACGAGATTTTTTGAGGGCCTCTTGATGCTCCTCGATGGTTTTGACCGGTTCTGTTTCTTCAACAACTGATGCCTGAATATTGGGGGCATCTTGTTCAACAGATTCCTGTTCCTCTACCTCGGTCATGGCTTTGCCATAACTGACCATGACTTGAACTAAACGATGGGGAATAACCTACAAAGGTGTCAAAAGGGGGCCGTGCGCGCGGACAATTATGGCAGCCCGCATAGCAGTGCTTTCGCGTGGCCCTAGGCTATATTCAACACGTAGGCTTGTCGAAGAGGCACGATTGCGAGATGTTGATGTCGCCGTACTTGACCCAATGCAGTTTTCATTATTCGTTGCCGATCAAGACATCGGGATACTGCACGGTGGAAATCGTTTCGAATTCGATGCAGTTATCCCACGAATCGGCCACTCCATCACCAGACATGGTGTTTCTGTGCTAAGGCATCTTGAGCAATTGGATGTTTGGTGTGCAAACTCGAGCACTGGAATTCTTCAAAGTAGAGATAAGTTGCATTCTGGGCAAATATTAGCACGAAATCGTATTCCTACTCCTAGCACATCCTATGTGCGAGATATGAAAGATATCGAACGCGCTATTGAAAATGTTGGAGGATTACCTGTCGTTGTCAAAGTGACACAGGGAACTCAAGGGCAAGGTGTATTCCTTCGACATACAATTCATGAAACTCGTAACTTGGTTCAAGGTCTTCTAATGACTGGAAAGGCTGTATTGATTCAACAATATATCGCTGAAAGTCATGGTAAGGACATTCGTGCACTCGTAGTGGGAGGCAAAGTTGTCGCCAGTATGCGACGCAAGGCACGTGGCCGTGAATTCCGTTCAAATTATCATCTCAACGGAACCGTAGAAGGTGTCGACTTACCCGAAGAGTATGCAGAAGCAGCATGTCGTGCAGCAAGAGTCCTCGGACTAAATGTTGCAGGAGTTGATTTGCTTGAAGGAACTAATGGACCTCTTGTCTTGGAAGTAAACTCCTCACCTGGACTTGAAGGGATTGAGAAGGCCAGCGGCGTGAATGTTGCAGGTGCAATTATCGACTATGTAGTTTCAGAATCCGATTTCTCAGATGTAAATGTCGACCAACTACTTCGCACCATTCCCGGAAGAGGAGTCATCAGCGTGCACATGCGAAACCATCCGCATTTGATTGGGCGTCCAATTTCAGATTTATTCAAAGGGAAAATTCCTGTTTTCGCACTCTCGAGAGCTGGTGATTTGATTTGGAATCCAGAACCTGAACTTCAATTGCGTTTCCGTGATAGTTTGATTTGTTATGGTGATCTTGCCGAACTCCGAGAAAAATTCAAACAGAATCTTTTCTCATTACCTTCTTTCACTGAAGGAGAAAAGGACTCGGCCGAGCCTTGAATGCGGGATTTCGCGCGGTATCTTCATTTACGAAGGGCCTTGAATAGGCCATGTCCTTCGGGACACGGGATGCACGCTCGCCTCGGCGAGTAGGCGGTGACGCCAATGAGAACAGGGCCATATGTAGCGAAGCACCAAGCGGTGCAGCAGCGTCTGTATTCAGACGGACCAGAGTTGCCACCGCGCCTCGTTCACCGCTCCCATCTTCCGTGGTTAGGATGTTATCAAACTCAACTCAATTCCGAAGGAAAATCTGTAAACACTCAGAAAGCATACAAACTTGCAATCCGCCATTTGATTGAAACTCCTCTCCCTGGAGAGAATATATTGAGCATCGACGAACGCGATGGGATGACAGTAGAAGAATTACTGCAGCATTTGGAGCCATTCAATGGGCGCCTCGACCTATGGGTCCAATCAATTTCTGATAGAGCGGCTTCAACAGTGAAGGCTCGATTAGCAGCGGCTAACCATTTGATGAATTGGCTTGGTCAAAAATGGCCGGAACATCTTGTTCGTCCTCGAGGCGGAAAGCGTTTGCCTAGGACTCTAACACGTCGTGAACTCTCATTGGTAAAAGAAGCCGCACGTTGGTCAGAAGATCCTGTTGCGCACCTCATCGTTACAATTCTACTTGAAACTGGCCTCAGAGTTAGTGAATTATGTGATTTGAAACTCGAAGACATTGACATTTCTGATCGCTCAGCAAGGGTTGTTGCTGGAAAAGGAGACAAGGATAGGCTCGTTCTATTTACAGAGGAAACCGTTGGCCGTATTACAGCATGGCTTCCGATTAGAGAAAGTAGGGAGCCTGCGTGTGACCAATTATTGATCACGCTTTCAGGAGGGCAGTTCCAAGCACGAACTATTCAAAGACAAATGGATAGGATTGCAGACCAAGCAGGTATACCCCGAGGGCGACTTACACCTCACGTCTTACGACATAATTTCGCAACTGGACTTCTTGAAAGAGGAGCTGATTTAGTCAGTATCCAGAGATTGCTCGGCCATGCAAGCATTGCAACTACTCGGGTCTACCTTGAGATAAGCGATCAAACTCTAAGAGAAGTCTACCGTAGAGCGCAGTCGCATTCTACAATTCAAGAAGACGACTCATGAGCGAGCCTTCTTGCGTTTCTCCATTTTTTCTGGGCCCGACCATTCCCGGTGAGATGTTACGATATTGCCTACATGGCCTTCGATTGGACAATATTTGCCACTCCTACATCGAGAACAATTGCCCTTTGGCGGAAGTTCGACAGTCTTGCGCAATTTCCCATACTTGCGCCTTGGCATGGAAGACCTGTATCCCATTCGGTCTTCAAAGATAGCGGTTTCACTTTTTCGATTTAATCTGTTTGAGCAACTCTGCTAGGCTTGGCGCTTTTAGATTAGAGCCACGCCTACTAGATTTGGGAGTGGAGGACTTTGCTGGTGCCTTCTTCTTGGCAGCGGCCTTCTTCTTTGCTGGTGCCTTCTTGGCAGCAGCCTTCTTCTTAGGTGCTACTTTCTTAGCAGCGGCCTTCTTCTTTGAAGGAGCCTTAGAACCTGCAAGTAATTTCTTAGAAAGGGCGGCCGAGAGACCTGCCTTTACCAGACCTTTTACTCCAGCTTTTTTGATTCCTGCTGGTGTTTTTATTCCGGCTTTTTGCATTTTTGTTGCTGCTACCTTACCTACCCCTGGTAGTGCCATCAATTTAGCGAGGGGATTCTTTGTTTTCTTGGCTGCCATGCCCTAGACCCACCCTGCGAAAACCCCTCACTATCAAGAACCCTTCTCTCAAGATGGGGCATGATTCAAGGACAAAGCCGTTCAGAGCGTGAGCCATGCAAGGTGGACTTGACCCGATGACCTCTGTGTTTCATGCACAAGTTCGGAAGGCTGGGCCCACCCATGGGCATGATGAGGAAGGAAATATTCGTCCAAAAGCACATCCTGCAAATGTTTCTACGGTATACCTCGGTGATATTGCAAGCACATTACTCAAAGTAATTCCCGGCCTTGAAACACCAAAAATGGAAAAGAGGCCTGGTTTCAATGAACAATCGTGGAAATTTGGTGCAAATTCTGGTGATTTGCGTATCTCTATCGAAAGTAAAAGTTACTGGGGATTTGGTTTGATTACCAAATGCTACTTCAACACGATTACCTTAGACGGGCCCCTTGAAACAAGGTGCCGAATTATTTTCGATTTAGCAGCAACACTCCCTCACAATCCATGGGAATTCAGTATGAATGGTTCATTCAACCGTAAGGTTGGCAATCTTCGAGAAAATGAAGAGGTTTGGAAATCCCATTTACTCCGCGCTAGAGAAGACCTTTTCGATTTAATCGAGACCGTGAAAGAAGCAAAGGGCGACAGTAATGAAATTGAAATCGCACGAAATGCACTAGCTGATGACAATGCACCTGGAGTAATGCGTGCTCTTGCTAGACTCGAAGCAGATTCGGTTGAAATCGTGGTAGAAGATGTAGATCCGGATGGCGCAATCTTCGACTTTAACGATGAGGCCCCATTAGTCGATCTTACCTCTGAAGAGGAATGATGGCCGCGCGTCGCGTTCATAAAGGGCAGGCGACTCGGCGGACTGAGTCCCATGGCTGTCAAGAAGGGTAAGAAGGATGGAAGCGGTATTCAGCAAGCCGCTGGTCTAATCCGTTACTTCGACGAAGAGTCGGAGCATGCTTGGCAGATTACTCCATTCCAAATCTATCTGGCTTGCATTGGCCTTGGCGGATTTATTTACTTGGTGAACGAAGGCGTAATCGCTTGGATCACTGGTCTTTTCTGATTACCTAATGGGTTCAATCAGAACTACACTGCCTTCAGTTCTAGCCATCCCTTGAGCCACTGTCATTGCTGTTGCAAGGTCAAGTGTAGCGCCCAATGTTCTGCTGCCTTCAGTTTCGTGAATTATCAAACGATGAGTAAGGTTATCCAAGATTTCCTGGCTGATTCGCTCAAAGACCCAGCGTTCGTTTTCAATTCTAACCATTGCAGGGACATCTACCAATGGCCCCATGTCGGAAGCGGTATCACTACTTCGCGTTGACAGACCCTGAAGGTCTGTCAGTGGTTTCCAATTTCTGCTACGAGATTGCATGCGCAATCTGTTATCTTGGCCAATGCCATCTCTAAATGCTCTTCCCATTAGGATCCCCATCCCTGTTGATGAATCCGCAGATTCAACAAGTCGAATCGGCATCGGCCCATAGATAAGAGTTGGGGGGCATTCCCAGAAGTCAAGGCACTTTCTTTAGGTCCTTTTCAAGTACCAAAGGCGCTGAAAGTGAGAATACTATTGCTAGCCAAACCCCTGGCAATAATAGTGGTGCAAGGTCGGTCCACACTATCAAGAGCATTGGGGATAACATGAGACCTGTACGCCAACCCCATGCTTCTGGTCTAGACCTGTGGTCCAATCCCAGCAAGGGCATTAACATTCCAAACAGCCCAAAGACTACTACTCCCATAGTCATCCAAAGCGAGACTGTAATTGCTCCAGCTCCAATTCTCGGAATTTCATTTATTCCGACCCATGAAAGAACCAAGATGAGGGCGACTCCAATTAATACTGAAATTGCGAGGGCAAAAGACCGCCCGTCACCGGGACCAAGTCGGGAGTCTACTTTATCTTCCAACCAAGTAAGAAGTGAGGCGAGCCCGATTGTTGTTGCAAAAATAATCCATGCTGGATCTGAGAATAACACACTAGTGAATGGAATACCTAAGGAAATCAACAAATCGGATTTTCCTCTAACTCCATCACTGTAGACTACCGATGCCCAACCACATGCCCCGCCTATTAGCAAATGAGTCCCAATCGCAATTAGATTATCCATAGTGGAATATTCCCCAAGTGTTGAGTAATACTCACTTGGGTCATACATCACAAGTAACATCATTGAGAGAATCAAACCGGAAGATGACCGGAGTACCCTCTCATCAGGCCTTGTCATTATCCAAGATGTTGTAATAGCCATAAATCCGAGAATTATCCAAACTGGATAGCCCGAGTCTGAATGTACGGCGTCCATATCAGTAGTTAATACCTCGATGAGAATTAGTGGAATAGGTATTGCAGATACCCATCTTCCAAAGTTGAATACCCCTGAAGCAATCATCGCTAGGCCGCACAAAAATGCCAGTGTCATTACTGCGGCCATAACCGCTCCATTACGGTCTCATCCATGAGCATTGGGCCCCCACAAGCCCCAAGAGGGTACGCCCTGCCCCTCGCTCATGGTGCGCGCGCCAGAGCCTGAACTCATCGAGAAGATGCGTACTACGCCTCTCGCTGGTCTCGCTTCCTCACTCGGTATCGATATCGATGCGTGGCTCCCTATTGCCTCCTCTCCTCTGCCTGTAACAATGCGCTTAACCCCTCGGCGCCACGATATCGATTGGACTCGTGAACAATTAATTGCAATGGGTGGTAAGAGAATTGAGTGGCTGTCGACTATCGAAGCTTGGCAGATGCCTTTTCCCAAGGGAGATATTCCCGATGACGCCAAAGCGATGCTAATGATATTACATGAAACAGGTCGAATTACTCGTCAAGAAGCTGTTTCAATGCTGCCTCCAGTTGTCCTTGAGCCCGCAAAGGACTCACTCGTGATGGATACTTGTGCTGCCCCAGGGTCAAAAGCCACCCAATTAGCTGAAGCAATACCAGATGGATTGGTTCTAGCAAATGAACCATCTAGTGGACGCTTGAACATGCTAGCCACCAACCGTGGCCGGCTAGGGCTTGCAAATATGCTAATCATGCAACACGATGGTAGGCACATCGGCCGTATGCCTGAACCTGGGATAGAAGGCATAGTTGTAGATGCACCATGTACAGGAACTGCAACCACAAGGAAAAATCGGGACTTGTGGTGGGGATGGAGTCCGAAGGATGGACGTTCGATGTTTCAGTTACAGACTGATATCGCATATCGGGCAGCACAACTTCTAGTTCCTGGTGGATTGATGGTTTACTCTACCTGTTCTATCGATCCTACTGAAAACGAAGCAGCAGTATGTGAAATCCTAAGGCGGTGTCCATGGTTAGAATTAGTGAATATCGATGCAAATCGTCTATTCCCGGGACTAGTTGTTCATCATGGAATCGATAATTGGGAGATACTAGATGAAGCGGCTAATCCAATAGAATGGACCGGCGAAATTCCAAGGCTCCCAGGTCTGAAAGAAGAAATGCTCAATCCACTAATTCGGGGAGAGGAAGCGCCTCCTCTTTCATACACCATTCGAGTGCATCCACATGACAATAATACCGGCGGATTCTATGTTGCATTGTTTAGACATATTCCAGAAGCTACGCCTGAAGGTATTGCAAAATCAATGATTCTCAAAAGGAAATTGATGCGAGAACCTGTGGAATTACCTCGTCAAAACCCCAATCGTCATACGATAAATCCTGCAGATTCTGAACTTGTGAAAACCATCTGTGACAAATGGGGGATAGATGCTAGTGCATTTTCTTGGTGGCATCGCGGAAAGAGAACTAATATCGCTGCACCGATGACCTTGAATCGTCTTTATCACCCCACTGTACAGAATAACAAAGGTGATTTTTGGCCGGGTGATGCATTTCATCCACTACGGATAGTACATGTTGGTCAACCGTCCTTCACTGATAACAAAGGCTTCTGGCGCCCTCGTGGTGAAGCAATGGAATTACTCAGGCCTCACATCACCAAGAATTTGGTAGATGTTGATGAAACAACTCTCATTGACATGCTCAAGGGAAATGTGCCATTGGTAGAAGATTTTCCCGTGGAAATCGAAACCGGATCATCCATTCTTAGATGTGGTGAGCATTTGGCTCCAGTTTGGGTTGCAGCGCGAGTTTCATTCATGGTTAGTGAAAAAGAGAGAGATGTCCTTAGACTCAAGTTAGGAGTAGAGGTTGGAGGGGAAGAAGAATGAGGTATGGAACTTGGGCTATTCTCATAATATTTCTATTGCCAAACGTTACTGCGATTGGAGATTTAACAGTCTTTTCTTCATCTGAAAATACAAGTCAAGAATTAGCTCCGCCACTAGTTGAATGGTTTCACGGTGAAGGAGATGATGAGAAGGTCGAACTTCTAGAGGCAATGGACAGACAAGGAATTATCACATTGGTACATTGGCGCACTGGCGCTAATGAAGAAGGAGGAGGTTGGCCTTCTGATGATGCTGATGCACGCGCACAATTCCATGGTATCGATTACTTTCCCGCGGTCGCAGTAGACGGAACACCAATTTCTATGGAAGCCTTTGATGAAATCGAATGGGCTATGCCTAACAACGAAGTTGCTATCGATTATTCCATTGAATTAATCGGGTCTTCAAAAGTAGAAATGGTTTCGATTGTCGCAGAATTTACCAATCCACATCAACTCAATGGTGCAACTCAATTGCATGTTTTCATTGTCGAATCCGAGGCAAGGGATACCATAGGGAGAGAGGCTGAAAATGTCTTATGTGATTGGGCTCCTTCCTCCTCTTTCTACTTCACAAATGGTTCTGAAAATAAGTGGAATGCTACCCTCACTCGGGAGCATCTTGTTGGGGCCGGAATCGAACTCGGTGATGCGAGTCACGCAAATCAATATGAATTGATATTGGTAATGATTGGAGGCTTTGATAATGAATCTACTAATCGTGTGATTTCTATCCAACGTACAGCCTTACCTACCTCTTGGCAAAGTAGTGATTCTTCAGATGCTATCGTTCCTGCAATCCTGATTGTCGTTCTATTGATTGTCATTGGTTTCATTGTATTTGCAGAACGTAAGCGCGAGAAGGGTTTACCGCGACTAGAAGGTTCGTGGGGTCCTGCTGCTGGCGAAGTTGAATATCGCATTAAGGCGGGATACTCGATGGAGATTGGAGCAATGGAAATGGGTGAAGGTTGGCGCTCCCATTCTCGCATAAAAAAGGATTCACTGCGGGCTGGTGAAGAAAAAACTGGTACGATCAAAGTCACCGGTAAGGGCTCATTTCACATGCGCCTTTCAGTAAAAGTTGATGATTTAGGCGACTGGATTCTCGACCTAGATTTACCAGAACAAAAAGCAAATGATTGAAGCCCAGTCGCTTCTGCATTGGTTCCATGGCACTCGATGATACCGACCGAGCAATCATCGAAGCCTTGCTTGAGGATGCCCGAATAAGCCAGAGGCAACTTGCAAGCATAGTTGGTGTTGCTCAAGGAACTATCACCAACCGTTTGCGTCGTCTTGAAGCAGAAGGATGCATAACGGGTTATGCCCCTCTTCTCGATGCAGAAGCCGTTGGTTGGTCGATGACCGTGATGGCTGGACTGTGCATAGATAAAGGGCAAATCATGGATGTCCAAACAAAAATTAGTGCTGATTCACGAGTATTTGGCGTCTATGATGTAACCGGGGAATGGGATTCAATGGTCCTCGCACGTGTACGCGACCGGAAAGATTTGGACAACTTGACAAAAACTGTTTTCACTCTCGATGGAATTACTCGTTCATACACTCATGTAGTACTGAATACCGTCAAAGAGATGGGCGTTATTTTGCCCCCTCAGGATCCCTGAGGTTCATTTTTGGAAGTATCTCTTCGGCAAATGCGTCGAGGTCTTCGACGCAAAGTGTATCGGGGCGCATAGATTTTGAAAGAGTTCGGCGAGGTTCATCGCTCACAATGACATCTAGGCTCATCAGAGCTTCGACCAATTTTCTCTGAAGCCTGCCGCCAGTACGGTCCCAATCCATCAACACAATTGGTGGTTCATCAAATTCTTCAACCAAATAAACTGCTACTCTATCTACTGGCCAGCCACGATTTAACTGCTCAATCGGACCGCTGAAGCCTAGTGAACGTAAAGCCTGAACATCCCTTTTACCTTCTACTAAGATTACAATTCCAGACCTGTTTAAGGCCCTAGCCTCGCCCAAGGAAACGGCAGCAAGTGTAAACCTCTCTTCACGATTCAAGTAATACCTCCAAACGAGAAATAATTTGAGAAGCATCCATTCCTTCTACGGAGATTTTCTTCAGACGGGTAGTATGGCCGGCTACTACGCTAACTTTTGCTCCAAGGGATTGTGAAAGTACTGCACAAACTGCATGATTTGCCTTACCTTTCTGAGCCTCGGCTTTCACAGCGACCTGTAATCGGCCGCGCCATTCATTGAATCCAATTACCCCTTGGCGGGAGGCTCCCGGCTGAACCTCAACCTCGATAAGAACCGAGCCATCGAGAGTCGTTTGAACGCAACCTGAGAGGCCCATGCAAAGGCCCTGTTCGCACCAGCCCAAGAAGCATACTCTCCCGTAGGGAGAATCCAATACATACACAATGGCTTAATACGGTCGTCGGACCGCTCGGCTCATGGGCGCTTCGCGAGAGTTGTGGCCGGATGAAAACACCTTGTTCACGGTGTTGTATGATAAATTCATGTTCTGGTCAATTTTGGTAGGAATATTTGCCTTTGTTTGGCTACTCATTGCAGTTCTTCGATATCGAGAAGGTGTCGAGCCTGCTGGTAAAGAAGTACTGAAAGTCGGAACTTTTCCAAAAGAACGACATAATGCCAAATTGGAATTCGCTTGGTTCCTCGGCCCAACTATTCTCATTCTGTGGGTGACTTGGCTTGCATTCGGTTCAATGAATCTCGTGTGGGGTGCCATTCCTTCCGAAAGTGATTCATTCACTGTCGAAGCAAATGGCATGCAATGGTACTGGGAATATCGCTACCAAGATGAAATGACTTGGGAAGATATGTCTACTATTCATGATGTAACTTGGGATGCAAATGGACTTTCGATCGCTGCTGGAACAGCAGCAGTCACAGCAGAAGTAAGTTGGGAAACCCTATCGCTAAACGATAATGGCGATCTTGTATACTCTAGCAATAGTATCGATTTAGATTTGGCTAATAATTCAAGTCTTGACCAGCCCTTTGACAGTAATGTTGAGCAACAAGTTTTCCTGCTCGATTCGGAAGGTGAAGTAGTTCATCGCTGGCATCACATTAGAATCGGACTAAAAATGACTGATGATTTCATCATTCCATGTGATGAAGATGTTACTATCAATATCCATTCTGACAAGTACAATGATGATAATTCCCGCCACCAAGGTGTACAGCATGCATTATGGCTCCAAGAATGGGGTAACAAAGAAGATGCTGTCCCAGGACTTGAAGGTGGCACTTGGCTATTCGTTCAACCCAATGAGGCCGGTACCTTCCCAGTTCGATGTGCAGAATATTGTGGAGAACAACACTCAGTAATGACTGGAGAAGTTGAAGTTGTAGCCCGAGAGGGTGAGACATGTGACGAAGACTTTGGCATTGTATTTGGAGACATGGGGGCACTCGAATGAACGGAAAGCGCACCTTTGCACTGATTGCCATTCTGATGATGGCTCTCGTCACTATACCTCAATTCGAAGCTTCGCCTGGAGGTATTGGCTCTAACGCAAACGATGGTTGTCTTTGTCACACTCAATCTGCTGCTACTGTGATTTCTATTGATGGTCTTCCTGAAACTTTCAATGCAAGTGAAGAATATACGTTCACTCTTAGTATTACCAATGATGAAGTCGTTGGTGCATCTGGCGGATATGACCGTTCAGGTGGATTTAGAATATGGGTCGAAGACTCTGTGGGAACTCTTGAAGCGGTTCCTGATGCTCAAGGAAATGTTGGCCATGAGATAGAAGGAGCACTTACTCACAATGACGATGTCAATAGTGTTCGAAGTTGGACTTTCAAGTGGACTGCTCCAGCAGATGATACTCAAACTGCAACATTCCATTATCTCGCAAATGCGGTCAATGGTGACGATACCTCGGGTGGAGATGGATGGAATAGCGGGGAATTAGTAGTTCCTGGTGTACAAGCCAGTCCTTCTGCACCATCTGCAGCAGCACTCACGATTTTGATGACTGCTATTGGACTAGCACTTGGCTTAATCCTAATCGGAACCATGTGGGTTTTCTATACTCGTAGCCCTGGAACTTTCTCTATTGGAAACTTCTGGGCGTACTTGAAACCCTGGCTAACGACTACCGATCACAAAGAAGTAGGTATTCTCTACTTCTTGTATGGATTCTTCTTCTTCCTAGTAGGAGGACTTCTGGCATTGCTATTCCGTATACAATTAGCACTTCCAGATAATGACTTCCTCAGCTATGATGAGTACAACTCATTCTTTACTCTACACGGCACGACCATGATTTTCTTAGCTGCAATGCCAATGATTGCTGGTTTCATGAACTATGTTCTTCCACTTCAAATCGGAGCTAAGGACTTGGCATTCCCAAGAATCAATGCTCTTGGATTCTGGTTAGTCGTTGCAGCAGCTCCTCTAATCTTCAAGGGAATCTGGAGCGGTGAAGCGGCTGACATCACATGGGTCATGTATCCACCATATGCTGGATTAACTGGAATGGAAGGAGGGCCTAATGCTGGAACTATCTCATTCATCTCAGGAATTGCATTGCTTGGTGCATCTTCTACTCTAAGCGGAATAAATTTCATTACCACCGCTTTCACAATGCGAGCCCACGGCGTCAAGTGGATGAAAATGCCTCTATTCTCTTGGTCCGTACTAGTTAGCGTATTCATGCTATACCTGAGTTTGCCACCATTCATTATCGGCGTATTCTTCCTGCTCTTCGATAGTACAATTGGAACTGTATTCTTCGTAAGTGGTGGAGACCCGATTCTATTCCAGCATCTATTCTGGTTCTTTGGCCATCCTGAAGTATATGTTGTAGTAGTGCCTGCATTCGGAATCGTTTCTGAAGTATTGGCTACAAGTGCTCGACGCTCTATTTTTGGATACAAATCAATGGTATACGCAATGGCTGGAATCGGCGCTGTTGGATTTATTGTCTGGGGCCATCACATGCTTACTAGTGGAATGGACCCATTCTGGCGCTCGCTATTCATGCTAACTACGATGGCTGTAGCAATTCCAACCGGAGTGAAAATTTTCAATTGGCTTGCAACATTATGGGGAGGAAGCTTAGTCTTCAAGACCCACACTCTATGGTCGCTCGGATTCCTAATCACATTTACACTGGGAGGGTTATCTGGAATGTTCTTCCCGGTTGCTGGACTAGATACTCAATTGCATGATGGATACTTCGTTGTTGCTCACTTCCACTATGTATTCATTGGAGGAATTGTTTTCGCACTATTCTCAGGAATCTATTACTGGTTCCCTAAGGTTACTGGCCGTAAGATGAATGAAACTCTTGGATTGTGGCATTTCTTGATCGGTTTCGCTTCTTACAACGGAGCGTTCTGGCCAATGCACGTAGTGGGAATAATGGGAATGCCTCGTCGTACTCACACATTTACCGCAGATTCGGGCTTCGCTGAACTAAACATGGTCATCACAATCATGGCCTTTATCTTTGGAATTTCACAAGTTCTCTTACTATGGAATATTATCCACTCCTCAAAGAAGGGCGAGAAGGTAGGAAAGGACCCATGGGGCGGTTGGTCACTCGAGTGGGCGACAACTAGTCCACCACCAACGCCTTCCTTTGCAATCATCCCTACCCAATTGGATGATAATGAAGATGATCACCATGAACCAGGATTCTTTGGTAAGATGGCCACGAAATTATGGTCAATAGGTGAAAAGGACTCAGAGGAGGTGGAACATTGAGCGGAAGTTTGCACGATGTCAAAAACGACATATGGATGAAAACTGTTGTGATAGGTATCGCTTTACTCGTAGTAGGTGGCCTTGCATATGGCGTAATGTCTGTTGGCATTGCGTCCATGAAGCATCATGCTTGGGAAGATACGATTATTCCATACGAGAATGCACACGACCATTATGTCGAAGCATCGGATGAATTTGCTACCGCTGACAAAGCTTGGGAAGATGCAGGGCGACCTGCTTCTGGAGAAGTACATGATGAGCGTGAAGATGCATTAGAACATTACGAGCATGCATTCGAAGAATATGATCATGCAGAACATGCAAAAATCGATGCCCATCTATCATATCTTACATGGAAGACCGCTGGAATTACCATCGCTCTAATGATGGTTGTTTACGCTTCATTTTACTTGGTTGCAGGATTCTTTAACAGTATACAACCTGATGATGATCCTTATGCTCATGATGGCGACCATGAAGAACACCATGGATCTGCATCACCGATTCTAATGGCAAGTGGAATCCTACTCTTCATGATGGGATTCCCAGGTTTCGTTGACACCTGTAAGGCTGTACTTGGACTTGATTACGCTGCAGATTACGGCGGCTTCACGATCTCCGTTGTAGGTTTCATGATTGCAATAGTGGGAATCGGCAACTGGTGGAGAGAAGACCTTGCAGGCCATCATGAACAGGTTGCATTAGGTCAGCCATTCGGCGGACAGGATATTAGAAAGGCTGGAATGTGGATTTTCCTTATGTCTGAGATGATGGTCTTCGCATCATTCTTCTCCTCTTACCTGAGAATGCGCACAGAATGGTGTACTCAATGGGCAGTAGATTCCGGACGTTGTGTTGGACCTGCTGATGTTGTTACAGCATCTGACCTTCTACGCCACGACATTGGAACTTTACTTCCTGGTGCAATCAATACCTTTGCACTGATTATCTCTTCATACACCATTGTTCTTGCACTGAAGACCGCTAAAGACACCAAGTGGACAGTTAGCGATAATAAATTGATGGCTAAGTTATTCCCGACCCGCAAGAAGGCTGTACGAAACTATCTGATGATGACTCTGGCACTAGGGTCTCTCTTCATTATCCTGAAACTAATTGAATGGAGTCATCTAGTTGCAGAAGGCTTCGATATCAACACACAGGCTGGTTCAATCTTCTATGTAGCAACCGGAGCACACGGATTGCACGTATTCATTGGACTACTAGTCATGTTATTCATGATCTTCAAGGCCGACACTGTGGGCTATGATGAAAAGAACGGTAGAGGTATCGAATACTTCGGACTCTATTGGCACTTTGTGGATTTGGCTTGGGTAGCCATCTTCCCCGCATTCTATCTGTACTGAGGTGATACTATGGGAGAACACAAGCTATACGCAGGAAAGGACATCTACTTCTGGAACTTCGTCGTATTGATGTTGTTTACATTGCTAGAAGTCGGGGCAGTCTATGTTTCCGGCCTAAGTGTATACACCGTCTGGGCAATTCTAATTGGAGTTGGAATTGTCAAGGCTTACGGAATTGCTGCATTCTTTATGCACCTGAAAGGCGACCCTTTCATCTACACCAGAACCGCTCTATTCCCGGTTCTCTTTGTCGCTTTGATGCTTTGGGGAATCGGGCTTTCCAATCCTGACAGTATTCTCGGTTTGCCAGATTGGTGCACGCCTAATTACGATTGGGCATATGTAATTGAATAATTTCACTACACAAGTAAGTGCAATTATTCATAAATAATGGCCTTGAGGTCAAATTATGAGAGCGGCCGTATTGTGCCTTATTGGATTGCTTTTTGTTGCAACTATTCCTGATGCTATTGCTGATGGTGGTCACAATCATGATACCTCGGAACAAGGCTATCATGGACTTGCACTCTCTAGATCTTCAATCGACCATTTCACACTTACCAATCAAAATGGAATAGCTACTACAATTACTGGAGAAGTTGCAGATGCAACAGTTGTTGCATTTATCTTCACCAGATGCCATGAAGTGTGTCCGACAATTACTCAAAATTTGAAAACTGCACAATTGTCGCTCGATGGAGAAGATGTAAATTTTGTTTCAATCTCTGTTGACCCTGAATATGATACGCCAGAACGTCTTGCTGCATTTACAGAAATGCATGGAGTTGAATGGCCGCATCTTACTGGTACTACTGAAGAAGTCGAACCGGTGTGGGATCAATTCCTCGTTAGTGTAGACAGAGAGTATATCGAATCACATGAGGATGGCCATGGAGGCCATGATATGTCTCATGCTGATAGTGTAACTGTGATGATGCCTGATGGTAATTCAAGTGAGCATGATGTTATGTTGAATGGTTGGCACCAACTAACTGCAACTTCATACGAAGAAGATTGGAATATCGTGACGGCCCAACCCGATGAACAAGATGTTTCTCAAATTCACTTAGTTACTGGAATAAATGGTGAGGAGGCCCCTTCTGATGGCACGTGGGAGTGGGAGTTGCACACATGGGATTCTGATAATTCAATTTGGACTAGTTCTACCATGGCAATTGCTTCACTAATGCCTCAAGCGATTGCATTCGCTCCAAATACCACTGATGATGCTACAATTCCTGCTCCAATGGGAGAGCATGCTTCTACTACAATAGTCGATGTAAGCGGAAATTCAAGTAGCGCTATGATGCCTGCAACAAATGCATGGCATCAATCCATGGCTACACTCAGTGATTTTGAAGCTCCAGATAGTGAAAATGGACATTACATGAGTTCGATTGGAAATGTCACAGCACCATCGGATTTCAGTTGGTGGTGGCAACTCCATTCATGGAATGCCGCATCGGGGATGTGGGAAGAGGCACAAGTTGGTATGGATGATTTGACGGATACCATGCATATTGCTTGGGCTCCAAATTCTACTGCAGACATGAGTATTCCATCTCCGGCTAATATGGAAGGAATGGATCATGATAGCGATGAATCAGAATATTCGACTCTCCATACTACTCTTACATTTATTTTAGATTCAAACGGCAAACCTAGGATTTCCTGGTCCGGATATCAATGGGATGTCAGCGATTTTGTTGAAGATATCAAGAAAATAATCAATGGCGTATCTGATTTGGATTCTTCGGATAGTATTCCAGGATTTACGTTTAGTATGGTTGCAGCGGCGCTTGGATTAGCATTCATTGCTAGTTCTCGGGATGAGTAAACAGTCGCAAGGGTCTTGACCATTGGTTCATCCCCGAGTGTTGAAGCGGAGGTCGCATAGCCTGGTATTGCGCCGGCCTTGAAAGCCGGTGTCTTCTGACACGGGAGTTCGAATCTCTCTCTCCGCGCTTTTCACAAACGATGGTTTGACAAACCAAAGGTGCCGTAGGCACCTCATGGCCCGCGACCCCAGACTCATGGTTCTGTTCGTCTCGGTCCTGTTTCTTCTCACTGGCTGCATTGCTAGTGCTACGCCTGAATGGGGTGCTGATGGGGTGGAAGTTACGCTAAACGACGATTCGGCAGATATCAAATCAGAATTGGGCCCTAACTCCTATTCCGAATCACTCACCCTTGGAAAGTGCGGTGATGGGGAATTTACGATAACGGGCTGGTTAATCTCCTCCGTTGTGTATGAAAGCCATACAGATGATGTTCAAAGTTATGAGAAAGCAATGGGGGCTGCTGTAATCATTGACAAAATGACTTGGAGAGAAGCAGTCCAAGTAGAGATGGGTCCACGAGTAGATCTCAAGCACTGGATTACACCTCTATACCCAGAAGAAGCCGTTGGGTCGAAACTTTCTGAGCACGAAAGCGAATGGGCTGTAATTGGAATAATACCAGGCTCTGAAAATGTAGCGGATAATCTCAATGTTCTAGATGAGTGGCAACAAGCCATTACAATCAAAGGATATCTTGTAGTAAATTCCGGAGTTCCTGCTGATCAATTAGAAGCCGATAGTTGTAATTTCGCCTACCAAGCACAAGGGATGATTATCACTTCCATTGAAGTCGAGGAAGGGGTTGTCAGTGCAAATGGTGACCATGATGATGAATGGGCACTTGGAGACACCGACTACTTTGGCAGATGGTCATTCGTTATTTTCTTCCTAGTAGTCGGAGGCGGTGGCGGTTTCGCAATGTTCACCTTCTCTACAATGATGATTCGTCAGGGAGCGAAGAGTTCTGCTAAGACTCTGCTCGGTAGAGAAGGCTTTGCTAAAGCCATACAAATGAAGCGTGATTTGAAGCAATCGAAAAAGGAAGACCTTGGACCAAGAGCGCCTACAAAACAAAAACCAAAGGCAGCGGCTCCGAAAGTAAAAGAAGAAAAAGAATTAGCTGGATTCAGCCTTGACAATATTCTTTCCACGGATTCCGATGATAGCGGACCAACTGAATTCGGCGGAGGCGTTTCCGGTTCAGTAACAGTTGCTCCAGAAGTCAAAGATAAAGCCGCAGTATCTGCACCTCAAGTGACGCAAACCTCGTACGAACCGGTTGCAACACAAAGTGACAGTATGTATTCAGGCTCAAGTGTAACATCAAGTCAACCAGAACCTGCGGCCAAACGTCAACACTTCTCCTCAGCAATGCGTGGCTCGTCAATCAATGACCCTACCTCTGCATCACAACCAACTAAGGGGGCAAAGCCTGTCAAGCGCAGAACCGTAAAGAAGCGTAAAGCCGCTGTGCCTGAACCGGAACCAGAACCGGAACCAGTACAAAGAAAATCCAGTGAACCATCTGTTGCTGGTGATGATTTCAATGACTTCTCATTGTGAATCCCAAGGAACATTGGGCGCTCCTCTTACCAATATTTGCTCGGTATGCCATTCTAGTATTGCTGGTGCTACAATACAAGGTTCGCCATCTGCTTGAACCCATGTCATCGGTTCAATCGGTTTATCGCTAATTGAACCATCCTTATCCACCGGCTTTAGTTCGATTCGATCCGCTTTACGCTGGAAAATTCCCCACTTGCCAATGTGCTTACCTTTCTTCATTGGACCCATTAGTGAAAGCATTGCGAGTCTAGACATTCTTGGAGCATATACAATGGAACCGTGTTGGTCGAGAGGGGTTACGCCCGGACTAACGATATATCCGCCTCCAAAAGTTTCACCTGTTGTAGCAGCATACATTGTAAAATCGACAATTTCGCCTTCCTCATCATCTAATTTTAACCACACTTTGCGACGCTTCCAAACTGGAATTGTTGTAATACCGAGATATGTGTATTTCTTTGCACCCTTAATCCATTTTGCGCGATATAATTTCGCTCTGGATATTTCGCTAGTAATGCCTGCATCTGATTCGAGAAATACCCAACGTACTACCTTGCCTTCTGGACATGGCCCATCCCACTGATTTACTGTTGGGGCAGGATAACCATCAGCATCCTCTGCTGGAAATCCTTCTAATCTCCATGCAGCACAGCGTCTATCGACTCCATTTACCAAAACTTCAATCGCTCCATCGATGTCCTTATTGAATACTCCTTGAGTGATACCGTAATCATTACCAGAGCCAAATGGCAAAACTCCCATCACAATATCTGAGCCTCGCAAACCACTTGCAACTTCGTGAACAGTCCCATCGCCACCAGCTGCTACTATCATTCCATCAACTCCTTCCTGCCTCAAATCCCAGGCAATTTGACTGGCATGACCTACTTTTTCAGTCATATGAGTATGGACTGTGAATCCACGCGCTTCAAGTTTCTCAACTATCTTTGGCCAACGCTTTCCACAAGTATGGTCTCTACTCGCTGGATTAACAATACAGTGGAGGTCGCCCATGCTTTCTGCAGTATTCATCCCCGCCATGAATCCTCCCCCCCCTAAGCGAATCACTCTTGGGTGATGGGCGATACGGCTCAATCATGGCGTACAGTGACGAGGACGTGGCCTTCATGACCAAGGCACTCGAAGTTGCTGAACGTGGACGTGGTAGAGTACGGCCGAATCCAATTGTCGGTTGTGTACTTGTGAAAGATGGCGAAATTATCGCAGAGGGATGGCACGACCATCTTGGCGGCTTACACGCTGAACAAATGGCCATTCATGATGCTGAAGCAAAGGGCCACAATACAAACGGCGCCACCGCCTATGTCACACTTGAACCCTGCAACCATTTTGGCCGCACTCCTCCTTGTACTGAATCTCTACTTTGGGCAGGGATTAGTGAAGTGATAATCGCTCATTCTGACCCTAATCCCAATGTGCGTGGAGATGGAACTTCAGTTCTTGAAGAGGCTGGAATCAAAGTCAGAACTGGACTACTTGAACAAGATGCTGCTGCACAAATGCGTGAATTTCTCCATTGGTGTGAATACCGTCGCCCCTTCGTAACCGTCAAAGTTGCAATCGATTCCAATGGCAGTGTAGATGATAGAAGTCAAGAGTCTAGCCGATTCACTTCCCAAGAGTGCTTGGTCAAGGTCCATGAATTACGTGACGATTGTGATGCCATTCTAATTGGTGTTGAAACTGTATTGCGAGATGACCCTACTCTCAACGTTCGCCATGTTGAATGCTTGCAACAACCTCTACGCTTCATAATTGATCCCAATGGGCGCTGTCCTATCGACTGCAAATTATTGACCGATGGCGGAGATACTGTTCTGCTTGAAGAAGGATTCAGAGGTCTTCCATTAATGCTAGACATGATGGGTGATATGGAAATTCAGCGCCTACTAGTCGAAGGTGGCCCTACAACAATCAACCATTTCCTAAACGAAGGATTAGTTGATGAATTTATTTTGGTCCAAGCTGATGTTGAGCATGTAGAGCCACTTCTTGCAGAATTTGATCTAAGTGGATTTGATAATTTCATTGAAGTGGAATGGGGCGATGAACGCGTCCAAATTCACACTGCTTGAAGTGGGCAATGCAGGATTTGAACCCGCGTCGACGGGTTCGAAGCCCGTCAGGATATCCAGGCTACCCTAATTGCCCTAACGCGCCGACATGGCTCTCCTTCTTGAATTAGATGCTGAGAAATATTACCACCGAAGGACGCTAGCGCCCTTCGATGGCAAATTCTTGGGTGGATTATCAAATGAGATAAGTCACACTAAGTCGTCTTTTGCCAACATTAGTGGCAATGCCCAAATTATTCCATAGATGATTGGCCACATCAATGAACCTACAATGTCCATATCTCCGATTGCATTTCCAATTACCATATTTCCGATTGCTGAAAATCCTTCAGCACCGAGCATTAAGAATACTCCCATCTTTTGGTATTTCAAGCACTTAATTCCGCCAACTAAGAGTAGAATTGAAGCTGGTAGTGTGAAAATCATGAATCCCCATGTCTCCATGAATGATACATCTACGCCATCAATCGAATCGGCCGCTGAAAATAACACGGCGATTAATCCACCAATCAGAACGTTCCATAAAATTCCAATTGATGCAAATACTATAGCGATAATTCCGATCACCTTCGGCGTTGCGTTCCTTCCTGCCGCCTGTACGACGACTACTTGTTGTGGGGCTGCTGCTTCCATCATTAGTTCGGGTTGAACTTAAGGCTATAAGTTATTCACCGGCAGTGGATTAATGCGATGATGTTGTGATTCCTTTTTATTCGGGCCAAGAAGACCCTCGGATTCATAGGAACGGTGGTATTCACGCATACATGGGTCGCTCGCTCCCGTGTATACAAGAAGGGTGTAGCATTTGTTGTAGAGAGACTACAATGCCGATTACTAAGACCGAGGCAAGAAGATTGATTCGACGTTCTGGATTAGCTGAAGACAAGTTTTGCTATATTGGGGACGATGGCATTAGGAGACTTCTCAATAATGAGGAGACTAAAGCCTGTGTATTCCTTGCAACGAATTCAAGTGATAAATTTGCACCTGGAATATGCACGGTATACGATGGGCGCCCCTATGGGTGTCAATCATATCCATATGTGCTTGATGAAAGCGATAAGGCAGTACTCGATGATTTATGCCCACATACAGCGGAATTCGATGCTGCAGAAGAAGAGCATGCGATCAAACTTCTCGAACTTGAAGAGAAGTTGAAGCAATGACCATTTTTCGGGCAAGTGATTTGTGAATTGGTATTCCCAACACCTTCTGGACTGTGAATCCGCATTCCTCGAATAGAGAAGTCTCGGAATCTATCTCTTCATCGAGATTTACATCTGAAGGAAGTGTGGGTAGTATTACAACTAGTCCGCAATCGCTATGCTGAGAGCTAATATTTCTCAAAGTATTAGCCAATAATTCTACTTCGCCTTGAGAATTTCGACCATATGGAGGGTCCACTACAACTGCGCATAGGTCATCCGGATAGGTATGTCGAGTTGCATCACCACGAACGACTTCCGCTTTTACTCCAGCCCATTCTAAGTTGGATTTTGTTCCCTCTACCATCTCAGGGTCACTGTCGATACCAAGTGTTGGCCGGTTGCAAAGCGCTGATTCAATGAGAATCCCTCCGGTTCCACACATTGGATCTACTACATACCCGTTGGAAGGTCCTGCGGCAATATTTACTGCGGCTCTCGCTAGTCTTGGCTCAAGGCTTACCGGCTTGAAAAATGGACGGTTATTTGCCCTCATTGCTGACCAACCCTGCTTTCCAGGACCTTGTCCTTCAATCCATCCCCAAGCCACTAATCCGGCAGATGCATCGAGAACAATGCCGAATCTATTCACTGGAGAATCTAAATTAAAAGTGGATGAAACATCATGGAATAATCCGCCTACTTTCTTCTCAACTTCTTTGGTTCCAATAGGTAATTTCCCCTCATGTCTCCAACATTCTACTGCCATGGATTCATGCATCTCGACATCTATGGCTGATAGTAAATCCTCAATTGAGGTCCATTCCATGATGCCTCCACCTAGAAGCACACACTCGGTGCCCGAGAGATACTGAGCCCTTGTCCATACACTTTCATCGTCGGTGGTGAGTAAGCGGCGTGCGGGCGTACGAACAAGGCGTGCTTCAGGAAACATCGCAATGGCTTCCGCTCGTGCTACGGCGGGGTGCCATCCGCGCAAAGCAATCACTGCCATGTTGGGCCGGGGTAGATTCTGTGATTCAACCCTTGCGTGAGACTCAAGTGCTCTCGACGCTAGCGCTATGCATGGGCTGCAACCTGCGCGACCTCGCAAGCCCAGAAGATACCAACATGGCAGCAATGGCAGGAAAGCGAGTTGGCATAGACAGTTTTCTTCTTGCATTCCAATTCCTTACCACCATCCGCGACCGTTCGCCTACTGGTGATGGTGGACCATTACGTGCAGATAATGGCAAAGTGGTCGCCCATCTCATGGGATTCCTTGCCAGAGCGAGTACTATGCTTGCAAAGGGCGTTAAGCCGGTGTTCATCTTTGATGGTGAACACCCAGAGTTGAAGGCTGAGGAGATGGGGGCACGAAGGGCGCGCCGAGAAGAAGCGGAAGTTCAATGGAAAGCCGCACTGGCAGAAGGCGATTATGCAACTGCGCAAAAAATGGCTCAGCGCTGTGTAAGATATACGCCTGAAATGGTCGAAGAGAGTATGGAAATGTTGCATTTGATGGGCATTCCAGCATTCCGTGCCAAGGCTGAAGGTGAAGCTCAAGCCGCAGTCATGGCAGCAAATGGACAACTCGATGCAGTAGCAACTCAAGACTGGGATGCACTTCTTTACGGCGCTCCAGTTGTAATCCGAAACTTTTCTTCCGATGGAAGTCGTAGAATGGGGCGTATTATTCACGCCCAACGTATCGAATTGAAACAACTCCTCGACGATAATGAAATTTCTAGAGAGCAGCTAATCGACCTTGCAATAATGATCGGCACTGATTTCCACCCTGGAATCAGGGGCATTGGTCCAAAGACTGGATTGAAATTAATCAAAGCACATGGGACTATCGAAGCGGTTTGTGCTGAGAAAGACAAGGAAATCCCAGAACGTCTCGATGAAATTCGTGCTGTATTTCACAATCACCCAGTAGTCGAAGTCGCCAATGAAGACTTGATACAAGGCGATGTAGATGTCGATGGCCTACGCAAATTCTTGGTCGAAGAGCGCCAATTCAGCGAGAAGAGGTTCAACAATGCTATCGAACAACTCGAGAGCGTTGGCCTAGTTAGGTCCGGTGGGCAAACATCATTATTCTCTTTTTGATTATTGTAACCGCCTAATTCGAAATAGTTGGAATCCCACTATTGGGATGTAAGAACAACAGAAGGGTTGAATCCCGCGATGTGTTCGAGCAGGTATGAAGTGGTTCGAAGATGATACCGAACGCTTCTGGAAATTGCTGATTTTGTTCGCATTATTTGTCAACCTAATAGCGGTAATTGGTTCCGAAAATGGGCTTGATACACACGTCAAAGATGCATATGTCGAAGTCGATGATGGTTATGCATTAGATTGGGGAGATACTCGGTTGGATGACCCTTTAGCATCAAATCCTGAGGACTCTACTATTGTTGCCAATAATCCAACTGTATTATCATCCAATTACATTCTTTCATTGTGTTTTATTGTATTTCTCGGCTTTATGGCTACAATGGTTGGCAAAGGTTTCGGAGCAATTATTCTCCTCCACCCGACATTGATTTATTCGGTTGGAAAGGGATATGATGAACCTTTAATCGCTTCACTAATGGGAATAATGGCATTCTTATTACTAGACTCGGTAAAGAATAATTCATGGCCTCGCAAAGCAATGGTGGGCCTCCCATTACTTCTGATTCTATTTGTGAAAACAACTTCTCCTGCCGATTCAATGCTGATTCCTGTTCTTCTTTTCATAATTGTAATGGCATCCTCAACTAAAATTCCAGACCGGTTTTTCAATCCGAGGAAAATGCTCGGAATTGGGTTTGCAGGGGGTGGGGGATTGATACTCCTTCTCGGTTTACTCGGACAAGGAACGCCATCCATAATTGTGGATGAACCAGGACGGTTTCTCTATGCTCTCCCATTCGCATTCATCGATGTAGTGCTAATCTACGGCTTTTTCGGCATGGTATTATGGCCATTCGCCAAGTCAACTTGGGAAAAAATGGGCACTAGTGAAGATCGACTTGCTAGCGAACTCTCACTTCTCATTGGTGGATTAGCTGGTTTAATCACGATGTATGTTGCAGTTCTATGGGCGTATGAATCAATCCTTTGGAACTCGGACTGGCCATGGCATATGGTAACGATGGGGAATAATGGCCGCTATATCACAATCCTAGCCATCCCTGTATTTATGCTAATAAAACGAATCAATGGGGATATTGATTGGGCTGACAAAAAGGTGTTTGCAGGTGTGATTCTGATTCTGCCGCTTTCACTCCTAGCCGGAATACATGGTCAAACTATGTGGACTGATGAAGCGGCTGAATCAATGGAAATAGAAGAAGGTGGACACTTTCTATTCGTTTCTGATGCAACACTTGGAATGCACTGGCTCTACACTTTCCATTCTCCTTTAGATGCTGAAGAAAACAATATCACGGGCCATTGGCGCAGTGATGAGGCCAATTGGATAATTCACCTTGAAGGTGATTTACATCATATTGATTGGATTGTACTTTCCCCAGATATTACTGAAACTCCAGAAGGCTGGACCTTAGTTAATTCAGGAAAGGCAGACTACCTAAACGGCGGTGGAGAGTGGCGTGTTCTTACTAGAGCATGAGTGGAGGAATCCATTTTCCATTCTTGCGCCCATGGTCGAGAATATGCCAATACACTGTTGATTCCGCTTCGTCGGGCAATACCGCTGGCCCAAGTGATTTCCAAGCACGTCTAGCATTCCATCCAAGTAGAGGTGTTGACAATGCTGGCCCGCAGGTAGGTAGACTATTCTTTGTCAACCACGGCATACTCATTATTCCTGAATCCTTCAATGCTTTCTGCACTGCATTCCAATCCTTCCATGGGCCTGCTTTGCGCCTGACAACCCATGAGGGGTTGACACTGGAATCTAATTCAAAGCCAGCCTTAGCAATGATAGGAGCCATCCATGGTGCTATGTATCCTGCAGGCGCTCTAAACCAAGGTCGCCACTGGTCGCCCGCAAATGCATGGAGTTTCACATCTGCTTCAACCAACGCAGAGAGAAATCCTTCCTCATCGGGATCGAATGCTGACCAACACCGATGTGTAAGGCCGTGACAACCAATCGTGACTTGAGGGTGGGAATCCAATAATTCCCTTAGCCAGGTGGTGAATTGCTCATCGTCCAATTGGTCTGCAATCACAAAAATTGTCAAGGTTACTTGAGTGCGATCCAACCATCTCCTGAATGAAATCATAGCTTCAGCCATCTGAGGTGAAGTGCCTTGGTGACTCGCACCTTTTGAGCGAGTAGGGTGGCCTTGAGATTTTGGTATGTGGCGAATATCGTCACTATCTACAGTCAGCCAAACCGGCTTCATTCAACCACCTTGTCAATCTGTACCAGATGCAGAATATGAGGTACGGTTCTTCCCTCTACCTCAATACCGACGAAGCCTTCGACTGCTAATCCGCCCCAGCGTTCCATGATTGAACGACATGTGCTTAATCCAGCTTCATTATGAGGGTGTACAGTAATCTCAACTAAGGCTTGACCTTTGGTTTGCTCAAGCCAATTGAAAATACGGTCTACGCATCTATTCGTTATCCCTCGGCCACGAGAAGACTTCACGACCCAGTAGCCGAGATTGTATGCTGATGCTGCGAGTTGTAATTCGTCTCCAAGGCCAATCATGCCAACAAATGCATTGTCGGTTAGTCTGTGTATTGCCCAAAAATGCACCACATCGCCGGATCGATGCATTTCTAAATCGAGCATTAAATCTGCAATCTGCCGAATCGCTTCTTCTCCGTCCTTCAACCAAGGTAAAGCAGAACGGGTTGCATCAGGGTCCTCAAGATAAGCCCGTTTGACTTCAGGAAGAATTCGTCTATTCACGGGACGAAGTACGATTTCATCGTCAACTTCGAGTTCCGGCGTGTCCACGTCTCTCCCTCCTCAGTTAACACCGAGGTGAGCCACTGCTGATGAAACATGTTCTGACTCAGGTAGAGCAGCATTGGCTCTTGCTAACATCCAAGAAACATCGTTTTTACGACCAATTTGTTTGAGCACCAACCCAATGTGAAAGAGCAAATCCACATTCGCATCATCAAGATGGGGGCCTAATTCCTCAATGGTCTTAGTCGCAGATTCAATCTTTCCTGACTTTGCATCTTCCAACGCGCTGACTACTTCACGATGGATTTGGCGAGGGTCCCATGGTTCTGCTGCTGGCCATGGCCAGAATCGACCATCGTCCTCTGGCTCAGGTGCTGGAATGGGCTCTTCGACTGGGGATTGAATTATTGGAGATTCAGGAAGGACAATCGTAGGTGTAAGCGCTGGAGTGGGTTCTTCAACTGGGGGTTGAATTATTGAAGATTCAGGAAGGGCGATCGCAGGTGTAGGCGCTGGAGCCTTGACCACCTCTGGAACCGGCTCTTTTATAATCGGAGCAGGAGGAGGTGGAGCGCCTTGACCGGTGAGATCCACTTTGTTGTCATACACATCATCAGAAGGTAGCGAGGGTAATTCACTACCTCCAATATGTCCTAGAAGGTCATCGTCCATCTTTGGCGATTGAGGAGAAAATACTGCACCTCGGCCTGAATGGATGGGTTCAGCGACCTCTGCGAGTGGGTCATGTCCACTCAAATCGATCTTTGAATAATCCCTAGGGGCCTCACCCACATCTTCAATTGAGACTTTCTCAACTTGATGAATTACAGTATTATGAAGCTCGGGTGCTCTCGAATCCATGAAATCTATTTTCTCGGGTTCTTCAGAAGAAAAATCTGTTGATTCATACTGATCTACTACTAACGGGTCCTGGTCCATTGTTAAGACTACATCAAGTGCTTCGCCATCATCCCAAGAATCATCTTCTTCAGACATTAATTCATCAAAAATACTGTTGGAAACATCGGGCGGTACCGATTCTCCTTGCTCACGAGCAGATTTCTCCATCTCGTAATAGCATTGGATACAAGTGCTGACTCCAGCGGCGTTGATGAATTCACAATAAGGGCATATATTGCCCTCAATTGCATTCCCCCTTTTGCGCTTGAACATGTGTATCAGTATTTCTCGGGCAACTGATTTCCTTGTTAAGCCTCACCTTTCCATGTGAGCCGGTATGATGCTATACCAGAGGCACTTGGCTCAATCATGGGAGAAAGGGGTGGTGTTCGCCGAATGGACACTAGTTCCACTTCTAAACAGTCTAGAACGGTTGTTCATGACTATCGCTGGCAACGTAGTCAGGACCACTTCGATTGCTTCACAAAACTCATTGGAATTGAGTTGGAAGATGAACTCAATCAAGTAGAAGAACGCTGGAAAAAATGGTCAAAACAAAAACTCCTCTCAGCGGGTATTGCGCTATTTGACCTTCAAGGGCGTAGTTCTGGAAGGTTCTTTGGTGAGCCAATTCTTGTTTTTGAACAACGAGGAGGAGGGTCTCTTCCCTTCCATCGATTTGGACACGGAGACATGGTAATCATCAGTAGGGCACGCCCATGGGGAGAGAAAGTTATCGAAGGTGTGGTCTTAGACAGAAATTCAAGACGGATTCGTATTGTCGTTTCAGAAAAGCCAAGTGATATTCGCAAAGGTGGATGGCGCCTTGACCGGGGTGCCAATAGAGTCGCTCACGACAGAATGCATGAAGCATTAATCTCATTCCATTCTACAGAAGGCAATAGTGGAACCGTATTGCGGGATTTGCTACTTTGCCAGCCACATGATATTGCTGCATCGGCTGAAATGCCACCGGAGATGCATGGGCAAAAAAGAATGCCTTGGAGCCTAAAAAATGCAATGCTAGATGAAAGTCAACGCATAGCAATAGACAATGCAATGGGGCGGCGTTTGTCATTGATTCAGGGACCGCCTGGGACCGGGAAAACGCATACGGCAGTACATCTCCTTTCAGCAATGGTTCAGATGGGGCGAGGGCCAATTCTGGCATGTGCAGAATCGAATGTTGCTGTTGATAATTTACTTGAAGGCTTACTTGAACTAGGCGTAAAAGCAGTTCGTTTTGGCCGACCTGTCAAAGTGAGAGAGCATTTGCGCGAAGCCACATTAGATGCAAAAGTTTCCAGCCATCCAAAGCAAGATGAAGTTGCATTCATCAGAGAAGAGAATGAGGGAATCAAAGCAAAATTGCATGATCTCAAAGGCAAGGAAAAGGGGCTCGCTCATCGAGATATCAATCGCAATTACCGCGAAATTCGTGAACTGGAACAAAGGATTGTCGAAGATGTTCTTTCAGGTGCTGAAGTTCTTTGCTCCACCAATATTGGATCCGGGCACTTCACGCTCTCTAGCAAAAGATTCCCAGTGGTATTGATTGATGAAGCAACTCAAGCAACTGAACCTAGTTCATTAGTTCCAATTGTAAAAGGAGCACGCCAACTAATTCTCGTGGGAGACCATCGCCAACTACCACCAACAGTTACCAGCCTAAATGCTGAGAAGGGTGGGCTTGATATTCCCCTATTCAAACGATTATTGGAAAATGGTATTCCTGCTCACATGCTTACCACTCAATATCGCATGCACCCTTCGATTAGAGAATACCCTTCAGCTAGATTTTATGACAACCGTTTAGAAGACGGTTGCACATCATCTGACAGACCTGCACCTGCGGGATTCCTTTGGCCAGATTGGGACAAACCTGTGGCTTTTGTGCCAGTTCATGGGGCCGAAATTGCTGAAGAAAGTGGTTCGTCGCGCTCGAATATGGATGAAGCCGGTGTCACAATTAAAATTCTAGAGGATCTGTTAGCACCTGGCGATTTACAACCAGAAGACATTGGAATCATCTCACCCTATGCGGGACAAGTCCGACTTATCAGGGACCTCGTCGATGATAGATATGAAGGACTTGAAATCAAAACCGTGGATGGATACCAAGGTCGCGAAAAAGAGGTTATTGTCATGAGTACTGTGCGTTCGAATGACGATGGTAAAGTCGGATTTCTTAGTGATGCGAGGCGTCTAAATGTTGCAATGACACGTGCCAAGCGGGGACTCATTGTCATTGGCGATGACCGAACTTTGAGACATGATGGTCAATGGTCAGCATGGCTAGACTGGGTCACAGAGTCTGGGCTAATGGCTTGGCATATCAGAGATTGATAATGGTCATCTTCACAAGGGGGAGTCTCAACCCCCCCGGTATGGCGGACTCACCAGTCACCCTCAACAAGGGTGGTACTATGGCTCAGGCTGCTCTAGCCGCAACCGCTCCAGAAGGAATGTTGATTTCCCCAGTGTGGAAGCGAGGTGTTGCTTTCATTCTCGATATGCTCTTGATT
>JASLKC010000032.1 GCA_030747785.1 Candidatus Poseidoniaceae archaeon | reverse complement strand
CCGAGAGTAGAAACTCCAACCATCATTTTCTCCAAGGATAATGGCTTCACCTGGCAGACACGAACTATGGGGGATGATACTGGTACACCTAATCCCCGTAAGAATTCTGAAGTTGCTACCGATACCGACTCAAATGCATATCACATTTGGACTGGTAATGACCAAGGTGTCTACATGTCACGTAGTATTGACTCTGGAATTACTTGGGAGCAAGATAGCATCAGAGTTAGTCCAATCGAGGTTATTTCCTCGACCTTCCCCCAAATCGATTCAGGAGACCCAGGTAGAGTGGCAATAACCTATCTTGGAAGCGAAAATGCAGAAGAACTTGGACAAACGGATTTAGATGGTGCAGAATGGGATGGAAATCCGCATTATGCTAATTCAAATGTCAGTTATCATCTCTATGTCACCTACAGTCTCAATGCACTCGATGCTGAGCCAATTTTCCACACTGTTCGGGTCACCGATGACCCAGTTCAAGTCGGTGCGATTTGCCTAAACAGTGGAGATTGCCGTGACATTGGTGGCTCCAATCGTAATCTACTGGATTTCAATGATCTTCACATCGATCGTGAGGGCCGTGCATACATCGCATTTGCAGATGGATGTACCGGTGAATGTGCAGAACTAGACAAGCCAATGCCAGAGGATTCTCGAACTCGACGCGGTGCGGTATACTACCTCGGCAATGGACCAAGCCTCTATGATGGGTTGGTATTGTCTGAATTATATACCGAGCCTGAGGCTTCTGTACCCCAGAATATTGAGCGTACTATTCAAGCAACATACTCTACAACTGCTACCTCTGGAATAGAAGAATGAACAAATCAAAGCATCTGATTATCTTGCTTTGTGACATAGCACCTCCATAGGAGGTGCGAACAACCGAAATGACTCAAAGGGAGAGATGTGCACCCTCAACCATGGCGGGGGATGAAATTGCGGAAGCAACCCTCGTTGAAGACGAGCATGATGAGATGCCATTTCGACTTCGTGATATCGAACTCAAGAAATCATTTGCAGATTTTCACCCCATGCTTGCTAGCATCGACCGTTTGCGAAAAGAATGGCGTTTTCAGTTTGGACTTCTACGCCATGAATGGGGTTCAAGTCATTACATTGCACTAGCCACTGGCTTTGCTGCATTCCTTCTTGGTAGCCTTTCAGGAGAAGTGTTTTCGGGCGGTGACGCAGCCATAACCGGTGCTGATGGATTGATGATGGTCGGTGGTTTCGACTTCTTCCAAATCATCACTTCAGGTGTACTGTGGGTTTGGTTTATTGTTCAATTATCGGTTATTTTCCCAATCATGCGTGGCCATGTGGTCAATGTGATGATCGTATGGGCAGCGGCAATGGGAGGAATGTTGTTCATCCATTCAAAAATGCCAGATTTCCCAGTAGGACTCAATTTCGGTGAAATGCTTGGAGGACTTATCCTCACGATTGTTGCTGCGTTTTTCGGATATTTCTTTTGGAAGGCAGTTATTGAAACTCGTGATTTACATGTTCAAGAACATCATGTCCATACCGACGTCCGAGTAATGGAAAGAGCGATGGCTGAGCACAGCCTTTACGCCTGGACATTCATGGTTGTATTTTGGATTATGTTGACTATTTTCAATGGGTGGGCTGGCGCTCATTTCGTTGCCGATCGTGATGCTGAAAGGACTTCTGCGTTAGTATTGCACATACTTAGTGGTCTCCTCACCATATTCTTACTAATGCAACTTCTTTGGTTTCCTCAACGCATGCTTGGCTCAGGAACAAGAGTACGAACAAAGGCTGCTGCCAGTGCTGAAGCTGAATTAATAGATGGCAGCATTCACATTTCTTCAGAAGGCGAATGTTCCTCATGTGGTGCTCCTGCGCCTGTAAATGTAAATGATGCCGGAGAACTTCTAGTGGATTGTCCTTCTGAAAATTGCAATAGAAGAGGTATTCCCGGCACTGTATGCGAAGGTTGCGAAGAGAATTACCCTACGCGACTCGCTTGCACGGAATGTGGTGTCAATAGTCCTGTTAGCGATTATCTCCCCGATTCGGAGGTATGGTGATGTTTAGAGCGCGCAGAAATGACTTCCCTACTTTGCGTGCAGATTCACCCCCTGCATACCTTGACAATGCTTGTATGACGTTGCGCCCACAAAGCGTAGTTGATGCGATTCAGTCATATTACGAAGTTACACCTGGTTGTGGAGGAAGGTCTGTTCACCGCTATGCAAATGTCGTTTCACGACGTATGGCTACAACGAGAAGGAAACTCGCAGAATTATTCAACGCACCACAAACTGGTGAAATGATATTTACCAAAAATGCAACTCACTCTCTAAATCAAGTAGCAAAGGGTTTGGAGTGGTCTAAGGGTGATGTTGTTCTGACCACAGATAGAGAACATAATTCCAATTTAGTTCCATGGCTTCAACTCGAGCAAGAACAAGGTATTGACCATCGAGTAATCCGCTCTAATCCAGATAATACATTCGACATGGAAGCATTCGAAACCGCGTGTGCAGATGCTGGCTCTAAACTCAAAATGATCTCACTTTCTCATGTTGGTAATCTCGATGGCATAGCCACTCCAGTGAAGGAGGCTGCCAAAGTGGCAAAGGACCATGGGGCCTTAGTTTGCATCGACGGCGCACAATCCACACCACACATGAAAGTAGACGTACAAGATTTGGGTATCGACTTCATGGCTTTCTCCATTCACAAAATGATGGGGCCTTCGGGAATGGGAGGTCTATGGGGTCGTATGGAATTACTGGAAAATATGCGCTCCATAAATGCTGGTGGCTCGACAGTAGAATCCTCCGGATATGACTCCTTTGTCTGGGCAAAACCACCTGACCGCTTTGAAGGCGGGTTGGGCAATTATGCTGGAATTCTTGGGACAGAGGCAGCTATCGATTATATTTCAGAACTCGACCTTGACGCTGTACACGAGCATGAAGTTCATCTAAACCGCATCATGACTTCCGTGATCAAAGATGTCGATGGAATCAATATTATTGGACCAACTGATGCTGCAAAGCGCGGGGGAATTTGCTCCGTGCTCCTCGATGGAATAGATGCACATGATGTTGCGATTCTTCTCGATGAAGCAGTAGGTGTAATGGTTAGAAGTGGAATGCATTGTGTTCACTCATGGTTTAACGACCGAGGAATCGATAACGGCTCACTACGTGCAAGTGCTTACCTATACAATACCGAAGAAGAGGTCAGGCTCTTTGCCGATACTCTTGTTGAGGCAGTACAGACACTTGGGTGATCTAAATGGATGAGGTTATTCCCATTCCAGATGCAGAATTAGAGCCCGAAGATGAATTCGATTTCATCAAGAAAATATCCACATTTTTTGTTGGCATAGTTTTGGTTTGCGTATTTTGGTTTGTCTTTGATATTTTCGGCGGTGACTTACTAAGCGATGGACCAGCATCCATCGTCACCAGCAGAGAGGCAGACTTCGATTCCCTTGCTCAATTTGATGATGTGCGTCAATATGATGGCTCAGGAGTTTCAGTTTGTATTGTCGATTCGGGCATAGACATGACTCACCCCGACCTTGTAAATCTTGAACTGGCCTCTTGGACCGATTTTATCCAAGGGAAACCCTCGCCGTATGATGATAATGGGCATGGTACGATGATGGCAGGCATTCTGGTTGCAGATGGAGGTTTGACCGGTCTGGCAAGAGGTGTAGACCTCCATGTAGCAAAGGCACTTTCAGGTCAGGGGAATGGCAGTGATGAAATAATTGCTGATGCCATAGATTGGTGTCGAACAAAAAACGTCGACATCATTTCATTATCTCTTGGAGGAGCGCCCGGTGTAATACCCCAATTCTTTGGAGGTGATGCTGCAGAGGGCGCTGCAAATGATGCCACAGATGCAGGAATTGTCGTGATTGCTGCAGCGGGTAATGACGGTGGGGATGATGATGGTGATGTTGCATCCCCTGGCAGTGTTTCATCAGTGATTTGTGTTGGCGGAGTCGATGCTAGTGGAAATATCTGGGAAGGTAGTTCAATAGGGGATAATAACGGTAGAGTTTGGCCAATTCTTCTACCTCGAAATATGCCTGATGAAAAGCCAGAAATCGTAGCACCAGGAGAAGATGTCCCTGTGATTATTGCTGGAGGAGGTTGGGGCTTAGCATCAGGTACTAGTGCTTCTACTGTTTATGTTACAGCGGCCTTTGCAATTCTGTTTGAAGCCGATTCATCACTAAAGGGTAATGATGCTCAATCGGTTGAAGACCTGAAATACAGAATGATCGATTCCTCGAGAATGAAAGAAGACCAAAACGAACACGATAATTACTACGGATATGGTCTGCTTCAAACCTTTGAACTTGTCAATGGAAGTCAATCCTGACGAGCCAACCATGCTACAATGGTTCCTCCAAAGAGTGGAGAGAAAGCAAGATGATGAGTTTCATTCGTCGTCCGGATTAGTTCCATCCAAGAATTGAATCCAACTACTTCGGGATCACTATCCTCCCTTTCACCAACAGGTGGTGTTGGTTCAACCGTGAAGAGGACTCCATTTGGTGATAACATAGACAATAATGCACTAATTTCCTCAGAAAGTGTTGCTAATGGTGCATGAACGATTATGCAGTCCGCTTCAGGACCTATTGGTGCATCACCAATTTCTCCACCAGATAGATTCCATGCTCTAGTCTCAGCTACCAGTGTTGAGGGTCTCCCAACGATAATACGCGAAGGAGAATCGGAATATCTCTCACATAATCGGGTTAATATTACTGCAAATCGATTACCCTCTTCCACAATTTGGAATGTATCTGGATGATTTCCAGCAGAAAAATGGTCGAAGAGCCATGCGGTCAAATGGCCTATTCCAGCACCGGACTCAATGATGCATTTTGGTTCTAATTTTGCGACGGCATCTCTTATGCGTCGTCTGACGGAAATCGACCATGTGTCAAGTCCCATATGTTCGATTTGCACACCAATATTTGCTGCAACCTCGGGCTCGTCGCGTGACAATTCCTTTGCGGGGGCCAGAAGAGCCGCCAACACCTCATCACGCATGGCTTGGGCTAAAGTGAGCCCGTCTTCAACCCTTGGCATAGCCGGTAGCCTCAAAGGGAGATGGCCGGGCAGGCCAAGAATAGGAGGCACGCACTATGTCAGATGATATCGAAGAGTTCGACGATGAATTCGTCATGGATAATGCTGGTGAATGTCCTACTTGTGACATGGTTACCGGCCACGAAGTTCTTCGCGAGAAAAAGGCGGGTAGTGGATCGGATTTCTTAGTCAAATGCGATGAATGCGGCAGCGTTCATACAATCACAGTTCGTGAACCAAAATCCATAACAATTCCCTTTATGTTGAGCGAGGGTGCAAATACTGTCATCGTCCATATCGATATCGATGAAGATGAAGTGCTCACCATTGGTGATGTATTCGAGCATGGAGATGCCCATTGGGAAATCAATAGACTTGAGAATTCCAAAGGTCAAGCAATGTCACATTCAGCAGTTGATGTCGTGGCCAGAGCAAATGCAGTTCGCTCAGATATGGTACTGGTTAGATTAACACTAACGCGTGGAGAAGTCTCGAGTTCAGATTCCATAACTGTCGAACGAGATACTGTATTCAAAGCTGGTTCAATCATGGAGCATTGGGAACAAAAATGGCGTATTCGAGCAATTCACACCGGTGCAGGACGTACGTTGACTGGCCGAGTAGATGCATTCGACATCAAACGCATTTACTTGCATGAGCCCCCTAAACCTGAGGATAATACCCCTAAAACTCCAAGGGAAAGGCGACAAGCGTGGAAAGAAGGTCGATTGGGACACAATCCAAATCCTGAAATTCCAATGGCTGAAAAGGCTGGCAAATCCAAGCAAAAACAAAAACCTGGACGTCGTCAGAAAAAGAAGAGAATTTGATTATGGACGGTTAGTCCATGGCATGATGAATGCCTTGGCAATCTGTGTACCAATAGTAGGATTCTCCTGTAGTCTTCTGATGGAATATTCGTACCATTTGTCGCCATATGGAATGTATACTCTAGTTCGATGACCCTTATTTCGTAAGCGACGGCGAAGCGGACCTCTTACTCCCAAGAGCATCTGGAATTCATACCCTGGCCCTTTGTGGGGTCTTTCATCGGGAACTCCTGGACGTGGGTCGATACATTCTGGACCCATGCTCCGTGTTTCGAGACTGTTTAGAGCATGGGCAATTATTGGATGGTCATGGCTGGCGATTCCAACATATGCACCGGCATCAAGCATTGAATCAATGCAAGCATTTGTGGCATCGATGATATCTTGGCGACTCGTGTGTGCTATTTCTTCAGGCTCGAGGTAAATCCCCTTGCAAATTCGATAATCTGCAGAAGGGCCCAATTTAGTTTTGACCTGTTCAATATCATCGATGGTGCGGAAAAGACGTCCTTGAAGCACGACACCTACGTTAGTCAAACCTGAATCATGCATATCCAACATGACTTGTATGGTATCACTGGTTACTCGATGGTCCTCCATGTCGAGCCGAACGAACATATTGTGATCTGCAGCCATCCTTACCAGAGATTCAATATTGGACATTCCCTTCTCCTTATCGAGAAGTAATCCGAATGCTGTTGGTTTTATCGAAAGATTTGCATCGAGTGAATTCTCAGTAATTGCAGCGATAACACGCTTGTATTCCTCAAGGAAATATGTAGCCTCAGCCATCGTAGAAATTTCCTCACCAAGTACATCGATTGTAAAACAAGCACCTTCTGACTCAAGACGCTTCATTACACGGACAGCATCATCCAAACTTGGACCTGCAACATATCTCCGAGAGACCCAGCCAACGAACCATCTCGGCATACGAATTGTCATCCCGACAATCATACGGGAGAACAGTCCGACCATGCAGCCCTCTCATAGACGGCAACACTTGACACTTATCATCCAATTATCTGAGAACTCTTGAGTAATGGAACCTCTAATTCTGTCAACAAATCGCGAATCGCTTGGCGTTGCCAACCCTTGAATGCTTTCTTATCCATACTACAAATTATTTCGCCGCCGGGGAAGGCCCTCTTAGTAGCACGAATAGCGCTACGAATACTGCTCTCCCACATTCCACCAATTACATCATCTTCGGTTCTGGTAAAAGGCAGTGCATAGGTTGCCAACATATGTCCAATCCAAATATTTTCATGGAGTCCTAACTTATTTGCACGTGGCGCATAATGTCCTCCTCCAAGTGTCACAACCACTTTGCCATGACCCTTCCATACTCCAATTCCGGGACTATTATCCAAGCCAAGACCACGATGAATGATGCCAGCCAATAATTTGGCAGCACCTTCATGCCCCCATGTTGCAGCCGTCGAACCAATCTCAATGAA
Source organism: Candidatus Poseidoniaceae archaeon (assembly GCA_030747785.1). GTDB lineage: Archaea > Thermoplasmatota > Poseidoniia > Poseidoniales > Poseidoniaceae > MGIIa-K1. Next base: position 11,620 of record JASLKC010000032.1, on the reverse strand, counting down.
AAGAGAAGGCGTTTCTATCCAAGGACCATGATGTGTAGTCTCGAGTGATAAATCAAAATCATCCATTTCATTTCCTACTCTATTCAATTCACGCCACCAAGCAGCAATACGTGGATTTGGTGGGGGGCAATCTCCAGCCTTACCTCCATACTCAGGAACTTCACCAACCGGCACTTGCATCGTTCCGATTGGATGAATTGTTAGAGAAGCATTTCCACTAGCCGCTGAGTGTCGCGAGGGAAATATTACCTCAGTTGGAGTCTCACCCGTAGCGGCCTCCCACCTCTTGTCAAGATGATCCTCCCAAAGGCAGACATCGGGTAGCCACCATATTCTTGCATGTTTGAATGAAAAGGCACGATTGCCCTCTACGGGTTCCAATTCGTTCCACTCATCCATCGTGAGCAAGACCTCGGCCTGATTGACTGATGCGATATCTCCGCCGGAGACCAAAATCAAAGAGACCATGATTGGGGGAGCATGCTCGACGATATGATGATGTTGTAATCCTCCTTCGCACACACATGGCAGGTGCACCTTGGCGTCTCATTCCATACAAAGATGGGATGATTAGCATAGATGTCGATGGTGGAATCACCATTGATGATGTTACCACATATCCATTTCCTGTTGAAATCTCAGATGCTGTGATTAGTTCAAATCGCCTCATTGTGACTTGGGTTGATTATGACCTAAGACTAGCAAGAATGGCTTGCTTACCACTTGACTCCCCTCTCACTCCTGGATGCTCAAAGGGCGAATTAAGGAAGAACCCGGCTTCCAAAATGGTCGCAGGAGCTGAATGGTGCCACAGTATCAATGCAGAACCACTTGCAATGGATGGAGATGATGAAATAATTGTCTTTGCACTTTGGGAAAAGGGAATTTATGCAATTCAACCCGATGCTACAGAAGTATGGCGCATCCATATGATCAATGATCCTGAAACTGAGAAGTTACCTCGTGCCAATGAAATTATTGCAATACATGTGATGAAGGAAGTACATGTGTGGACGCGCAGTGGTCTCCACATTATTCTCGATAGAAATAGCGGGAAAGAAATCGCAAGACATCGTCTTCCAGTAGAGGCAAATATCGAACAAGTTTTTGCATCGAAAGCCGGTTTCCTAATCTCTTCCAAAAAGGGATGGGTTTGGTCTTCGGATGGTGAGGTTATCATCATCGCTCAAAAATTGAGAGGTACTGTTCAAGACGCAATCCACGATGGTGAAAATTGGCGAATTATTAGTTGGTGTGAAGATATTATTCTTGGACAACCGGGTAAGAAAAAGGATGAACTCGGAGTCCAATTAATCAACAGAGATGACGGTTGGATGGTCATCGATAACCAAGGGGAAATCACTCCCCATATGGCATGAATGGATTCACTCGTTATTCTGAGTGTATCCGCAACGACCGCATGATTTGCGATCTGCGTGAGATGCTAGGAATACTCCCGGTCCACATTCAGGACAGAACTCTGCCTTGCGAACAAGAGTTCCTTCTTCGACAGCGTACTTTGACCACTTGGCAGCAGCACTAGGATTGTCTCCCATCACTCCTCACCTCCAGCAATGTCAGCGGCTTCATCAGATTCAGCAGGTGCTTCTTCGGCAGGTGCTTCTTCGGCAGGTGCTTCTTCGGCAGGTGCTTCTTCAGCAGGTGCTTCTTCAGCGGGTGCTTCTTCAGCAGGTGCTTTCTTTTCTACAGAAGGAGCTGGTTCTGTACGAAGTTCATTGAATCGCTTGTGGATATATTCTGGCTCAACAGCCATTGCTTCTGCGTCCTCATAGATGAGTCCAACACCAGTGGTTGAAGCCATTCCAAAGCGGGTTACTACGTCCTTGATTACGATAAAATCACGACTTGATCCCGGTTCAATAGATGCCAATGTGTTTAGCATATCGGAACGGGAAGGTGTAGGAATACCATCGTGGTTCCAACGAAACTCGATTTCGACGCGGTTGAGTAGGGGGTTTTCTTTACGGTTGATGATCTCCATTTTAATCGACTCCATCAGCGGAAGTTCACCTTTAGGGCATAACTTCCAGGTACCTCGATATTGAGGCGGTTTGCAATCTCCGAGCGTTCGGGATTCATGACAACTACATATCCTGCCCAGTCCGATGAGACTGGGGCTGATTCATGTAGTGAGCACTTTGGAATTTCATTCTTCTTCTCTGGTTCGGGCAAAATCCTGTTGCACTCACCGCAGGCGAAGGGTTTCTTTGGCATGTTTCACAACTCCTATTCAATTCTGGTCGTCAGTAATCCACTCGTGGCTTCCTAATCCAGACTGCTTACAAGTCAGTCCAATCTTGGAGCGACGAGGGTCGCTAGTATCAGGCGAAAGAGAAACGATGCGTGCTCTTACTGAGCTGCCCACACCAAGGCGACGTCCACTTTGTCGACCTTCAACAACGCCCATTCCAGCGTTAATATCAACATGGTCTTCCATAATCTGAGACTTGTGTAACAAAGCCTCCATTGGACCGATACGAACGAATGCTCCGAAGTCATTGACTTCAGAAACCGCGCCTTCAACAACTTCGTAATCTTCCATGCAAAATAGAACTGCATCGAACCTTACCTTCTGATAGATCGCCCCATCGCCGTGAATAATGCGTCCACGGCCTAGAGGTTGGTGATTACTGGTAACAAGAATGAACCTGTTATCATCATCGAAATGTCCTTCGAATGCTGTAGCAGCAAGACGGTCGATGTGTTGGTCCAGAGACTTGTCTTTTCGAATGTACTCCGCAGGAATACGGATGGTGTCCTCTTTGGTCACGATTTTGTACATATTTTGCACCTCTTTCGGAGCACTTCCCAGAGAGATGCTCATCGATGACGAAGGAGGCTTTTCTGCCTCATCCGTCCTTCACCGGCGAGCGCCTCGGGAGAGAAGAGTAACCGAAGTCAAGTCGGCGACCGGTGACCGGTATTTAATGGAAGCGACGGAGGTTGCTGTTCTGGTTTGCCAATATTAGCCCCATTTCGGCGGAATTTTTCTCCTATTCAAATGCCTTTCTCATGGGCCCTACGGGCCCAAAGCATCAACAACCCCTAAGCAGCAGATAAGAGTGGGGAGGTAGCGTATGCATAGTCGAAGTAGAGCCTACTTGATGCTTTCAGTACTCCTCTTGTCGACTATTGTCATCGTCCCACCAACAACTGCAGACGGTGAAGCAGGAACATGGGACCCACTATCGCAGCCATGGGCACAATATGGCCGTGACCCTGGGCATTCTAGAATTCTGCCAGCACATGGCGATTCGGGAATGATAACAATGACCAATCCCACAGTCAACTGGGTTGCATTTGATTCGGGATTAGGAGCAGATGGATATGGTGTTGCAATCGCAGATTTGACCGCTTCTATTTCCGCACCACCTGGTGCGTATGAGAGATGTGGAGAAGGAAACCTCTTTGCAGTAATGACTCGAACTGATCCTGGAAATGATGAACGACATCTTACGATTATTGAAGGCGGAAGCGCTAAGATTGCATGGGATGTCAATCTTGGTGAGGCTGATTACATTCGCTCAACACCACTTATCGTCGATGTAGATGGTGACGGCAAAGTGGAAATCGCACTTGCATACGATACTAGTTCCGCACTCAAAGTTGACCTTTGGGCACCAGACCTCACATGTGATGAATCGGGATGGTCTTCGAATGGCCATTCGAACGAACGATTGTGGTCATGGTCTGATGGAGATTTGCGATTGGGAATCACAAGTCCTCACGTTTTCACAAGTCAGTCCAACCATAAGGCGGTCACTCAACCACTTCTCGCCGACCTTTCCTTAGATGGTACCCCGGAGATGGTACTTGCAGCAGTCGATGTGACAACAGATGAACCCACGGTCATTTCAATGCCGCTAGGATTGCAATCCTCTGACCCTGATTGGGAAGTTTCCCTCGATAGAGGCACTCATCCCTCTGACCCTGCGTTCGCAGCTCTCGATGATGATAGCGGTGCGGTAGTTTTGACCACAGTTGATGCCAATAGCGGCAATATGTGGATTTGGAGATTGGATGGCCCCACCGGTTCATTGGACTGGGAGAGAGTAGGGATTCAAAATACAGATTCGGATTCAGATACTCCACGTCTGCGTCTGCCAGGACCGGTCATCACACAACTTGATTCTGATGCTGCTCCGGAAATGATTCTGACTTTGCCTGTTGATGAAAATGGTGCAACTGGAGGGATGGGTGCACAATATGTCGGAATGGAATTGACAAGCACAACTGAAATTTGGAGATTTAGAGCACAAAATGGCTATGCTGATTCTGAACCCATTGCGGTTGATACTACTGGAAATGATATCACTGACAGAGTATGTTGGGCTACTTGGTACTCTGATTCTAACTGGAACGCCGATAGAGAGGGGCTAGCAGGATGCCATGACATTTCAATCGACCCCCCATTCAAGGAATGGGCTAGAACCATGCAAAGAGGAAGTGGAGTTGACAATGACGAAATTGCGGTAGCAGCTCCAATTTGGATCGACCTCGACGGAGAAGGTAACCCCGAATTACTCGTTCCGTTCGGCCGCAGAATCTTTGCATGGGATGGCGATACTGGCGCTGCTGCTGACATCTCTAATGGGTGGAGTGCTCCGATTGATGTCCCTCATAGAACATGGGCTGCACCTGCAATAGCAGATATGGATGGAGATGGACATCTGGACATATTAGTTGGTGATGCCCTAATCTCAGAGGCAAAGGCCGATTTATCGCCTCTTGCTGATGGTAGAGGTATTGGTTTCACTCCCACTGACCCCGACCCTGGAGAAATGGTAACTATCACTGGTCAATTCTCCAATATCGGTGTAGTTGACACCCCTGACCCGGTAGACGCACGTATTCTACTAGATGGACAGATTATCAAAAGTCATCGAGTGAATATTGCCGAATCGGTTGCACCATCTGGAGAGGGTGGCCCGATTACATTCAGTGTTGATGTGGAGGCGACTTTAGGGATTCATACAGTCGAGTTAATTCTCGACCCTAATTCCAATATCACTCAAACACGTACTGATAATGACGTATTCAACACAACTCTGGTCGTGTTGGAGCCATATATCGCACAGATCCAAGTTCCAAGTTTAGTTTCACGAACACTTCCGGGGACTACAGGGACAATTGAGGTTGACCTGCTAAATTTGGGAAGTAGGAATGCCGATTGGACCCTATCGTATGATGATACGAGTTTGCCTGATGGATGGTCCTTTAGCCCTGTTGATGTGTCTGACCTTACCCAAAACCTACAACGAGATGTGACTACTACTGTCGAATTCGCGTTTTCAGTTCCCGCAGATGCTCTTGGTTCAGATGATGCGCAAATTCCTCTTACGCTAACACTCGACCAAGATACATCCATTTCGACCAATGTGATTCTACCTTTGGAGGTTCAGAGGACTCGTGGACTGTCACTTCAGGGTCCAAGTGGTCTTTCTGAAACTAGTGGCCAAGGACGTCCGGGCGATAGCGCCAATGTGTGGCTTTTGGTTGAAAATCTTGGAAATGCACAGGAGACAACTACTGACCTTAGTTGGACATCGACGTCATGGGGAGTTACTCCGAAATTAATCGATTCAACGGGGCAGGAAATTTTCAGTGTTGAGATGGACCCCTCCTCGGAAGAAGAATTCCTCATCACAATAGACGTCCCCAGTAGTGAGAGCATTGGACAAACGACCAGTACAACTCTCACTATGTGTATTGGAGAAGGTCAAGATATGATCTGTGAAGATTTCAGCATCGTAGTTGAAGCTGCTGAAACTGCATCTGAAGTTCCCCATGTGCGCACAGTGCCCACTACCGGCCTATCATGGTCGCTGGAAGCAAATATGCCTGCAAATGGAATAATACGCTGGAATATGGCTGAGGCTGGAATGATCAAAGAAGATTGGACATGGAGTACAAGTGGTTCACTTGCAATCAATGGCAATATTCTGGAATTATCGGGAAGTGGTCTCTCGAGTGGTTCATTGATACTTGACTTGCCGGTAGATGCGCAGCCATACAGGTACTTCTTCAACCAAAGTGCTGAAGTTGCTCCATCTAGCAATCTTTCACTTTCACTACATGTTCTGCAAGTTTTCAGAACAGATGCTCAAGTTGTTTCTCCAGACCAAGGTTCAGTTTTCAATGTCAGTGAACGAACAAAAATCATATTGCGCCTTGAAAACCCAGGTAATGGCGAGGATACTTTTTCCCTTACTGGCCATACTGCAGCTGGTAATCTCACAGCGCCTCCAATAATCACATTTGAAATTCCAAATGCTCAGAGAACCCTTGGCCCGGGCTCCCTAACAATGGCACCAGTTTGGGTAACGCTACCAAACGATATTCCTGCACGTGAGGATTTCCAGATTATATTCGACTGGACAAGTCTGGGTGATGAGTCCGTCACTGACTCCGCTTCAATCACTGTACAAGCAAGGCCCGATCATCGTTGGAATGTCAGTGTTGAACAGGGTAATGCGATTAGTGTAACGCCGGGTGAAGAATTATCTCTAAACTTAACAATGACAAATGTTGGAAATACTATCGATAGTCTCAGTCTATCTCCTGTATTCAACATCACATATACGGGTGGAGATTCATCGAGTTGGAACGCAACTGGAATTAGCGTTTCACAATTGGAGATTAATGCTAGTCAAACGGTCGCACTATCTCTGGATGTCCCTGTTGATTGTTGGGCTGGAACAATTGCAGAATTATCACTTGACATGACATCTGATGGATTTGATATGCAAGAGAGTCTCGATATTACTCTGAGTGTTGCAGCGGTCTCAGGTTGGCGCTTTGACTTATCCAATGCTAGTTTGGAAGTACCTCCTGAAGGTGGTAGCATCGAATTGATGGTCGAACAATTAGGAAACGACCCACAAGCTCCATGGTTCTCGAAAGCAGGAGAGGGGTGGGATGTAGGACTACCTCTCAACTCCGAAGAGATGAACCCCGGTAGTACTTCGCTAATCACAGTGAATGTCACGCCACCACTCGATGCCGTAGCAGGCGAAGTTGGTGTAATTAGAATCCGAATTTCAGATGGTGACGGTTCTGGACAGGTAGTTGAAGAAGTCCCGGTTAGAGTTGGCTCCGCTCCAGGAATAGAATTGGGAGCCAAAGGAGCATGGTTTGCCAGAGATGGAATGTACTCACATGCAACTGCATGGATTGAAAATACCGGTAATGATGTTGCGATAATGGATCTCAGTATTGCAGACCTTCCCTCTGGATGGGTTGCTGAAGGAGAGGATAACATCGTTGTAGCACCTGGTGAGGTCCTTGCACTACCGGTGACTTTGATGCCTAATGATTGGGATGGAACTAGTATTCAGGTGAGATTAGTAGTGGTCCATCCTGTCCTTGGTCAATTAGAACTACCAATTTTAGTTCAGGATTCTGATGTAATCGCCACTAGCAAAACGGTTCATACTGGAAGAAGTGGCCAAAAAGTGAGCATCAATATTGACACTGTTTCTGAAGGAGTGTCGACCTCTCTAATTACTATCCCAGACCATCGGGGCAATGTCTCACATCAAGGCTTGAGCCTACACCTAGTAGGAATGGAAATACCAAATCATGAAGTTGAGTGTACTTCTATGTACGGTAATATCAGTAATCTTGGAATCGAATCTATGAGTCGAACATGGTCGAATTGTATCATCACAGCAGACCCTAATCACGAATTAGTTGCAAATGCTTGGTTGCGTAGCGACCGTGGAGAAATGCTTGATAGCGCTGTAATTAGGCTCAACCCTGGCGAAAATATTTCCACAAACTTAAGCCTAAATTCATGGAATCCAGAACCCGGACTAATAGGTATGGAAATAGTGATTATCGACTCCTCAGGCGCGATTTTATTCAAACAGAGCAGTTCCCATATCGCACATGAATCCGGATGGAATATTGGAATCGCTGGCCTTGAGGTTGACAGTAATTGGATTACTATCTCAATCAATCGCCAAGGTTACGAGAAATTAGAGGGTATTCCTTGCATCCTCAGCCTAACTTCCACAGATTGGTCAAGAGACCTATTTGTCGACATTGCTGGTAGTTCTCATGCACCTATTCTACAAATTGCGAGGCCATCAGAACTAGATTCAGGTGATACCCTCACCGCTTCTATCTCATGTGCTTCTCCATGGGATGTGGACGATGATCTGACCGATGATTCAAGGGCTGTTAATGCAGGAAAGGTTCCGGCAATCACATACGAATCGACTGACCTTTTGTGGACGCTTTCAATAACGGTAATCATGGTTGCAATGGCTTGGCTATTGGGAATAATTAGACCTAAGCATGTTCGTCCACCAAAGAAGAAAACTCCTCAGAAAACTCCTCAGAAAACTTCTCAGAAAAGAGAAGAAACTGTTGTCGAGATGACTATTGAACCCGAAGTTGATGATATCAGTCTTGACGAGATTCCAATTACTCCTGAACCAGAGCATACTACCCCGCCTCCACAAGAGCCTGTCGAAGAGGTCATCGACATCGACGATGAAACTGCTAGCGGTAGACTATCTGCTCTACGAAGAGAGATCACAACCGATGGTAAGACGCCTGCAACATCGTCAAAGGTCGACCTTGCCGATAGAATGGATTCCTTCCTAAAAGACCGTTGAATTCATCAATGACCGGTGCTGGGCGAAGTATATGGAAGACGCACTGGCTGGTACTACGCCATTCTTCACTCTCGATGCAATTTTGCCGAGAACCGGTGCGGTAGAGAAGGCCTTACTGAATGATACCTGGCCTGAATTAATTTCTAACGATGATGACCTATTAATTCGTCTGGCAAGTCAAGGCATTGCAGATGCGTCGAAGCGAGAAAACATTCCTTGGGATGATGCTAATCTATTCTTTCTTTCATGTATTGAACTGAATAGACAAAATCTCCCAGCCCCCCTTGAAGCTGGAATCTCAAAAGAAAGATTTGGAAGATTTCCATATGGTGATGGTTCCCCCCTTACATATCTGAAAACATGGGTCCGCTCCTCAGGTCGACATCAAAAGGAGTGGGAAAGTATGGAAGAACTTCTCGAATCTCTTGCTACACGTCTGCTAAACACGAGTTTGCAAAGTGGAGTTGGAAGAATGGAATCACATGGATGGCTCAGTAATACAGAGGTTACCACTTTGCGAAAAAGCATTGTATCCAGATGCTGGAATCCTTCCTCGGATGAACCCTTAGATGGAGGTGCACATGATGCGGCTAAGCATCTTGTGGCACTACTGAGATCTGCAGAAAAGCGTGATTCCGGAGTATTACTCCGTGCGCATATCTAATTAGAATTCAGTTCCAGTTAGACGCTCATACATCGAAGCATAAAGCTCAGCAGTATCATCGATAACCTGCTGCGGTAGTGCAGGGATTGGTGGGTCCTCAGTACCACTTTCACGAGCAATCCTGAGTTCTTCTTGGTGACCTGTTCCAATGTAATGCTGGCGCACAAATTCTTTGGAAAGTTGGACAATATTACCCTTGGCAAATTCCTCTGCATCCCACCATCGGTCCTCATCAAGAGTTCCAAATGAGTCTACTAATACTGGAACACGCCCAGGCCCGAGAGCAAATTCCTTTTTACCGTCAACATGGATTAATCCACGAAGAGCAGCCTCGCGCTCAATTAGCGCATCCACCTTGATCACTACATCGAGTAAACTATCCAATTCGTCACCGGTAATATTGGAAATTTCAAGAGCTTCCTCTCTGTCTATTAATCGGTCATATGACTCGAATTTAGTGGTTATTTCAATGTAAGGCATTGGTAGTTTAGCACCTTGTTCAAGTTCAGTACCTGCATCAAATCCAAGTTCTTCAGCGCTCAATTCTCCTCGCTTATACCTACGCCATCCCGAACCTGCAAGATGGTGTCGACAAACCACTTCTAATGGTACGAAAACCCATTCGCCATCCCGTGGAACGGTTCCAGGTTCACGATAAATATCGACTCGGCGCACAAGGCACCGGTCAGTAGAATTGCGTTCAACAATATGAGTGCGGCAAATCCCTTCCTTTTCCACTAGGTCGAACCAGTGGCAGGTTGTTCGATTCAAAGATTCGCCCTTTCTTGGTATCAAAGAGGGGATTATTTGGTCAAATACTGAAATTTGGTTAGTGTATCTGAATTCAAGGATATCTGGGTCATCAGTTGACCAAACTTGCTTGACCTTTCCGGCATAGAGACATTCGCCCATGGAATAGTTGCCTGCGCATACCGTCTTTCAACATTGGCAATGATAAATTTCTCCAGATGGAGGAATCAGATGAGGCCTAAAGCATCCTCAATCCGATTTAATTCAGGACCTGTTGTCTCGCGGCCTGCGATTGCACCATTGTTTGAACAAGCAATTCCCGCCCCTACATATGGTGACCCAAATGCTACTGTTCCCACCATAGGTGGAACTTGTAGTAAATCTTCAATCATCAATACTTCTTGCGGATGTACATCGGGATGAAGAACAACACCGTGGTCATTTGCAGAAGCAAGTGAACCTACTACATCTTCCCCTGCAATACTGGTGACGCCAACGGGAACTCCAATGACTTCAGAAATAATTTCAACTCCATCTTCGGGGATTGCAGGAGAGGCGATTGCACCGTTTTCATTGCATAGTAGGAGATTTCCTGCGGTGTTAACTCCACCTTCCATTACGACAACATCGCCAAAAGAGGTCAATGCATCGATATCTCTCTCGGTAGCAATGTCAGCAACTGCCAATCCTTTGGTAGTTCCAGCAATCAAGGCACCGACAAGATTGGAGCCGCCAATACTCATGGCATGACGTTCAAGACCAATGTACTCATCTATGCGAGAACAAGTTTCCTCACCGAGTTCAGCAGGATGGAAAACAACATTTCCACAGACTGCCAGATAGATACCTACCTGGTCCGATCCGATGATGTCGCTAGTGGTGATTCCCATATGTCTCCCTCTTTTTGGTGGGGGGGGTAAAATGCTTCTGTGAGAGTCAGGGACTCCCAACGAGAAATGGCCGCACCACTGCCATATTGGCAGGATGCGGCCGAATTGCTCACCCGAAGGCGAACATGCGGGGGTTCTCCGAGGAAAAGAGAGGGGCACAGTGACAGCCATTCCCGTGGGCTCTCGCACCACAGTACCGGGACTGACGCAGATGGGCTTGACTTCCGGGTTCGGGATGGGACCGGGTAAACACCATCGCTATGACCGTGCACCCATCTCCTTTCGAATCGGAGGTTGGATGCGATCGTCAGATCGCAATGTGAATTGGCATGAGCTGATGAATGAAGGGTACTCGCAGGTGCGATGTGTACACGAAAAGTAGTTGCTGGATCCTTAGTGCTGCTGGACTGAACACGTCGCCGAAGCTTCATGCTTACATCCGCAGTCTATCATCTCGTCTTCTACGAGTGATCCGTATGTGTCTCGTTTTTGGGGTGGCTTCGAGCTTAGATGCTTTCAGCTCTTATCCTTCAGGGCGTGGCTACCCAGCATTGCCTTGTCAGACAACTGGTAAACTAGTGGCCCCGAGCCCTCGTTCCTCTCGTACTGAAGGGCCCCTTCCATCAGACACTAAACACTTCAACCACCAAGCAACAAACCTGTCTCACGAC
>JASLKC010000031.1 GCA_030747785.1 Candidatus Poseidoniaceae archaeon | reverse complement strand
GGTCATGTAGACCATGGTAAAACATCCCTGCTTGACCACATCCGTGCTTTGGGCTCAGATCGTCAATCATCAGTCATGGACCGTGAGGCTGGAGGCATTACTCAGCACATCGGTGCAACCGAAGTTCCCGCAGAATTACTGAATGAATTGTGCTCACCCTTGATGGGTGGCAAGAACTTCGATTCACCTGGACTTCTGTTCATCGATACACCCGGCCACCACTCCTTCGCTTCACTGCGCTCACGTGGTGGCTCACTAGCAGATATCGCCATTCTGATTGTCGATATCATGGAAGGTGTTCGACCACAAACCATCGAATCGATTCGTATCCTCAAGCGAGCCAAGACTCCTTTCGTAATCGCAGCCAACAAAGTTGACCGGATTCACGGTTGGCAATCGGTCAATAATAGGTCAATGGCTGCGGCGATGAAAGATCAGACTCGAGAGGCAGCAGGTCTCTTCGAACAGCGTTACTGGGACCTTGTTGGTTCATTCGCTGAGCATGGATTCAATATCGAATTATACTCCAAAGTCAAGGATTTCACCAAGGACATTGCATTGGTTCCTATCTCTGCACGAGAGGGTGAAGGAATCCAAGACCTGCTAACCGTTGTAATCGGTCTAGCAGAGCGCTATCTGGAAGAAAAACTGACTGATATTGAGGGGGCAGGTGAAGGTACCGTCCTTGAGATGAAGGAAGAGCGTGGACTCGGTAAGACACTGGATGTAATTCTCTATCGTGGTTCTGTAAAGAAAGGTGACGAGATAGTTCTGGTAACCGATGAGGGCGGTAAGGCAACTCGCGTCCGTGGTATGTTCGCACCGCGTGGAATGTCGGAAATGCGTGATGCCGGAAATCGCTGGGACGATACAGATTCTGCACATGCTGCCAGTGGTCTGAAAATTTCAGCTCCAGACGTAGATGGTGTACTTGCAGGCACTACAATGCGTGTTGTCAACACACCTGAAGAACTTGAGGAAGCACTTGCTCTTGCAGATGCTGAAGCCAACCTTTCGATTGAACTGGATGAAGAAGGTGTTACCATCAAGGCTGACACGGTTGGCGGCTTGGAAGCATTGGCCAAAGAACTGGGTGAAATCGAAATCCCAATCCGCCATGCGTCAATTGGCAAGGTCAATCGACGCGATGTTCGCAGTGCTGAAAATTCAGCAGATCCTCTTCATAGGATAATTATGGCATTTGCAACCGATATTCTTTCTGATGCTGAAGAGGAGATTGAAAACTCGGATAATGGTGTAAAATACATCGGCTCAGACATCATCTATCGAATTCTTGAGGAGAGAGAAGAATGGGTCGAAGAGCGTACCCGCGAACTGGAAGAAGCTTCTCGTGAACAGGTAGTATATCCTGGCCGAATCCTACTATTGCCAGATCACACATTCCGAGTCTCAAAACCTGCTGTTGTAGGTGTTCGAGTTCTTGCCGGACGCATTCATGTTGGCCAGAGATTACTCAAGGATGGCAATAGAATTGGACAAATAAAATCGATTCGTTCGGGCCAAGATTCTATGAAAGAAGCAATGCAAGGGGCGGAGGTTGCGGTCGCAATCGATGGAGTCACTGTTGGAAGGCAAATTGACGAAGATGATGTGTTGCTTGTCGACATCCCCGAGTCCCATGCTAGGAAGTTGAGAAAGATGGACCTCTCCGCTGCTGAAATGGAAGTTCTAGAGGAGTTAACCGCCATTCATCGCAAGGATTCGCACTTTTGGGGCCGCTAACAGAATGAGTCAAACAGCGTTCAGCAGCACCGAACGCTTTAGTATGTAAAATAGAGCAGACTGAACGTTAGGTGTTCTTGAATGACCATGGCAGCCAGTGACCCAAAGTCTCGCGAACTCATCCAAACCGTTTCTCAGATCTCAAATGGTCTGATGGGAGAGGTGGCAAAAGTCATCATCGGAAAGCAGGAAAATCTGCGCCGAGTAACCATCGGAATTCTATCAAATGCTAACATGCTAATCGAGGATTTCCCAGGTTTGGCAAAAACTCTGATGGCTAATACATTCGCTACATCTTTGGGTTGTAAATTCAAGCGTGTACAATTCACTCCTGACCTGCTCCCAGCAGACATCATGGGGACTTACATGTACGACCAACATGCTGGGGAATTCAAACTCCGACCAGGTCCTCTATTCACCAATGTTCTACTTGCTGATGAGATTAACCGTGCTCCTCCAAAGACTCAAGCTGCTCTATTGGAGGCAATGGAAGAAAAGCAAGTTACTATTGAGGGAATTACCCACAAGTTGCCTGCTCCATTCATCACAATGGCAACACAGAACCCTATTGAGCAGGAAGGTACCTATCCACTACCTGAAGCGCAAATGGACCGATTCATGATGAAGATGTCAATGGGTTACCCAGACAGACAAGAAGAGAAGTCGATTCTACAGCGCAGAAAGTTGCGAGGAAAGGACGAGTATGACATCGAGAAGATTACCAGTCCAAAGAAGGTCGTCGCAATGCAGAAAGCTCTCGAAACCGTCCACGTCGACACTGCAATCCTCTCCTACATCGTTGAATTAGTTCACCGCACCCGTGAGGATCACCGCGTAATTACTGGAGCATCACCACGTGCTAGCCAGTCATTGTTCAAGACCGCACGTGCAAGTGCTGCAATCGATGGCCGCGATTATGTGATTCCAGACGATATCAAGGCGGTTGCACTCGAAGTTGTCAGTCACAGAATCGTTCTCAAGCCCGAATCAAAGATTCGTGGCGTCACAGGACAGCACATTATGCGCAAGATTCTCTCTGAAGTTCCTGTTCCGGTCATTCAGTGATTCTGAATATCGCCTTACTTGGTTAAGTCCCTCACCTCCGTCAGGGTTTCATGGGTCTGTACGAGTTGTTACGACCAGCCAAGAAGGTTCCAACCACTTGGTGGAGTTCAGATGACCCGATGTCAACTCGACCTCGATTATCGACAATGACGATTCTTGTCATCGGACTTTGGATATTTGGAACAGGAGATGCAATAATCATCGCCGCAGGTATTGGTAATGCTCCTTGGACAGTTCTTGCCGAAGGAATTGCAGTAAATATTGACTGGTCAATTGGACAGACAACATTTCTAGTCAGTGTCTTAGTTCTTCTATTGTGGATTCCACTAAAGGAAAAACCCGGAGTTGGAACTATCCTAAACGCCATACTGATCGCTGCTGCAATCGAATACATGGGAGGGGTATTACCTACGCCTGAGAAATTTGAATATCAAATTCTTCAGGTTATTATTGGCTCTATATTTGTTGGAATCGGTAGTGGGATGTATCTGACTGCAAATCTCGGGCCAGGACCTAGAGACGGGTGGATGACTGGCCTACAGAGAGTTTCAGGCATACCGATTGGCAGAGTACGAGGGTCAATCGAGATAGGAGTTCTAATCTTAGGTTGGTTGATGGGAGGAACCTTTGGAGTTGGTACAATTATCTTCGCAATAACAATCGGGCCTATCGTCGCTAGTTGTCTTAACATCACAGGACAGGTCGGAAAAGTCGAATCTTGACGAGAAGTGGAAATACCTCACTACATCAGAGGGTGCTGAAGATATGGCAGAACCAGTAGTCATCGCCTGCATCAATCACAAGGGTGGTTGTGGAAAAACCACCACTGCAGTCAATCTAGCTGCGGCACTTTCGGTAGGCAATGAAGAACTTGGAATTGCAAAACGCCGTGTACTTCTCATCGATCTTGACCCGAAGGGAAACATTGCTACAACCTTCGGAGTTGACAAAAGAAAACTAGGCCCAACTATGAATGAATTATTCAAAGGAGGAGTGGATGGAGCACCGGTTAAGTTGACTGAGTGTCTTATCCGACCTGATGAATTAACAAAATCGATGCACTCCGCCTTTACTAGGCAGAATCCTGAGCGTAAAAGAGGACCTCCTAAAGACCTCATGGTGGACGATTTGTGGCTACTTCCAGCCGACTTAGATCTCTCCGGTGTTGAGATTGACTTAGCAACACGAATAGGGCGTGAAAATCGCTTACGACTAGCGATGCAAAACTCAGTGGGTCATTTCGATGTAGTAATTATTGATGCTCCCGCGTCGCTTGGACTTCTAACAGTAAATGCACTAGCGGCTGCACAATGGGTGCTGATTCCCGTGCAAGCCGAATTCTATGCTATGGAAAATATGAGTCAATTGATGAATATGGTTCGGGATGTGCAAAAAGCCGTCAATCCCGGACTGCGTCTATTTGGGATAGTTTTGACAATGGTTCAGCGCAGTCGACTTTCTGAAACCGTTGCTGAACAAGCGCGTAAGCACTTTGGAGACCGCTTGTTTGAGACTGAAATACCTCGACTTGTGGCCATAGCCGAGGCTCCTCTAGATGGTGCTCCAATTGTTATTGGCCAGAAACCAAACAAATCGAATCCTGGCAGCAAGGCTTACTGGGAACTAGCTAGGGAAGCCAGTGCAAGAATTGAGACGATTCAAAATTCGTAATCATCATTCTTCTTCGGAGAAATCGGCTGACTGCTCATCATCTCTCATTGAGAAAAACATAGCTCCAATTAGTAATATAGGAACTATGACTATGAGAATTCCAACTATATTCGAATTGGAAAGTTCGGTTGGAATAGAAATGTTTGGCCCAAGATAGAAGCCTATCACAAACATTAGTGCCATAATCGCAACAGTCTGTTTATCAGCAACTTCGAGATTAAGTGGAGAGTCTCTGAATACTCCAGTAACTAACCAAAGCAAAGCAACTAGTAAAACTAGCAAAGGAACAGTTTGTATGGCTCCATCTCCGGTAAGACCGTAGCCTTCACCGGCTCTCAAAGAAGCATCGACAAGGTACAACAGCCTAGCTGCCAATACTACTATCATCAATGCTAATGCAACTAGTGCAATCATTCTCTTTTCTGCTTTCATCTCCATTTTACTCGCCTCCTACTGTCAACTCTATGCGTTTGCCCATTCCATCTCTAACTCGTCTAATTAAGCCTGAATGCTCCATACGTGAAAGCAATCTACTTGCTTTTGAATTCGTAAATCCACTAGCCTTCACTACCTCAGCCTGCCACATTGAACCTCCATTGGAGGATAATACATTGACAACCACTTTTTCATCAGCAGAAAGCATAGGCAATTCTGACTTAGTGGCTGGGGAATTAGAAACATCACTGTCGGTTGACCGAGTTGGGTCGTTAAGCCAAGTCAGAGAGATACCAATGACTATTCCAACACTTGTTAGGAATAATGAGTATAGGAGATAAGGAGCAGTTTCGCTTAAGGTACCTGAACTCATTGTGAATGGAAATGAAATTAGCAATAATAACATGAAGCCGCCGAGAGCTAGAGTCAACTTGGCTATCCTATCCATTTTGGCCGATTGGTCAGGGGATGCTCCTTCGGCCATGTTTGAGCCCTTACCCTCAAGATTTGAAGTTTAGGCGGTCCGGTGCGCATCAGCACACCGGACCGTTTGCGTTGTATTCAGGCTGATCAGTAGCACTGTTGCCTTTCCTCAGACCATGTGCCGCCAGCGGCTTCACAGTCCTCTTGACTCGCATCCTCGTCAGTTTCGTTTGACTCTTCCTCGCGGTCATTGTCCTCGTCAGCCGATTCTTCTTCACGATCGTCCTGAGTCATTTCCTCGTCGGAATCCTGTCTATCATCGTCAAACCAGAAGTTGCAGTAGTAGAATCCCTCACCTCTGTCAGGTGCCTCAGTCCACTCGCCGCCACGCTCCTCACAGACATCTGGTCCGATATCCATGTGAGGTGCGGGAAGTGGCTCAGCTCCACCACGAGGTCCTCTGCGCATTGCATCTTGCAATCTCTGCAGTAGGCCTCTTCGGTCATCGTCACCACGCTCACATCGCTCCTCTTCGGAACAATCTCGGTGGTTGTCATGTCGCGCAGACATGTGCTCAAGAACTTCTCCTAGAACCTCACGATCTGCTGTGCAGTCTTCGCTGTTAATACAGAATGAGATAGCCACACGGCCTGCCTCGAGCATCATTGCTCTATCATCGGCAAATTCCATTTTGCGGTCGATATTCCACTCGCCCCAGTCGTCCTTGTCCATGAAAGCGTCACACCATTCTTGCTTTTCCTCGGACCAAAGTTCACGAGTTCTGCAGTCGAACCATTCCTCGTCCTCCTCGCCCTCGTCGTTCTCGCGGTCGTCCTCGCGGTCGTCGTCGGTGAATCTTGGAGAATTATCCTCAGATAGTTCATTGCCATCAGAATTTAGTTTCTCTTGCATTTCTATGTGTCGAGCATTGATGTTATCGATCATCTCTTGAAGTTCGGCAGAATCGACTTCACAATCAGCACTGTCGATACAGTATTGGTATGCAATAACAATCTCTTGACCGATTGCCATTCTCTCTTCGAGGTGCGCTTCACGATCTTCCATTCTGTCATCCATCTTTCCTGGCATGGACATTCCAATGAGCGACTTAGCGCCGTTCATCATACCCTTGTCTGAATCAATAGCTTTCCAGCCTCTCTCATCTGTAGCATCATCCACTGCTCCTGAATACGCGTTATCTTCTGCGTATGTTGGTGCAGCAAACTCTTCTAGGCTTGCTCCAACTGATGCACCTGCAAATAATGCTAGTACAGCCAATGCGACCATAACCTGCGTTCGGATTCGATCTCTCACGGTTGTTTTGTCAGCGCTCATAGTTACTCACTTAACCCACCAT
>JASLKC010000030.1 GCA_030747785.1 Candidatus Poseidoniaceae archaeon | reverse complement strand
GTTCTAAATCAGGTATTAGGTGTCCCAAATCCATTTTATTGATTGCCCATATGGCATGCATAGCAGTTCGCAGCGGGCGTTTATTTAGGAATGTTTGAATCTCTTTTGATTCAATATTAATTGGCCGACCCAATGGGCCATTTTTGTGAAAACATTTCCAACATTTTCCACATCCACTTTTTCCGTCCCCTCTCATACAGGAATTCAACTCATCCATAAATGAACTATTGCAGCAAATCTCCATCGCACCCGCCTCAGAGATCATATTGATTGGGAGAACTAATTTCAGCCCAGCCTCTTCAAATCTACTAGACCAATATTTCCAATGTGGTGTATCTTTGAAATTTCTGAATTTTCTCCCCTTTTCTAACCAGCCATTGTCAATAGGCATTCCAAACGCAATCCCCTTCAGGTTAAGATAATCGGCCAATAATACAAGATGAACACCTGCAGAATAATCTGTTGAGAATCCTACTTGTTTACCATGCAATTCTCTCAAGTGTTCATGGTTTGATTTTACAATAATCACCTCTCGTTCTTTGTCAATTGATCTAATCAGTCTCTGAGCATTATCATGTTTTAACATCGATGAAAAATTTCGTTGATGATAACCCAGTATTGTTGTGTCTGGCATCAATATCATTGCAGCAGTCGAATCCGTACCTGCTGAGAACGAGAGGGCGTAATGTTCACCTGGTTTTCTTTTTGTAGTGAACGGCTTCTTCACTTCTTTGTGCCAGGGTCTTAGCAATAGCTCAACCGCTAATTCAAGTAACGCATTATTGGTATTTTGTAATTCGAAGTCATCGGGTACTTGCCAATGTACCCACGACGTAGGAGTTTTTAGCCAAACTATGTTTCCTTCTTGCGTGAAGTTCGAAGCAAGGTTTTCAGAATTCCAAAGAAATTCTTCTTCTGGTGTTGGTATGTTTTCCATTCTTTCCTTTTGGCGCGAGATTTGTTGTTGTTGTTGTTTTTTCTTTAATTGAACCAATTTATGTTTGAGAATTGAATTATCCATATCATTCCAATCTTCGATACATCTCTCAACCATCGAGTAGTTTTTCTCATTCCAATATGAACGAATAACGATGCTTCTGGCCAATGATTTCTCTTTTGGTAATTCAATAATTTTTAGTGCAAGATTACGGGCAACTCTCCATTCACCAGAATTATATGCTCGCCGCATCTTTATTCTAGTAATTAGCCTCAGATAATTCACCTTGATTTGTTTATTGAGTAATAATAATCTGCTGCATTTTTCCCTGCATTTATGAAGAGGAAGGGGAAAATCGAGTGGATAATCAATTGAATAGAACTCAATCCAAACCGAATCGAAAGAGTAAATGCCCATTTCATGTGTTCAAAATACCCCATTCCAACATCTTCTAAATGCCCCAAAGTTTCAACCCAACCACCCCTCAAACTACTAATCTAATTAATGGCACCCCGGCAATAATTTTCAGCCGGAGTTTTGTGATGGTTTCATTCTGGCCGGCCAAAGCGTGAACTTGCCACCCTTTTGATGCAATGTCATCTAAGTATATTGGGTCGCGAAAAAGAGGTTATTGTCATGAGTACTGTGCGTTCGAATGACGATGGTAAAGTCGGATTTCTTAGTGATGCGAGGCGTCTAAATGTTGCAATGACACGTGCCAAGCGGGGACTCATTGTCATTGGAGATGGCCGAACTTTGAGACATGATGGTCAATGGTCAGCATGGCTAGACTGGGTCACAGAGTCTGGGCTAATGGCTTGGCATATCAGAGATTGATAATGGTCATCTTCACAAGGGGGAGGCTCAACCCCCCGGTATGGCGGACTCACCAGTCACCCTCAACAAGGGTGGTACTATGGCACAGGCTGCTCTAGCCGCAACCTCTCCAGAAGGGATGTTGATTTCCCCAGTGTGGAAGCGAGGTGTTGCTTTCATTCTCGATATGCTCTTGATTACTCTCGTTGTCTATTTCTTGACGAAGGGAAATTTCTTTCTTTACCTCATGGATTGGGAATTGATTACCACTAGTCAAGCGCATTTCTTCATCCTGACTCTGATTGTGCACTTTGCAATTTATTGGCTATACTTCAAATATACTGGAAAAAGCGCTGGAAGGTCATTAGGTCAAAGAGCAATGAGAATCGCAATCGTACATGATGATGGTACGTTACTTGGAGAGAATCATTGGGGCCGAAGAGCGATTCACAAATTGCGTTATGTAATCCCGGGAATTGGACAGTTAATTGGAATTATTGACCTTGTTAGAACATGGCGAGACAGCGATAAGCGCTCCCCTATTGACAAAGCAAATCATACGGTTGCTGCGGTTGATTGGTCTCTCCCCCAGACTACTAGGGCTGGGCTTCGCTAATAGCCCAAGTTGGAGTTGTCTTCAAGTACAGGAGCCGAGGGTGAGTGTTTGGTGAGTGGCATGGGCGGTGCAACATCGGGCAGAAGTGGTTCGCTTGAAGCTAATCTCGTCAGTGTTCAAATGGATATCAATGATGATGACGAAGATGTTGTAATCGCCGTTTTTTCAGTCTCCAATGAAGCACCGGTTCCAATGGGCGGCCTAGATGTTAGCATCATTACCAGTGCTGGAAATAAATTCGATTCGGAAGAAGGAGTTTCGAGTCTCGGACCTGGTGTTGAAAGAGAGTGGACCTTTGAGTTCCCAATTTCTACAGGTCAATGGACCTTCGTTTTAGATGGCAATGGGCATGAAATAAAATTAGGTTCTTTCGATGCAGATTTTGAATTTGAATCAGAGGCAGGAAGGAAGTTGTCCAGCACAATTGGTTCGTCTTTATTTTCTGGAGCATTTACTGACAACCTTGCTGATTTCGGACAAGTTAAGGAACGAGAGATGATTGATCCTAATTTGATACAAATGTCATCCTATGCTGCTGAAAATGCTGAGGGCGGTGACACTTTGATCAAGGCCGACCTATCCAAACTCACAACCGGAATGACATCTACGTCAGCAGAAGGTGCACATGAAGCTCCTATCCTAAATGCCAACCCAATTAGAGAAGCGCCATTAGCACAACCTGCCCCTACTGAAGACCCGTTGCTATCTCCACTTACGCCAAAGCCACCTTCGCCGCCAAAGCCTCCTGCGGCTCCACCTTCTCCACCAAAGCCACCAAAGCCACCTACGCCGCCAAAACCTCCTGCGGCTCCACCATCTCCACCAAAGCCTCCTGCCGGTCCACCTTCTGGCCCTCCTGCTGGTCCACCTTCTGGTCCACCTTCCGGTCCACCTTCCGGTCCACCTTCTGGTCCACCTTCTGGTCCACCTTCTGGCCCTCCTGCTGGCCCTCCTTCCGGTCCTCCTTCTGGTCCTCCTTCTGGCCCTCCTGCGGGCCCACCTGCCTCTCCACCAAAGGAGGAATGAGGGTATGGTTGAGGATTCTTTTATCATGGAAATGTGTGGCAACAAGGCCGCATGGCAAATCGTCGTAGATGGAATTGACAATATTGATCTTGAATTAGTCGGATCTAATATTGAAGCATCTGGATATGAGGTTGGAATCAAATCACGCCTGGCATGGACCTTTTCGGGACCTGCTGAATTAACTCTCTATCCCAGTGGTAAATTGCTAGTTAAGACTGAAGATAAAGCCCTAGCTGCACAAATTGCAGAAGATCATGTCAATAATTGGGTCAGGGTGTGATTGAATGGATGACTACCTCAAGGCCGGTGGCCTAGTGGTATATCCAACATCGACTTTGCCGGGGTTAGGATGCCTGCCAAACGAAGAAGGACTAGACCGATTATTTTCGATTAAGAAGCGGTCTTCAGATATGCCAGTGAGCCTTGGTGTTGAAAATATGAGCCAAGTTTCGGATTTGGTAGTAATTCCTGAGTGTGCAATTCAACTTCTCGAAGGTTTTCCAAAAGGTTCGTTGACCCTTGTTTTACCTGCAATTAATACCCTTGATTCACGATTGGGAGGGGATTGGGTAGCAATCAGAGTTTTTGCGCATCCTGAAGCGATTAGTCTCGCTACTATTCATGGCCCCATTACAGCAACTAGTGCAAACCCGTCTGGCGTAATTCCTGAATGTGACACTGCACTTGCTGCAAAGGAAATTGGGGTATCCTGTTTCATCCCTGGTATATGTCCAGGAGGCAAAGGAAGTACGTTTGTTCAATTGGAAAAGGACTCTCGTTCTGAAAGAGGTTGGTCCCTAAGCATTATGAGAGAGGGCGTGATACCTCATGCAGGCGTGAGCGAATGGTGGACGAGTCAAGCCTGAAGTATTGGCGTGATGCTGGGCATGTTGCACGCCGTGCTATCGAAGCGATGAGAGACGAAATCACCCCTGGGAAATCTTGGGATGAAGTCATCAAATCAGCAGAGAGATTCATCAAACGAAATGGTGGAAATGCTGCTTTCCCATGTACGCTTGCGGTAAACGAACTCGCAGCGCATTATACAACAGATCATTCTGCCATTGCCCCAGAAGGCTGGGAGAGAGAAATGATATTTGAGAAGGGCGACCTTGTCAAATTAGACATTGGCGTTCATATCAATGGCCATATCGGAGATAATGCACTCACTATCGAAGTTGGAAATTCGGCAAACCATACCGAGCAAATCAAAGCTGCCAAAGAATCTCGAGATGCTGCAGTAGAGATGCTACATCCAGGAACTCCTTGGTACAAGGTTGGGGCTGCTGCTGCTCAACCCAGTCTCGATGCTGGGTTTCAACCAATTCGAAACTTATGCGGGCATCAATTGAAACCTTGGGAGCTACATGCAGGAATTAGTGTACCATCCTATGCTTGTGGGCCTGACAACCCCGGATTCAAAGGTACGGTAGAAGAAGGGTGTGTTTATGCAATCGAACCATTCAACACTACTGGGTCATCTGGATTAATCAAGAATATCGGAACTCACAACTCTTCCAATATCTACAGAGTCACAGGGAAGGTTAGTTGGAGAAAGGCATTAGCTAGAAAACAACTCAAACCGCTAGGCGCTCAACTGGCTAGGACTCTTGAAGATAGGTATGCTACATTGCCATTTGCTGAACGATGGGCATTCCCGATGTTGGAAAAACCATTTCCCGATACTGATGAAGTAAGCCGTCAAAGCAAATGGAATGCCTTGGTAAAGAAGCTCATCAGTATTCGTTTCCTCGAAACATATCATGCATTGGCATGTCATGATAGTGGATTGATTGGCCAATTCGAACATACTGTACTGATTACAGAAGGCGGACCTGAAATTCTAACTGTTGAGTGAAACGCTTTTCTCGCGTACGCACGCGCGAAACAATGTATTGTTCTTCAGTACTGCAAAACGGTCTTAAGCCGTGACATCATCGTGTCGTCTGAACAGGGCTGTTGAAGTTCTCGTTGAGTGCATCCCATCCCCTCTCCGTTGGCTCTCACCCTGTTCACCTTCTGATCTGCACCAGCTTAGGCTATGACAAAATTAAATTCATTTGTTTTGTTGAATAAAAATGCCGAAAAATGGCTACAAATGGTATGTACTACTCCCACGGGTGTTATTTTTTTACACTTCGGTCGCGATTGCATAGGGGCGCAGTACATCGCTTTTCGTAGGTTTATTGGAAGGAGGATGGCGGCACATTCATATATGGAACCGGGCTTAGACGAGTCAACCCCCCTCGGGGGAAGGAGGACAAAAATATGAACAACGAGAACCGAAACGATGAGGCAGTCAGCCCAGTTATCGCAACCATCCTAATGGTCGCAATCACTGTGGTACTGGCTGGTGTACTGTACGTCTGGGCTTCCAGCCTTGCTGGAGATTCCACAGGCGGCGGATTAGACACCTACACTTGGGACGACAAAGATGCACAAGGTGCTGGTAACCTTGTAGAAGTATCCATGACATCTGGCGATGGCCTAAACTGGGCAGTAGTCAAGATCACCATCTCTCTAGATGGTGGCACACCACAAGCGTGTGCTCAGGATGACAGCACTGCATCATGCAGCTACACTGCATACCAAGGAGCAGGAAACAGCCAACAGTGGGAAACCTCTGAAGGTATCACCATTGAAGGTACCTGTGATGATGCTGCAGGCTGCAATGTTGATGTAACCATCACCAAGATGGGCGTTGGATCTGAAGATGACAAGGTCATCGGACAGGTTTCAGCATACGCAGACAACTCCGCTTGAAACTGAGTAATCAGTAACATCGTAAGCTAACGAGTATTACTCGAATCTGCCCCTCTGAGGACTTCGGTCCTCAGGGGGGCTTTTTTCATTTTATTCTTTTTTCGCCAACTCATTTCGAACATCTGTATGTTGTTCCCAGATGTGGAGGCTCTTTCCTCTAGCAGACATTAGAATCGCAGAAAGCAGATTCTCCATTCCAGAAAGAATGGTACCTGCTATCTGGAATCCAGAAATGGATTTACCTTGGCGCATCAATATCCAAGATACTGCACAATAAATCTCGATGCCTGTTAACCAAAGTATCTGGTCTCCAACGATGTTGCGCATTATGGCAGTAAGAGCTACTCCTGACATCAATAGCGGAGAAATGATGTGCATCCAGGCATTACGTCGAAGGATGGTAGAGTATCTACCATGCCGACGGGAAAACCAATGGCTTCTCTTTCTAGCCAATAACCGCACAATACCCTGAGCACGTCGAACTTTCTGACGCCGTTGTCCTTTGGAAGTAGTAGGCATATGATCTGTAAAAATGAGTGCCGAATCCTGAATCGCCCTCAACCCACCCAATCTTACTGCCGTTGCAATCTGAGCATCGTCTGCATTCGCTGTAGCATGGAGGTCAGCAGAACTTACCGCCCCCGCTCGCCATGCAAGTATTGAGCCCTCTAGGAATGGCGTACTATCGTATGCTGACTCACCAAGACGTATCATTGTGTACATATCACGATGAGTTTTTTCTGCTCCAATTCCTCCTCGACGGTGAGGAGTACCTCCTACTGCCCCAACAGTAGGATTGCTAAACCACCTACGGATTCGTTCAAAGGAACCTTTTCCAATCGATGCATCTGCATCTGTCATGACGATAATTCCCTTTACATCTGATAATTCATCGAGTGCTTGCATCACTGCTGGAGTTTTTCCGAGTCTTTTCTCCATTCGAATTAACTTGCTAGATAGAAATTTCCCGGGATGGTCTGCAAGCCAATTTTCCACTAATTTCACTGTGTCATCACTAGATGCTGAATCGATTACCAATAGATCAACATCAATTGATTGGGATGCTATATCAACTAACTTGGATTCAATAATCAGTGATTCATTCCATACTGGTAGAATTACTGTAATAGGTAAATCAGAATCCTCGTCAGGGCACTGAAGAGAATCCCTGGCCCAAGAAGAAATACTAGCCCTATGAATGGCAAATGGTGCTAATGATAATCCTGCAAGGCCGAGTTCTGCCCACAGCAATCCCTCGGCGACCATAATGGGTCTGACTTACCCATTCGACTTCATCATGACCCCTGTGGAAGCCGTCACCAAGCCTATTGCAGGTGGGCACTGTGGCATCGATATGCGCCGAGTATTACATGTCGGGCCTGTCAACACACCAGGCGGCATGGGAAAGGTAATCCAAATCCTCTATTCTGCTCCACCTGAGGGATGGGAAGCAGAAACTCTTGACAGTCATTCCACTATGGGCGTCATTGCAAAAATAATTGCAATGAGGAGGGCAAGGAAATTTATTCGCCAAAACGGACATTCTTTCGATATCATTCATTTTCATAGTGCGGCAGACTGGTCTTGGTTTAGAAAAATACATTTGCTGAAACAGGCTAGAAAAACCAATGCAAAAATTGTCTTCCATATCCATAGTGGACGCTTTGATTCGTGGGCGCGTAAGCATGGTGAAAGGTATGGTTACAATTATTGGAAGAAGATGGAGGGCGTTAACGTCGTGACTCTCTCTGAATCTTGGACAGAGAAACTCAGGAAATACATCGGTGAATCTACGCCAATGATTAATCCCGTAGACCCATTAATTGAGGCTTCAACGAAGGAGAGAAGCACTACTCAATTTCTGATTATGGGTCGTCCAGACCCTGTTAAGGGCCATATTGGTGCTATTGCATTGGTTCAAAAATTAAGAAATGATGGTGGGAATTTCACTTTGACTGCAACCGGAATTAAAGCCGCATCTGAAAATTGGGTCGATGCAAAGGGATGGGTTAGTGAAGAAGAAAAAAGAGAACTACTCCATACCTCGAAAGCGCTACTTGTTCCCTCTTCATACGAAGGACAACCTCTCATCATCCTCGAAGCACTGGCATCGGGGTGTCCAGTAATTGCTTCATCAGCAGTTCCAGATTTGCCCTCTTGTGTTAGTAGCATTCCTCTTGACGATATTGAAGGCTGGACTGAAGCAATGGTCAATCCCATATCAGAAGGTTTAGTTGAGGCTGCAAAGAAACATAATATCGAAAATGTGAGGAAAAATTGGGGCCGATTCTATGATGAAATCATGGACTCTAAAGCATCGACAGAATGAGACCAGCTCGAATGCTCTTCAGCATATTCTCGTGCTTCCTTTTGTAATGCTGTAATCATTTGTCGGTCCAGACTCATTATCCAATCAACAGTGTTCTTCACTAATTCTTCTTGAGAAAATAATTGCAACCAATCTCCGGAATCCTTTATCCTATGACCGCCGTGATCAATTCCGGCTACGATTAATCCACTTGCTAAATACTCAGAGCGCTTTAGTGGACTAGCAAGATTCCATACTCTATCCGCTGGCATAGGAAGCAATCCAACATCATAGGTGGACAGCAAGTTTGCAAGTTCTTCTTGGGGAAGCGGGCCTGTGACGTTGAGGCCTTTCATTTGAATCGCCTTTAGCGCAGTTAATGCATCGCCATCACCATGAATATGCAACCTTGCTTCTATGCCTGCATCATGTAGACCGACAAGAATTGCAGGCATTGCCCTTACACCTCGACGTGAATCAACTCTTCCGTGGTACACCATATCAATCGGTCCTGTTCGCTCGCCAGGGTTGAAATTATCGAGTTTTACGCCCGCTGGAAGAATACCGATGGAAGCACTTGGCATCCCCGTTTTTTCCATTACAAATTCACGATGTGCTTGACTTACAACTGTACCGCGCGCCGCTTTTGACCAAGCCTTCTTCCAAACGAACCACTGTAACCACGAAAGCAGTCCTTTATCGGCAGGGGGTCCACGATCCATCAGAATCGTCGGAGTGTCAAAATAACGTTGTAGAGAGCCGAGTGTCCAATCGATGAGAACTACATCTGAATATGCGATATCTTTTCGCCGCTTTGCTAATTGACGAGCAACGCTTCGCCCTTGCAAACCACGGATTGAACTGCGCTTAACAGGAATATGAGTAAAGGATTGATTGTACACTTTCCCAGGAGAATACATCGTCACCTCATGCCCTCTCGCTACAAGTCCTTCTGCGAGGTTTACTTGAGTGGTTGAACACAGATCGGTTCCGAGTACTCTTGAGGATAACCAAGTAATCCTCAATTAATTCCCTCCTCAAGTGTAATCATTTCACCGGGGGAGAATACTTCATTCATCAATGTGACATCTGCGATGGAGGTATGAATATCGCCTGCTCTTTCGTCCTCAAACAAGGGATTCGCCATATCGGGATGATGCTTTTCAAGTGCTTTGAGTAAATCGATTAAGCTCGTCGATTCGCCCGATGCGAGATTTACCTCTTCGGGAATTACTTTTGATGAGAGTGCTATTTCGATTGTTCTGACCAAATCTGAAACATGAATGAAATCACGAATTTGAGTTCCATCGCCGAACACAGTTGGTGGCATCCCCGCGGCTATTGCCTTCTTGAATGCTGGAATTACTGCGGAATAGCCGCCTGAAGATGATTGGCCTGGGCCATAGACATTGAAGAACCGTAATGCGCAGGTCTCGATCGGTGATTGTCTGCATAATTCTTCACCGACTATCTTTGAAACTGCATAAGGAGATTGGGGAATTAAAGGGGACTTCTCTGTTATTGGCATTTCATCTGCATCGCCATAAACCGCTGCACTCGAAGCAAAGAGAACTCGTTTTACTCCTGAAGATTCTGCCGCTGCAAGTACTGATGAAGTACCATCAACATTTACTGAAAGGGTATAATCTGGGTCTTCCATTGATTGAGCCACAGAAACCTGAGCGGCAAGGTGAACGATGGAATCAATGCCATCTATTTGCAAATAATCTCTTACATCTGCAACAACAACCTCCCATGGATTGTCATCTGATTGTTGAATATCTAAACTGATTACGTGATAGCCCTTATTGTGCAAATGGTTGCAAAGATGGGTCCCAATAAACCCTGCTCCGCCCGTCACGAGCACACTCGCCATGTTTACTTGCGAGCATTCCCGGGACTACATACCTTCGGCGGAATCATACAAGAGATTCAAAAACAGCGCCCTCCGGGTTCTATCGCATGGGCTGGACACCTGAGTTCGC
>JASLKC010000029.1 GCA_030747785.1 Candidatus Poseidoniaceae archaeon | reverse complement strand
TCACCATGTAAACGGAAATTACTGCTGAAACTCCTCCACAAAATACAGCTAATACTTGCATATTGGTGGCTGTAAGGGTGAATTCTCCAACTAGGCCGAACATCATTACAGCAGCAGAAATTCCTTGAAGGCTAAATAATTCGAAAGAAAGATCAGAATCCATACTTATATCGGTGTCTAATGCAGTATCAAGGATGCCGCCGAAAATATCACCAACAAGCATTAGTGCCATCATAGCGATGAAAAATAGTGCTCCAAATCCTGCGCATGAGATGAACAAAATCTCAAGAGTTGAAGGTGCTGTAATACCAGCAATGTCTGCAAACCAATCAATGATAGACATCTCGCTCAAATTAACTGTTGATGAGGTGACATATGATGTTATCTCCGTCTCATTTCGATTCAGATTGATGTTTTAATCTTAATTTTTCGAATATAATAACTAAAGAAACAGAAATACCTGAAAGAATTGAGGACACAATAAGGTGCAATCCTGCACTCCAACATAGAATATAGACCCATATGGGGAGTAGTATGATTACAACTCTCCGAATAATAGGCCAAAACCCTTCGAATAATTCTTCCGAACCATCATCTATCATCGAATCTCCTCAAATGAAAATCGATCCAAGTATTAGTGAAATTATCCAAAGGGAGACTACCGCCCAGATGCCTTTACCTTGTTTTGCAATAGCATCTGCATGCACTTCTTTTTGCATTGTCCCGAGAGGGTTGAGTAGGAGTTGGCGTTGTTCTTGGCGGAAGAGTATGAGCGCTACCATTATGCAAGCAGCACCGGTTGTCCCTAGTAGAGTGGTTAGCCATCCTTCAACATCATCCCACAATTTGAGGGCAAGCCAAATTTGAGTAAGCGAAAAGAGCATCATCTGGAATGAACCACGTTCTGCTGCTGCCATGTATTGAGGGAAGGCAGGCTCCTAAATCATGTTTGTCACAACAATTGCTTGCATATTTTGAGAAGATACCCCTTGATTTCGAGATTTTTTATGAAGGCTTTTGAGAGGCTCATTCAAGTACCTCCACTTGACTATTGGAAACTATGGCGAAGGTGCGTCACGGAGTGGCTGGCGACCCTATCGCCCATTCGTTATCACCAATAGTTGCCAGTCTAGTTGCCGAACATATCAGGGCAAGTGACAGTACAAGAGCACCTGAACTCAAGGGCGTAGCGGTTATTCCAACTAAGGGAATTGAAAATGCACTGGCGTGGGGCTATGCAGGTGCGTTTCCATCACCGCCAGACTGGGAGCCAGTAGGCTCACCTTTGGGTAAATTTCGAGCAAATACCTTACTGGAAAGAGCAGTAACTGCCGCGATGGAAATCGAAGTTAGCGATTCGCGCCTCCCTAATGCAGAATTACCTGTGGAAGAAATTGATGCTCCAGCAACCGGACATGAAGAAGTTTGGATTTCGATTACATCTCCTCTCAAACATCAATTGAGTGCAGCAGCTGTAAGGTGTGTTGACAATGCAATGTCTACAAGGAGTGTAAATTCTCTCCGTTGGGATGGTCATTCATGGTGGGCAGCCTCAACAGATGGCGATGGAATGTTGATGGTTGCTAAGGCCTTTGGACACGATCTCTCAGGAGTATTGGGGATAATCGGAGG
This sequence comes from Candidatus Poseidoniaceae archaeon, assembly GCA_030747785.1. Lineage (GTDB taxonomy): Archaea > Thermoplasmatota > Poseidoniia > Poseidoniales > Poseidoniaceae > MGIIa-K1. Next base: position 21,650 of record JASLKC010000029.1, on the reverse strand, counting down.
AGGTGGAACCGCTCGCTCGGTAGCCGCCGCTTGGTGTGATGCTGGTGGGAAGATAAACCACCTTGGCGGGCGAAGGGCGCTAAATGAGGAAGGCCCTTGGGAATTATGTGATGATGAACCAGACCTCAAAATCGATTTCGATGAAGGAGGAGGAGATATTTTGGCACCGTACGGGGTTATGGAAGGAGATTTTGATTCGAGGATTGAATATCTTTCAGCAAATGCCGATGGGCGCTGGTTACTTTGTGCTCAGCATCTACTTGCTTGGTCAAGACTCTGGTCTCCTCGACATAGTGATTTACTACCGAGCCTAGATCTTTTGATGACACGTTTGGTTGCTGCCGAGGTGCATCTTGCATGAGACGCTGCTTTCTGTTGGCTTTTCTTATTCTCCTTGGACCAGTCGCTTCAGTAAATGCATCATTCCCACCGCAGAATGTCAATCCGGCACCAGTGGGTTGGGATCAAGGAAATAATCCGGAAGTTGGTGATTTCCGCATTTCATATCCTGGAATGACAGATGGTAGGCGCGCTGACATGGCAAACAATGGTCCATTTGCGGTAATTGTATTCTTTCCTGATAGTGGTGAGGATGTAGAGCAATATGTATGGTTACAGGATTCTCTTGCAAGTGCGGGTTACATCTCATTCGTAGTAGATGCAAGTCAAGATGATTGGGGATTGATTGAAGAGAGATTACTGGCATTAAATGATGGCACAGGTCCAATAAATGGAACAGCCGGAATGCTTGCAATGGAATATATTGCATTAGCAGGTCATGGTACTGGAGCACATACTGCTGCTGAATTGGTTAGGTCGGGCGATCACACTTTCAGCGGGTTATTCGGACTCGGTCTCGATGGTAGTGAAACCGAGCATAGTGAAGGGACGACAATTCTTGCACGACCTTCTTCAGCACTATTCTTGACTGGTACTGCAGATGACATTGCGCCTGCTAGTGATGAAGTGATGAATTACCTTCAAGGATGGCCAGGAGCTTGGCAAGTAATGCATCAACTCGGAGGTAACCACATACAATTCCAAGAGGATTCTACCTTCATAGAAGGATTACTGGACGGCGAAGGAAGTATGTCTGAGGAAGAACAAAGGAATCATGCAATCGCTCATATCTTGCCATATCTAAACCTCAGTTTGCGCGGTGATGATTCGGCCTATCAGGTTGCATTTAATCGTGAAAACAAAGAATCTTCTGGAGATAGTGATGCATATATTGATGAGAATTTGGATCGCAGCCGACTATACCAATTGGCTGATGCACAACCGTCATTGAACTCAGTACAATTAGGTGATAATTTCACTTTATCTTCAGCTGTAACTATGCGTGACGGAACTCCTGCTACTGGTAATGTAAGTTGCAGAACTTTCACGGGTGAATCATTTGCAGGGCAATTAGAAAATGGCATTGCATCCTGTGAATTGAATGGTGATGATTTGTTGCCGGGAATGCAAATAATCGAATTGCACATTGGCGACCATTCATTCTCTGATTGGTCGGAGTCACTGATTACTAGGGCCGATACTCCAATGATAGTTACCTCGCCACTTCCCGATGTATTAATTCAACAGCATTCCAATGCTTCAATGCAGGCTTCAACCCTTGCAGTCGACCCTGATGGGCTTGAAATCCAACTTGCTTTTGCAGAAATAACAGGTGATAATGGACGCCTAAATTTGACATGGGATGCAGATTCTTTCACCATTTATCACGTCGCTGACCAAGAGTGGTCTGGTACTGTTCTGTTAGATCTAGTATTGATGGCTGGAGTATATGACCAGGCCAACATCACATTACAAGTTGTAGTTTCGGCAGTAGATGATACCGTAATTCAGATTGAAACGGTACCTCAACAAAGAGTCGACGAAGATGGTGAGACGATAATAGTCGACATGACGCTATATGTTACAGACCCAGAGGATTCAACTCTCGAAACAAGCCCGGTTATGGAGTACGAGGGATTGAGAATTGTTACTGGAGGAGCGTCGGTATTAATCGACCCATTACCAAATTGGAATGGTGCTGAAATCGTAGAAGTGTTTGTCTCGGATGGCTCGACATCACCAATCACAATTTCCATCCCAGTAGTAGTCGATGCGATTGATGACCCTCTCGAACTTATTGGAGATTGGAACATAAGTCTCGATGAAGATGACGCCCTAACTATATCTATTTCCGATATAGTTCTCGATGTGGATGGGGATGACCTGCAATATTCACTCAATGGTTCTTCAGATTTACTCGCAGTGACCCTTTCTGGGCACAACTTAATTATTGCAGGGCATCTTAATGAGCATGGATTTAGCCAAGATTATTCATTGGTTGTAGATGATGGAAATTCCAATGTCACAGGCATATTATCGATCACCATTGAACCCGTGGTAGATTTACCAATAATTTCTATTACTTCTCTCTCATCTAGAGAAGGTCAAATCTCCATGTTATGGGTAATTGATGATGCAGATGGTTTGAGTGGTTTGATTCACAATATTACCTATGAAGGCGATTCGATTAACCACCAAACTGAGTGCACAGGTGAGAGATACATCACTTGTTCAACAGTTTACAAATATCCAGTAAACCATACTGGTTGGAAGAAGATAGAGGTTAGCGTATGGGACACCTATGCTCAAGAATGGTCGAATATCGATTTCGAGAATGTTGAGATTGAAGAGGTAAAACCAATTGCTGAAGACCAGTCCAGTGGAGAGATTCCTCAATGGGTTTTGCCGGTGGGATTAGGTGTAATCGCTTTGCTATTATTCACAATTATTAGGCAAGTGAAATTTCGTGAAAATGATTCATAACGGGATATTCCCGTGTTTCTTTGGAGGGCTCCATTCACGCTTTGATGATAGAATTTTCAAGGCGCGAACTAACCTCAACCTACTCTCAGAAGGTTCGATTACATCATCGAGCCAACCATTTTGAGCAGCCACATATGGGTCACCAAATTTATTCTTGTATTCTTCCACAAGTTGTAGTCGAACATTTTCCTTTTGATCATCATCTGCAGCAGCGATTTCTCTCCGATGTATGATATTGACAGCACCCTCAGCACCCATCACGGCTAATTCTGCTGTTGGCCAAGCGATATTGTAGTCCGATTGCAAGTGTTTGCAAGACATTGCAAGATATGCTCCACCGTAGGCTTTACGAGTTACCATTGTCAATTTGGGTACAGTTGCCTCTGCATATGCAAAGAGTAGTTTCGCTCCATGGCGAATAATTCCGCCCCATTCTTGAACCACTCCTGGAAGGAATCCCGGAACGTCCTCAAATGTCACAAGTGGGATGTTGAATGCATCACAGGTTCTGATAAATCGAGCAGCTTTGATTGAAGCATCGATATCTAGGCATCCTGCAAGGACCTTAGGTTGGTTAGCAACTATGCCTACAGGCTTTCCGTCAAGCCTTGCATAGCCGATAATGATATTCTCGGCATATGAGTTGAATAATTCCATGAAGTAGCCATCATCTACAACTTCTTCAATCACTTTCACCATGTCATATGGTCGATTTGGATTGTCGGGAACCAGAGCTTCCAAATCGGGGTTTAGCCGTCCAGGGTCGTCTGTCGTTGGTTCGAGAGGAGGGTCTGCCATATTGTGGTCGGGAAGGAAACCGAGGATGTCAACAGCAAGAGCACATGCCTCTTCTTCATCTTCTGCGATTAAGCAAGCGATTCCAGATCTGCTTGCGTGGAGATTTGCACCACCTAAGCCCGCTGCATCGATTTCGCCACTGATGCATTCGGGAGTTTCGAGAGGAGAGGACATGAATAACTGTCCATGCTCACTTCCAAGAATTGCAAAATCAGCGAGACTAGCTCCAAGAGCACTCACTCCAACAACTGGGCCAAGAACAAGGGAAATCATCGGAATTCGGCCACTGCATTGAACCAATCTATCGAGTAATTCTCCGGTTCCACCCAATGCTGCAACTCCATCGTGTGCACGTTGTCCACCGCCATCCCAAATACCGATCAGTGGCACTTTTGCCCGTTCAGCCATTTCAACGACTTTTGCGATTTTACGGGCGTGCATTTCGCCCATCGAGCCTCCGTGTACCGAGAAATCTTGAGCGAAGCAGTATATTCTGCGACCATCTATTGTGCCATGGCCGCATACAACACCATCTCCAAGCAATTCGTGCATGAACATTCCATGGTCAGTAGTACGATGGGTTAGGAAAGCATCGATTTCGACGAAGGAATCCTCATCCAATAGAAGTCTGACACGTTCTCTTGCAGTGCCTCTGCCACTATTCCTAATCGCTTCTTGGCGCTTGAGTCCGCCACCAAGGCGTGCCTGTTCGCGCTTGTAACGCAAGTCCTCGAGCGCGTCGCTCGAATCCTTCACCATGGTATTGTCCACAACGACGTAGTTCTTCATTGAAGCGGTCAAGACATCAAGGATGTTGCGTTCTCCCCACATAGGTCCTCTACGAGGACCTCATTGAGGTCGTGGCCATTAGATAGAGCCCAATGTATCTTGGTCAAGAGAGCATCAGGACTGGTTGTAGAACCGTGTCCTAACACACCCAATTCCAGTTGACGTCTTCCTTTAGAGTAAACATTGAGATCGACTGGTCCGTGAATACATTGGTTGGCAATGATAATCGGAATATTTGCTGAACTAATTGCCGACTCAAGAGCGGTATTTTCTGGCGCATTACCCATCGAATCTTCAATCGGTAAGTGACCAAGTCCTGTCCCGTGGATAATGCAAGCGGAATATCCTGCGTTTTCAGCGGCTTCCAGCATGTCGGCATAGAGGTGAGGGCCGGCAAGGAATTGGGCGATTTTGATACTTGGGTCGTACTTTGTTGGAGATGATACGGACCGTGAGGAAGCATCTGTTGACGATGTATGGCTAATCCCTTCCTTAGAGATAATAATCTCGCCGAGTTGGTCGGCATTTACAGTTTTGAAAGCATCTCTGCGAGTAGAGTGAAGTTTACGAACACCAATTCCTGGACAAACTGCACAAACGCCATCTCCCGAACCTGCATGCATTATCGTTACTGCAGCATCGCCTATTCCGCTAACCTCTGGGCCATGAGCAGCCCAGTGAACTGCAGAAAGCAAATTTTCAGTTGCATCGGAAGAGGCACGATCAGACGACCTCTGAGAGCCGGTGAAAACAATCCGTCCTGCTGGCTTCCCCCCTGTGCCGGCGAAAGCGTAGGATAATGCCGATGCTGAAATGTGTAAAGTATCGGTACCATGAGTAATTACCACCCCCACAGATCCCGAATCAAACGCCGACTGAGTCGCATCAATCATTGCATTCCAATGCTGAGGCCTAATATCGTCAGACCACATATTACCCAACTTCACCGAGTCGATTTGAGCAATGTCAAGAATTTCAGGAACAGAAGAGAGTAGTTCCTCTGGCTCAAAACGCGCAACAACAGCACCGGTGGCATAGTCGACCTTAGATGCAATTGTGCCACCCGTGTGAATTATTGTGATGCGGGGCAACGATGAGTTCTGGGTTATCTCTGAAATGGATTCTGGAATTATCGATGTTCCGTCAGCGACGACATCTATGTTGCTAATGATGGATAATGGGTGGCTGACATTGTAACCGTTGATTAATTTCAGAGTAAGGTGTCCAGTAGCTGCTCCTGGGAGAACAACTCCTTCATGAGTAGTAGAACCCGCCAATCCATCGACGGCAATCTTCACCCGACTACCGACCTCAGGTGCCTCGACCATAACCTATGGTTATGCTCACGCAACATAATCATTGATGATGAAAACCCGAATAATCGAATGAATTTCAATTGGAAAATTGAAATTGCAACTTAGACCGACGTAGTAAATTACGGTGTTTTTTTTCCATCGGCCTAAACTCGATAATTCCTACAAAACGCCTTTCAAAACTGGTGCCGGGAGCGGGGCTCGAACCCGCGACCTTCGGATGTCTCAGACATGAGAAGGGGCTTTGCACGTCTCAATAGCTCCGGAGAGCTGCCCTATGAGTCCGACGCGCCACCAACTACGCCACCCCGGCAGTTAGTCCGCCCACCGAGGCTCCCTCTTTGAATTATGCGGCAGAAATCGATGGTAATTTTAGTGCGAAGGCTTCATCTCCCGTCGTCATTCCGCATAACTGATGGTCGACATTAACACCGCCATGGCCGCGGCCGCCGCTGAACGACGCAATAGGGGTAAAGGTGGCGAGAAAAAGCGCAGTCGAAGCGGGGCAGATCTCGGAATAGAATCTTTTGACCCCGCCAAGCATGTAGCCAAAGAAAAGGCTGATGCTGCATCCATGTGGTTGGTTATCGGCTTCGCAATTTTTGTAGCGGTAATCATGCGATACCTCATCATGCCATCAACTCAAGAGAAGCCAGATTTATTGTGGTTTATCCCACTATCATTGATTCTGCTCATACCTTCTATTCATCGTGCGGTTATGCCGAAACAGTTTGTTGAGCATTACACAAAGGGAACCTGGTTCAAAGCATCATTTTTGCACACATTTTGCTGGCTTGCAGCAACATTTCTACTATCCAATGCGCCATTTGGGGATATTGTTGCCCCACAAATCGATGGTTCATGGGGCGTGGCAATGGAAGGCGATGAGGGATGGGAGTATTCAGCAGCGAAAAAGGGTACAGTTACCCTTGAAACCGGTTATTCGAATGCGTGGATATTGTTCTCATTCTCAGATAATGCCGACCCCTCCGACTCAACATATTCCTTGTCTGGAGAATATTTGAACGATGCATCATTTTACGATAATGTGAATGAAAGTTTAGTGAAAAGTGTCAGACCTCATCCCGATATCGATAAACCATTTGCCGTGCTTCTCCCTGATAATTTATCAGCTGGAACACACGAAATTGTCGTAGAGGTTACAGAGCAAGGATCCCCTTGGGAGAATACCAGAACTGTGACACTGAATGTTGAGATTGTAGAGCCAGTAGTTGAGGAATCAACAACTGAGTGATTAGGCTAGTAGCCTGCACAATCTAGCAGTCAAGGCATCGAGTTGTACCGACTCGCCACCACCCTCAACTAGACGGAAGTCAATCTCTGCCATCAATTCGGTTAAATCCAATTTTTGAATTTCAGTTAGGAAGTCTGCACCATATAATTCACGATGTAATTGGTTAACAAAATCAGTTCCAGCTAGACCATAACGGTCGAGTAATTCTCGTAGTCTTCGCCTCGCAGCATGAAAACCATCCTGGCGGCATGCCATGAGGTATTGATGGAGAGATTCAGGGGGGGCTGTCGCACTTGTTTCGTATATTAAATTCCGAGTAATTTTACTCTCAAGTGCTGCAGCTACTTGCAGAGCAGTAATTGCTTTACGAAGGTCACCTTGACTGATTCTTACGAGGGCTTCTGCGGCATCATCGTCAAGAGCAACACCCTCACTTTTTGCGACACTGTGAACCTGATCACTTACCTCGGCCTCAGCGAGAGGGCGGAATCTGAAAACTGCACATCTGCTTTGGATTGGCTCAATGATTTTGGATGAATAATTGCACGAAAGAATAAATCGGCATGTTTCTGCATATTGTTCCATAATTCTACGAAGAGCACCTTGCGCATCATTGGTCAATGCATCAGCTTCATCGAGGAAAATTATTTTGAAACTCGCACCGCCGAAAGGGGCGGTTCGGGCGAATTGTTTTACCTTCGTACGAATACTTTCGAGTTTTCTCTCATCAGATGCATTCATTTCAAGCAAATTCTGACGAAATTCCTTGCCGAATACATCGCGAGTCAGGGCCATCGCCGCTGTGGTCTTACCAGTACCGGGGGGTCCTGCAAAAAGAAGGTGAGGGAAGTCCTTCATCGTTGCATAGGAAGCCAAACGTTGTACAACACTTGTCTGTCCTTTGATGTCACCCACCGTGCGGGGGCGATGTCGTTCGACCCATAGTTCGCTCATGGCCTACAGAGGTCGTGGTCGATGCACCTTGAACATTCGCTTTGTAATCATAATCAGTGATTTTCTCCGGCCACCCGTAGGGTGGCCAGCCGAAAGGAACCTATACCTCTACTGATAGTGGGGGTGCGAGCCACATGTCGCAACCCACCATCAACCCCCGAAGTCTTATGGGATCAATGACACTAGTTTTGATGTTCTTAGTAGCGGATTTACTATTGCCAGAAGCGTTGCCTGAGTGGCCATCAGACCTTGAAGAGGAGCAGTCTATTTCTTGGACAACTACCACTTCTAGCGTATTTATGGATGCGGGAATCGATTCAGGGTATTCGATGGACAACTTTGGTTCAGCCATTTCGGTAGAACTTGGCCCAACTCAGTCGGGAGAGGGTAGGATGTTAATCGCATTCAATAATTCGTTCAATTCATCATATGTCATCTCAAACGCTTTACTTCAGGTGACATGTGGAGTCAATCAATCCAATGTCGACACAATCAACATTTTCTCATCGAGAATGAAGAAGACTTGGACTGAGAGCACAGTTACTTGGAATGGGCCGACTCAGTCTGCAAATTGGGGCCAGCCAGGCGCTGATTCTACTTCCGATCACGATTCGTGGGAGCCACCATTTACTGGTCTGGACAACAATACTTTCGACATCAACGTCACTGCAATTGTACAGGATGCAGCTGCAAATAATCGTTCGACTGTAAATGTGCTACTCGCTGCAACAGGGACCGGATATACCTGCTATACTTCCGATGCGATGACTACCTCAAACCATCCTTCGCTATTGGTCACCTACACAATGGGCACTCCGGGGTCTGGCGGAAGCCTCACTCCTGATTTCGTCGAAGATGGTGCTGCATTGATGGCTAATGATGGACTTGTGATTAGAGCTGCTACTACTCCTGATTTGAGTTGGTCAGCACTCAGTGGAGATGATGTGCAAATCCAATTGTCACTAGGGGAGGAATTTATTTCAGATTTAGATGCTGGTTGGTATTGGAATACTGAGGATAACTCAAGCCTGTTTACCACTAATGGCACTTCGGGTTCGATGGGGATGTCGACCAACGCATTAACGAATTCTTCAACCATGTATTACCGAATGCGTGCCATAGATTCAACACGTCAGATTGGTGATTGGACCACAGGATACTTCCATCTCCCAGGGCACTCAGTTACCGATAATAACGATGGAACTGCAACCTTCTCTTTCACATTTGATGATCTTGGATTATCAGAGGATACTATCGAAGACTCATTTGTTGACAGCACATCTGGGCAATCGAAAAACCTCAATTTTGGTGCTGATGAAACGTTTACTATCGGAGCCACTTCTACTACTAAGCAACAATACGCGTTGATGCGATTAAATCTCGATGATATTGGAATGCATTCCAATTCAACAATTGTAAGCGCTACACTTTCTTTGAACAGAAATTCTTCGTCAGGTTCCGCATTAGTTTCCGCCCATGTAATGGATACAGACGCGTGGGATGAAGATGCGGTAACTTGGAAGAAATCCACCAGTTCTACTTGGTGGGACGATGGTGGAAGAGTCCAATCGATGTCTGTTGCAAATATGATGGGCAATCAGACTTCTTCTACTTTCGACTTTGATTTGACAGCTGCTCTCCAGAGATATATCGATCAAAATTCAGGCACAACATCTTCGACAAGCGATGACGCACTCGATTTGATGTTCGTGGCTTCGACATATGGGCGACAAGTATCGGGAAGTTCCAATGTCGTTTTCGACTCTACTGAAACGCTTGATGGAACAGAACCAGTAATGGAAATCACTTACCGATATGGTACTGGACAAGCACCGAGTGCTCCTTCATTATCCAGTCCAATTGGCGGAATTGGAGTTTGGAATGTCTCCGGCCACAACCTTAGCGGAAATACCACTCCTGACCTCGTATGGAGTACAGCCGGAGTCTCCGGTAATGACATGATTCTAGAACTTTCAAAAGATGCTGATTTCCGTGAAATTGCGGAGATGGTCGATACATCCGTAGATACCGATTTCGCACCTTCAGATGGAAATTGGTCCCTAGCTTCACAACCTCTAGACCTAGGAGTGGGTTATCACTGGAGAATTTCTCATCGCGATTCAAATGACCATCAAGGATGGTGGTCCGAAGATAGTTTCGTGGTTTCAGCATTAGAATCTCAGCATCTTGGAAATGATAGATACGAGATGAGGTTGAGTCATGGAAATGCTACAACTGCTGGCGATGCACCTTATTGTGGGGACACGTACATCGATAGTGGAACTACAAGTTCAAATTACAATGGCGAAGATGTGATGCAGATTAGTTACAATACTTATCCTGCAGAGACAAGTGTATTGATTGGATGTGATTTGGTCAGTCATCTATTACCATCAGGATATGCAGTTGAAAGCGCAGAACTTTCAATGCGACTCGACGATTATCCTACAGGTACACCAGTCGTCGCTGCATGGGAATCACATCAGCATAATTGGACGGAAACCGGAGCAACTTGGGCAACCTATGACGGCGTGAATAGTTGGGGTACTTCAGGCGCAAAGGGATGGGAGCGTGCAAGTCTACTCGATTCAACTTCGATAGGAAGTAGTTATTCTCCAGGGGATAGGATGGAACTCGATGTTACATTAGCTGTCCAAAACGCAATGCGTGATGGAAGATCCGTTGATTTGATTGTGGGATTGGTTGGAATTGGAACTGGCAATAACCGAGATATATTACTCAATCCAAACTCTGATCCAACTGCCTCATATCGCCCACAAATCTCCTTTGTCTATGTTCCTGGTTCGAATGCAGTTCCTGCAGAACCAATGCCAAACATGCCTCTGAATGGAAGTTGGTCAGTAGAACAAGGTGTTGAACCATCTCCAATCACTCAGCCAACGCTTGAGTGGAATTTCACTTCTGGCAACGTGACAGTAGGAGGCTGGTCGATTGAGCTCGACACTTCAGATACTTTTGATACTGGAAATTTGATTACTGCTGCAAGTTGGAATGATGCAGGATTTGATATTACCAATATGACATTTGATATCAGTTCAGAATTATTTGTCGGTAATACATGGTATTGGCGAGTCAGAGCAACATCTGCAACTAACCAAATTGGAGATTGGTCTAATGTATACCACTTCCAACTTCCAGATATTACGACTTGGCAAATCGATCAAGATTCAGCAGCAGTTGAGATACGTCACCGAGATGCATTACCGCATCTGAATATTCCCAACTTCATCGATACTTGGGTTGTTGATGGGGGCACAGATTTCAACCAGACTCATTCAAGTTCTACTTCTCTTAAGGTAGGAACCGATAGTAATGGAAATAATGCCACTTCGTTGCTAAAGATCCCATTGACGGAGTTACCAAATCCACAAAACGCTCACATTTCTGAGGCGACTCTCAATATGTATGCAGAATTTGGCTCTAGTAGTTCAAACCATGTTTCGGTGCACCCAGTTCTCGTCGATTGGAATTCAAATGCAAATGGCTCACATTATGATGGAACTTTTGAATGGGACGAAGGCGCTGGCCTCGGCACTAATGATAGTGGAGGACTTAGCGACGTAGAAGATGGTGAAAATGCCAATTGGATGACACTTGATGTCACAGAATTAGTTCAAGCAGCATATTCTTCTGGCGAGTCCCACCTTTCAATAATGTTGCAAGGAACTCTTGGACAAGGTCAAACTATTTTCACATCGGTTAATGGAACAGCTTCGCAGCATCCGTGGATGAACCTAACATGGACAAATGGTAGCGCTTCAACCGCACCAACTGCTGGAAATAACGTATTGCCAAGCAATAATCAAATTGTGTGGGATACTTCTACGCATGCTCTATTGCCAGACCGAAATACCACCTTTGAATGGTACCATGCAAATTCAGGAAGTGTTGATGATTGGCGCTTATTCATTTACGATGATCACTCAAATCTTCGCTCTGGATGGACTATGTTTGATAGCCGTGAACTTACTACTGGATGGGGGGAAGACTCCACTGGCAATTATTCGTTAGTATCTCCAACCAATCTTACAGTTGGCACAAGTTTCAGATGGTTTGTTCAACCAATTAACGATGATATTCTCGGTAGTAGGAGTAGTTCGAGTATATTCCATATCCCATCTGCTACAGGAGCGACAATCAATTCAACAGATGCAAATTTGAGCCTACAAGAAGGCCAACTAGTTGAGGCGCTTGCTTATCCAAGTATTTTCCTTGACACAAGCATTGACTCAGGGTCTACAATGAGCTCGTATGAAAGAGGTGCCTTTTTGATTGCCGGACGTTCGAATGTTACCTCATCATCCTCGCACCATTCTCTTGCGCTGATTCAAATTAACTGGTCGAGTCTACCAATTCCAGATTCACATGAATTCGTCAATGCAACATTGACATTGAATCGACTCAATGGAGGAGAGCCTAATCAAGAAACAGTTACTTTGGTAGTAAGTGAAATCACATCTGCATGGAATGAAAGTGCGACATATGCAAGCCCAACGGGCAACAATAATTCCTGGAATCTTAACCCCTCAGTGAATAATTGGGAAGCGGTTGATTCGGTAAATATGACCTATGAAGATACTACGGTGGACCTCGATGTGTCATATGCTGTTCAGCATGCACATGCATCCGGTAGCGATACAATTTCACTAATCATATCAATACCTGACACTCTAGATGAGTGGCATTTCGCTAGTAGTAATTACAATGTTGATGAAACATTGAGGCCAGAATTATCTCTCTCGTGGAGGACAGGAGAACAATGGCTTCCACCTGCTGCAACAGGAGTATTACCTTTGGACGGTTCAACGATTTGGAATCAGACCTCTTCACGCCCGCGTGGTGCTGACAATGTAACTTCAACTTGGGAGTCTACAATCAACAATGAAACACGTTGGGTTGGACAAGTTTCCTTGGATCCAAACTTCGCTGATATGGATAATACTTGGTTATATGATTTCAGTGATTCATCATCACATAATGGAACTTTCAGTTCTTCGACAATTAATGGAAGCGAAGTAATGTCATTTGTCACACCAGATGACATCGATTGGGATGATTATTGGCTATATTGGAGAGTGAGAGCAGAACAAGACCACCGCTTAGGTACTTGGACAAGTACACACTCATTCCGAGTGCCCGGAACCTATGGTTCGGATGATGGTGCAGGAAATCATACAATCACCCTATATCAGAATTCAATCTTTGAAGAGACTGGTGACTTGCCAGGAGTTCCAGATTCAACAATAGATTCAACATTAGGAAATACTGCACTAGGGGCATCATCAGTAATGAATCTTGGACTCGCACCAAGTGGTTCTGGTGAAACACAGATGTTGATAACTTTCGATTTGGGAGAGTTACCATTCCCAGCAGCAATGACGCCAACTAGCGCTTTGCTGTCGATGTATAGGCACAATGTTTCGGGAACTTCGTCTTTGACCGTAAGTGCTCATGCATGTGATTCATTCAATGAGAATAGCGTTACTTGGAATAATTCTCCGTCGTGTCTAACTTCAGAGATTACGAGGTCTACTCTTCTGATGGCTCCGCCTAATACTTGGGTTGAATGGGATATCACTTCTCTGGCACAAGCGAATGTATTGAATGGTAATAATACATTGACAGTCTTGTTACAGTCTGTTGGAACTCCCGGTTCTCGACATGGATTCCATTCCGGAGATTTCTGGGATGAAACTTACAGACCTCGTTTGATTCTAGATTATGTTGATAACGTGAATGGCGTCTTACCACCAGCTCAACCAACGCTGAATTATCCAGCAGATGGAGCGATACTCTACAACACCAGTTCTTGGGTTCTTTCTAGCCAAGATCAACCACAATTGAGTTGGAACGCAGTTCCAAATGCCACTGGATATGTTGTTACAATTTCTCAGGCAAGCGGGCAACTGAAGTACAAGTCTTGGGAGGATTCTGAAATCAATGGTAATACCTTTACATTCGCAAATAATTTAGACGCTGGGTCAGTTTATCAGTGGTGGGTTCAAGCGATTAACGGCAGTATTCCGGGTCCTTCTTCCTCACGCAGTACTTTTGCAATTGGTGACCCACAGGGCAATACTGACAATGGAGATCACACTTGGACATATCTTTTCCAAACCGGTAATGAGGTCGCTGATTTAGGTCATACAAATATCAGAGATTCATACATTGGAGACGGCCATCCTGATCATAATCATGGTAGTAGCCCTATGCTGGTAGGTACCGATTGTGAAGGCGCATTAACTGAATGCCGAATGATAATTGCTCTCGATAATAGTCAGATTCCATTACCAATGGCTGCTAATATCCATTCAGCTTCTGTACAACTACAAGTCTCAGACCAGCAGTTCAATGGTGCTACCTCACTAACTTTCTCCGTTCATAGGCTCTTAACAGGCGCTTGGAGTCAATCAGGTTCGACTTGGAATTCATCTTCGTCGGGAATCAATTGGGCCACACCTGGAATGACAGCAGGAACAGATTATAATTCTACAGCGATTTCTTCTACTACTGTAATGGCAGGTTCGACAGATGTGTGGTTGGAACTTGGTCATGACTATATGCAGATGGATGGTGACCACGCATGGATAATTATCGCTACACCTGATGCTGGTGCAGCTTGGATGGAATTCCATTCAAGTGAGGGAGAACTTTCAGTTCGTCCTATGGTTACAATGAACTATACCAATGTAGATTCAGTAACAGTATCTCCTATGGGCACTACTACAGATGCCGATACTTCAGTTCAGTACTCTCATCTCTTAGAAGACGCTCTTGGTACTATGATTAGTGAAGATGTAACATGGTACTCAAGTGATGACAATATTGATTCAAATGGACTGTATACTCCAGTATTAGTAGGTCAGCACACAATCAAGGCATGTTTCGGAGTTATTTGTGGTATTGAGACAATCACAGTTACCCCCGGTGCACCGGTTACGCTCGTAGTGTTAGAAACAAGTGGGATAATTACTGCAGATGGGTCATTCACCATTAATGCCGAAATACAGGACCAGCATGGAAATAGCGTTCCAGGCCAGACCATCATTTACACTCCAACTAATGGAAGCATGTCAGGACCGACATTCATGCCATTTGCAACCGGTGCTCATACGATTACTGTAGGATGGTCTACTCAAACTATTGATGTCCTTATTGTGGTTAATGGAGGTGCTCCAACGCACTATGAGACCTCAGGATGTGAAGATGTCATCAAGGCAGGAACTACCTGTATTCTAGATTGGACTTTACATGACCAATTTGGCAATGTGCTTGACTTAGCAGTTGGCGGAGGAATCTCCTGGAATGCAGCAGAAGGTGTATTTACTGAAGGAAATGGAACATATTTCGCTACTCTAATTGGAGTTCACGAGATTACTATGCTATCTACAGGAGGAATCTCGCATTCACTTAATGTCAGTGTGGATCACGGAGAAATGTCCTATCTGGAATTAAATGCCTCAGATACAGAAATTACTGCGGATGACCAAGTTTTCTTCAATACTACTCGAGTCGATATTATGGGTAACAGGCTTTCAGTCCTTGTACCATCTGGAAATTGGACTTATTTAGATGGAGTGTTGGAAGAAGGCCAGCCTGCTACTTGGCATGCTGAGAGTCGTGGTGCAAAATTAATCAAGGCTCAATATGCAGGAATGGAAGCTGAAGTTACAATTCAGATTAGCGAAGGAGCAATCACTGGATTAATTCTAGTTGTCGAATCTGTGGATTCAACCTATTCTCTACAAAATTTGACAGCAGATGGTGACCTCACTGTTAAGGTAAAGGCGCATGATTCTGATGGTAATCGATGGACAGAAGATGTCAATTGGAGAATTGAACATGCATTGTATAATGATCAAGATGTCCTCCAACAGTTCTATGCGTCCAGCACTTACTTCGTCCCAGTTCATGCAAGTTCGACGCCATATACTCTCTATGCAACATTTGACGGTGGTTCTTCATTCCTAGAGGTTTCATTGAGTATTATTGTTACACACGGAGATTTAGTTTCAATAGACTTGATTGAGCCTTCTCCTGCCTGTGATGCACCGCTTACCCCGCAAGACACATGGTCTTGTGACATGGATGCTGATATGAGCCTAAACTTCGTACCAACTTTGACCGATAGTGATGGCAATATCATTGATTCTTCGATAATTAACTATCGTTTGACAAATACAGCAAATGGCAATACCACGAATCTGACCGATGCAATACTTGCATCATCGGGCAATTGGCCAGCGACTGAAGTTGGGAATTGGAGTATTACTGCTTGGGCAATCAATGACGAAGGATATGAAATTTCAGAAACTGTGGCCATTATTGTGAGACATGGTGAAGCCGTTTCTGTAGATGCAAAGGTTCCTGCTAATACTGCAATCTCAGGAGATACTTACGGCATTGAAGTAACAGGTACCGATTCAGACGGCAATGAATTCCCTCAGGATGTAAACTGGATAGAGGACGATAAGAAATCGCCAGTTGTGAATTCAACTGGTGAGGCTGGCGAGTATAATTGGGATGCTACTTCAATGGGCGAGCATGTTCTAACCTATTCAGTTGGTTCTGCAACTAATACTTGGACGGTAAATGTTAATCCTAATCCAAAGGTAAACGTCCTCATTTTCCACATTCTTGAAGGTAAGGACGACTTTGATTGGTCCGGCAAAGTAAATCAACTTGAAACATTAGAGATTTGGGTGCAAACCTATGATGCATGGGGCAACGAAATCAGTGTACCACCATCTACTACTGTCGAGGCAACTGGACGAATGACAATCATTCAACTAAATGCGAGTAATTGGGAAATTACTACACTTGATGAGGGTAAGCAAACCATAACAGTTCAACAAGGAAATGTCCAAACATCCGAAGAAATACAAGTTGATGGAACATTCCTCGGATTCTTTGAGGCTGGAGGCGCACTATATTACGCGGGCGCTGTTCTAGGTTTGTTGATGTTCATTGTCTTGTTAGTTGTTATCGTAATGGTAATGCGTTCAGGTTCTTCAGATTATGATGATGAAGATTATGAAGACGAAGATGATGGTGATGACGATTACTATGGCGGCGCACCACCTACGGGGCCACAAGGTACAGGACCGAGCGGTCCGCCACCAAGTGAACCTGAACCCAAAGAGGACACGTCATGGATAGTAGAGCATCGTTACGATGATGATGGTACAGAATGGGCCGAAGATGAAAACGGAACATGGTGGTACCGTGATAGCGGCGAAGCAGATTGGGCAGAATGGACTGAATGAAGGGTTTGTTTGATAGCCATAAATGAGACTGGTGTAGGGGGATGACTCTCGTGAATAGACGACTCACCTTCAGCCTGATCATTTTGCTATTGCTACCCACATTTGCAACAGTTTCTGCTGCCGTGCCAGCTAGTATTGAGATAGATAGCCCAAGTACAGAATTGACTGCAGATGGCGCATTGCGGCTAAATGCGGTAGTCAAGGATAATAGTGGAAATATTATCGACGAAGCGGTTTCTTGGACTAGTTCTAGTGGTTCAATTGATTCAACTGGATTATTCACCCCTAGCCTGTCTGGCATAGTAAATATCACAGCAACAAGTGGGGGAGTGAATCAAACTCTCCAAATCACCGTCACTCCAGGGTGGCCAGTTTCAATCGTTTCAGATTTCAACCGAACGGAGTTCAATGTCGATGAAATAGTGAATTTAACAGCACATCTTGAGGATAGAGCTGGTAATGTTATCACTGGAGATGTCGGCTGGAGATGTGATAATGGTGCCATTAATCATTCAGCAAAAACTTGGACACCAGCAGGAGTTGGAAATCATACTATGAGGATGGTATGGAGTGAATTGGAAACTCAGGTAAATATGTTGATTGTTCCGGGTGCTCCAGTTGAGATAATCATTCCATTTGGACTAGTAATACAGAGTGGGGCTCATATCCAGATAGATGCAATTGCCGTTGACAACTATGGAAATGAAATTGGAATTTCAAAAGCGGGCGAACTAACATGGAGTACTGAGAGTGGAACAATTACCTCTCAAGGTGTATTTGTGAGCACTGAACCCGGTCTTTGGGAGATCAATGTAACGAGTTCTTCAGGGGCAAATGGTAGCGGAACTATCAGAGTACTTCCAGCTGCAGCAACCGGTCTGGCAATTGAACTGAACTCGACAGATATTCGTGCAGGTATTCCAGTAAATCTGACTTCAATTAGAACCGACGTGCTTGGAAATGATGCTCAAGTACTCCTTCCACTTTCAAATTGGACAGTACCATCTGGTTCGCTTGAACTAGATGGTGAACAAGTTGTTTGGACACCATCTCGAATTGGGTCTTGGACGATTGGAGTGAATGATCAAGGATTTTCTGCAACTCAAGTCGTTAATGTAGAAATGGGCCCATCAGTGGGTCTGGTCATCAATCTTGACGCCGATGAGGTTAGGTCAGGAAGTTCAGTAGTCGCCTCATTGATGGCATTCGATGCGGTTGGAAATGAGTGGTCAGTAACCGGAGCATGGGATGTTGCAGATGAACTCGATGCTTCAGATCACATTTCGTGGATGCTATTGAAACCCGGTCCAGTCGGAACATATTCAATTTCTGCAACATGGTATGATAATGAGACTGCGACAGTTCATGAAACTATTACCGATGTTGAAGTCACACCTGGTTCCTTAGCACGAATGATTCTTCCAGACACGGGCACTAAGGTACCCTCGGATGGTGTATTAGAACTCTCACCAATTTTTGAAGATGAATATGGAAATATTCTGGATGACACGCATGTAGTTTGGATGATAGATGGTATCGATCGTACCATGGAAATCGAAATTGCCGGTGGCAAATGGGCACCTTCATCACTTGGGATGCACGAAATTCGTGCAATGTCTCAAGGGGTGTTTGCCATTGTTGACATAGAAGTTACACCAGGTACTGCCCGTCACGTTGTCACAGATGTTGACGATGGTTTTTCTGTTGCAAGCGGCACCGAGTCTGAAATTTCGATTTCTACTCTCGATGTTCATGGTAATCAGGCTCCAGCAGCAAGTGTCCAATTCATTTTTGATGACCCCACAGGAGAAGTCAGCCCCTCACCCACGGGTGATGGCCATTGGATGGTATCTGGAGGAATGGCTGGTGAGTGGAACCTTCGTATTACTGCAGGGGATGCTACAGCCGATATCACAGTCACTGTGGTCCCTGGTGCGCCTGAGCGACTAATTGCTGAAATCCCTGACGAAATTCCTGAGCAGGGTACTACTCTGATAATACGAGTATATGCTATCGATTTGAATGGAAATAGAATCGAAGTCGAACCGTCGGATACCACAGTCGACTGCACTGTAGGAAAAGCAAGCCACATCGGCTCGGATTCATGGGAGGTTGAAGTTTCTGAAGCTGGAAAATCACACGATTGCAAAGTATTGTGGAGTGGATTAATCGCTCAACGCTTTTTTGATGTCGATGCGGTTCTATTCGGAGGAGGCTTGGGCGATACAAATTCAGCACTGTCGATGGTGATGGTGATAGTCTTCCTTTTCCTAACAATTATGGTAGTTTTAATTCGCAGAATGAAGGCTGAAGATTCGAAGGGAGATTTGTGGAGTGATGACTTTGATGAAGAGGATTCAGAACCGGAAATCGATGCTGATTTGCAGATATATGAGAATACAGTACCTCCAGATGCAGAACCGGAGCCTTCTCAAGTAGTTGAGGTGGAATCTCAACAGGAAGAAACCCCTGAGGAAATGCGCGTTCGATTAGCAGAAGAAGCCAAGAAAACTGGTATCATGCAGGCTGCGCCAGGTACCGTCCAAGGAGAAACTGGATGGTATATCGATACTAGTGGTGAACTGACCTCATGGCAGGTTAGTGAAAGCGGCGAGTGGACACGCTTATCCTGAAAGAGTTTCAATCACTCTTCATTCTCACCATGCTCAAAGTAATCGAGGAATTCATCAATTTCGATAATTCCATTTTCGTCTGAATCAGCTTGGTGGAATATCACTCGACAAGCACGATCATCATAGTTGAAACCAAGTGCATGCATTGCATTTTGGAATTCTTGCAATGTTAAGTGATTCTTGCCACCCATATCCGCCGCATGGAAAGCAACACTTCTCCTTTCATGTTCTGCGGCCGTGGGGCCACTAAATTCCATTCTAAATTTCTTGAAGGGGGTCATTCTTGGGTGGGCATGTTTTTTGCCATAAATATAGTATGAGATTAATCCTAATATGATTGCAGCAACCGCACCGATTACAGCCTTTTCTCCCATGATAACGACAAAAATTATTCCACCAATAATTCCCCACAATTGCATTATTGGGTACATCGGGGAATGGTATGTCGGATTGTAATCTGGGTTTTCATTCGCGGTTTTTCTGAGTACTATTACACATGAATTTACTACAATGAATATCATTATTTGGAAACCACTTGCGAGTTTTGCAACATCACTAACCGGCAGGAAAATGATAGCTAATGCCATTGCTATTCCAGTAATGATAATTGGCCAATGTGGAGTTTCCCATTTTGCATTTACATTTTCTAGTGCTTGAGGAAGCAAGTTGTCTCTTGCCATTGCAAAGATGTATCTCGAAGCCGCAAGAATTCCTGCTAATGCCATAGAAGCCATCGTCAATATTGCAAGTATAGCAGCAATTAGCCCCAATAGGCTACCACCAAGAGTTTCAGCGAAGATGTATATTGGATTCTCTACAGTTTGGCCATCGACATTCCACCACTCGCCATCGAGTGTTGACATTATGATATATGCTACACCAGAATACAGAATTGTTGCAGCAGCTAATGAGATCAGTATGCCGCCCGGCAAATTTCTCCCGGGGTCTTTTATCTCCTCAGCAATGGCAGCAATCTTGGTAACGCCCGCATAGGCTACGAAGACAAACGCAGCAGTTTCTGCGAGAGTAAATACATCCGTTTCAAATGCAGATTTACCGGGGCCAGTTAGGTCAATGTCGTTGAATATCATGGCTTTTAATGTAAGGCCAATGAGTAGTAGCACCGATAATCCAACTATCGGTGCTTGTATTACTTTTATTTTCTTAACTCCAAGAATATTGATCAGTACTACTAACCCCAATACAGATAATGCAACCACATCGCTATTGATATCGATGTCAAAGTAGATTGAAACTACCATCGTGTATGCTGATAGTCCAATTAGTGCAAATGCTGCTTTCAAGAGAAATGACGCCCAAAGACCCAACCCCGCAATTGTTCCAAGTAACGGACCATATGTACGCTCAATGAATACATATGACCCACCAGATGTTGGCATTGCTGATGCTAATTCTGATTTCGATAGCGCCCCTGGAAGCACAACTGCAGCCGCAAGGATGTAAGCCAACCAGATACCAGTCCCCATCATATTAGCTGCTAGAGAAGGTAAAACGAAAAGTCCAGAACCTAGCATTGCAGATAGTGAAATAATGATGACACCTGCTAAGCCAATAGTCCGCTCAAGTTGATGAGAAACATCAGAAACAACACCCTTGACATCACCCTGCAACACTTTGCTAGCGGTACCTTTCAAATCCATATTTTCACTTCCGGATTAAGACAGGTACACTACCTGTATTCCTTAGCATGAGTGTACACTAGTTATTCATTGCGACACACAATGATGCCAATGCCCCGGAAATCGGGACGTTATGCCTTAGCGATGACTTTCAATTC
>JASLKC010000028.1 GCA_030747785.1 Candidatus Poseidoniaceae archaeon | reverse complement strand
TTCAGATTCTGTAGAAATCAGTACCGACCCAGCCCCAATTTCAGATGTAAGAGTAGTTTCCTTCTGCACTGAATTGCCATCGCTCGACCATAGTTGCCGTCCTGTGCCGTCATCAGCGTCAAACCATACGCGGTCGTTGTGTACAACAAAATCAATGAATAATCCAGGGCTTATTGTAGGTCCACCAGTAAGATTGTGTGCGATTATTCCATTCTCAGAGTAGGTGAATAGATTGCATCCTGCAACTGTTGATGCTGAAAAAATAAGACGTTCTTCAAGAATTACTCCCTTTGAACATGTTGATGAAAACCCATCCACGAGTCCAGAATTCAAATCAGTTAGACGCCCGCTAGTGAGATTTGAGAAACACATTTTGAGTTGGTAACTAGTCTCATTCATTTCCAATATACCATCACCTGAAGAATCGGTTCCACTGGTGATAACAGCTGCATTTGGACATGGCCCGTACGGGCCGGTTTGAGCATTAGTCAATGCATTTGCTCCCAAGGTACCATTGGTGCCATCAGTACCATTCATTCCATCGGTTCCATTGTATCCTGCATATCCTCGGTTCCCCATCGGTCCACTTTGACCTTCTCTGCCGTGACAGACATTTTTCACAAGGTCGACCTCTTCACCAGATAGTTCACCGTTTCCATCATCATCTATTCCAAGTTGAATTGAGAAACCACCTTCCTCGCATGCATGTGTACCATACAAGGGACCAGTTCTGGAAAGTGTACTATCTCCATCAATCCCATTTTCTCCATCAACTCGATCGATATTCATCCATAGTGCCATACTACTCAATATTGTTGAAAGTAATAGGGTTGTTACAATGAAGGCTATCCAAATACGCTTACGCTTTTGGGCTCGCAGTCTGTCTGTTTTCTCAATATTAGCATCGGGCATGAAATTGGTATCACCCTCAAGCAATTAGAGGGTTGTCCCGTCGCAAGGGTATTCATCCATGTCCTACACCCCCTATCTATGGAGTTACCACCGGCTCTTGCGATTATGCTCGATGGTGGAGAAGGTACAACTCGCCAGAAGGCTGCTAGATTGGTAGTAGATTTGGCTCGCACCGCAGGTGCGGCAGAGTTTGTCAAAGTCGACCATTCCCATGTATCTGGAGTTTCTGTAATCACTGGAGGGCATGGCCTTAGGCGATTCTTGGCTGACCTTGCGGGTGATGGGAAGGTAGCAATTCCTACTACCTTGAACTCCGCAGGTTGTGACAAGCGTAGAATGGAAGAGATGGGTATTGCTTATCCCGATTTTTTGGAACAACAATTTGAAATTATTCATGCATATGAGAGCCTTGGTGTTGAAGCAACTCTTTCCTGCACGCCCTATGACCGTGGAGTAAACGATGAGGCAGGAATTGCAAGTTGGTCGGAATCCAATGCAGTAGCCTTCACAAATTCATGGACGAGTCTCATTACCAATAGAGAATCTGGATTATCAGCACTGGCAACCGCGTTGACAGGATACGCCCCGCGCTGGGGATTGCATTTGCCCGAAAATAGAGTGCCCAATATCGTAGTCAATGTCGAATGCGAATTGAATGATTTAGCAGATTGGTCGATACTTGGTGACTGGATCGGTAAGCAAGTAAGACCCGATTGGAATGTGCCATATGGGCCTATGCCGTTCATCAAGGGCCTTCCTGAGTACGTCAGTTTTGCCAGCAAGAAGGCCTTAACTGCTGCAGCAGCAAATTATGGCTGCCCAATGTTGTGGGCTGAAGGCATTACACCAACTCCTGATTGCTCAATGGTAGAGAATCATCTTAGTTTTACTGAAGCCGAATTAGAGGGAAGACTTGCTGACTTAGCACCAAAGGGTAGAGTTGACCTTGTTGTAATTGGTTGCCCACAGGCAAGTCTCGAGGAAATTAGAATCACCGCTTCGACTGTTCGAGCTCACAGTGAGATGGGCGCAAAGATTCCAGATGAGCGCCTATGGGTTTTCACTAGTTCTCATAATTACGAACTTGCAGAAGCAGATGGTAGCATTGCAATTCTAGAAGAAGCGGGAGCAGTTGTTTTACAAGACACCTGTCCAGAGGTTACGCCTTACAATCGAGATCACTACAATCATCTATTGACAAATTCTCTCAAAGCCGAGCATTATCTTACCAGTGGCTTGAATCGCATGCCTACTTCTGTAGGGCGTATGTCTGATTGTATCAAACATGCATTCGATAGTAGCCTATGCGAAGGAGGCGCGCCTGCATTGAATACGAAAGCACAACCTCAACACGCTTCCTCGAAGACAATCCAAAGTGGCGATTGCCTGCTTAAGGGACGTGGATTAGATAGTCAGGATGATTTTTCACTCGAAGGCAGAGCGATGGTTTCTGATGTTGCAATCACTTACCTTGGTTACGTCAATCGCGATAGTGGAGAAATCGAAGAGCCAGGTCATCCCCTAGATGGCAGGGCGATTGAGGATACTATTCTCATCTATCCAAAGGGCAGTGGTTCTACTGTTGCGCCATATGTGTTGATGGGTCTAATTTACACGGGCAAAGGTCCGAAGGCCGTAGTCAACAGAGATGTATGTTCACTCACTTTACCAGCATGTAGCCTACTTGATGTTCCATATTGTCATGGCTTTGACAGTGATCCCTGTATTGCAATTAACGATGGCGACCTAGTTAGGTTGTCCAGAGTTGGAGACGAGGTCAGTCTTGAGGTAGTGGAGCGGGCTGGTGAGTGAGGATGAGAGTCCTCGTTTCCGGCGGAGCAGGTTTTCTTGGTAGCCATTTGGTAGACCAACTCATTTCTCGAGGCGATGAAGTCGTTGTTTTCGATGACCTCTCAAGAGGGCACCGAGAGCAGGTGCCTAATGGAGTAATTCTGGTTGAAGGCGATGTACGTGATTCTTCAAAGTGGACTGAAATCTGCGCTCAATTTTCTCCTGAATTAATCCATCATCTCGCCGCAGTTAACGGAACCCGCAGATTCCATCGAGAAGCGGATATCGTGGCCGATGTCAATGTAAACGGCACTAGAAATGCGATTGAAGCAGCGAAAGCAACAGGAGCGCGCTTAGTCTTCTACTCCTCTCCAGAATCTTTTGGTGAACAATCAGTAATGCCTTTGGCTAACGATTCGAATAGTGTATTCACCCCTGCTCACGAGCATCAACGTCACTCATATGGGGCATCGAAGTATTTGGGTGAGTTATTGATCCATCATGCGATTCGAGATTTTGGATTAGATGCTCGAATTCTTCGCCCATTCAACGCCTATGGTCCTCGCCTTCATGGCGATGCAGATGGACAAGTAGTGTCGATGATGTTACTTGCAAACCCAATTGAGGTTCATGGAGATGGCTTACAGACCCGTTCGATGACTTGGGTAGGCGATGTTGTCGAAGGGATGCTTAGAGTTGGTGATTTACCTGATTTATGTGGGATGTCATTCAATTTGGCCTCGGAAGAAGAAGTTAGTATGCTCAACCTAGCTTCTATGATTTCAGAAATCACCGGTGCAAAAATTGTTCACACAGGAGAAAACCATGGAGATAGCAGACGCCGAGTTGCAGATCTATCTGGAAATGACAAGATTGGATGGAAGGCGAGCACGAGTCTTGTCGAAGGCCTTGCTCAACTACGATGACGTGTTGCAATGTAACCCCAATCATTAGGGCTTGGAGTCAATCTATCAAGGCCGTGTTGGCATAATACGTTGAGCCCTTCCTCTGGAGGTAAGTATGAGGAAACTGTCATCGCTTCTACTCTTAGAGTAACTAGTCGAGCCACTGCACCATCTGGTAATTCACGGTCTTCAATCATCTTGCACTTCAGGATTGCAACAGCAAGAGGGTGAATTGGTCCATCGGATTCCAACAATCCCCATTCACTATCTTCACATGGAGTTCCAGCAAGGTCAACATCTTTTGCTGCATCTTCAGTTGCTGCGAGGAATTGCAGATTGCATTCGCCGTTCTCTTTGAGATTTAGATATGTGTCTCGAAGTGTGCCATTTCGGTTTTGTGAGAGTGACATCACAATTAGTGGAGGAGTATTGGAAACAACAGTGAGACTGGTAATAGGTGCAATGTTTTCGCCATTTTCTCCAGTGGTGGAAACCAGTGCTAGTGGGCGAGGTGAGAGTATACCCGAGAGCCAAGTTGCTCTTGTAAGGTGGTCAAGTTCATCGAGTTCAAGTTCGTTTTCTGCCGGAGAGAATGGTGATTCAATCCAGTGGTCTAGGTCACCTTTCTCAAGTTCGTCAAGAGCATATTGGGTATAGTCTCGGTATGCTTGCCATTCGGCGATTAATTCCTGGCTATCGCCTCTTTCACGCTTACGTGACATGGAATCATCGCTATACTCGATACAGCGTCGAAGGAAGTCCATTATGGCAATCTTACTCACTGGTATCCCTCCTCGCTTCGTATGCTGCTCTATCCATGATGTATTTGGCAGGATTGCCTGCCATGACATATTCGGCTTCAACATCTGATGTAACTACAGCTCCTGCGCCGATGACACAGCCCTTGTGCAGAATTACTCCGGCAACGATAGTTGCGCCACCGCCTATGACTACATCGTCCTCAACAATGACGGGGGACCAGATGCCGCCCGAAGGGGGATGACGGTCATTGGTTAGAGTCGCATTGGGGCCAATGAATACACGGTGTCCAATATGGCACCCGTCAGCGATGTATGCCGAACCCTGAATTCTGCAGTCCTCGCCAATAATAACGTCTCTACCTATATGTGCTAAAGCGCCAACATTAGTTCCTGCCCCTATTATCTCACTACCGATATGACATGGCCACCATGCGGTTGCCCCGCTCGGGAGCTCAATTCTTCGGCCCTTGAGATCACTCATCTAGTTCCAACTCACGAGTGAGCATTGCCACATGGCCCTTGGCTTTGACATTATATCGTGCGAAAGTTAGTTTGCCATCAGGCCCAATTACAAAGGTGGAACGAGCACATCCCATGTACTCCTTACCGTAGTTTTTCTTCATTCTCCAAGTTCCATATGCTTCGTGAAGGGAACCATCTTCATCCATTAGTAATGGAAAATTTAATTCCTGTTTATCGATGAATTTTTCATGGCTTTTCACAGAATCTTTCGAGACTCCAAACACTAAATGATCAGCATCGGAGAGTTTGGAAAGAGACTCTCTAAAGTCACATGCTTGTATAGTGCATCCCGGTGTAGAATCACGTGGATAGAAGTAGAGAATTACGGTTTTTCCCGCTGCATTCATCTGTGCGAGAGAATGACTCACGCCCTTGCTATCAAAGGCGGTAAAATCGGGTGCATTTCCTCCGGTTTCCAGTGTAATTGTGTCTGACATGCTTACCCGATACACTTTACCCAAATCAAGCCTTCCAAGGCCGAATTTGATTTGTAATAATCTCGCAGTGTGCCGATTATACATTATGCATGAACTATCTATCAAAGTGCATGAAAGTTGCCCTATTCGCCGATTGTCTTATAATCCGCCCTATTCTAACCAAAAGCCATGGCGTCTGTACGTATGTCCCGGAGGTGTCGGAAATACATGCGTCAAATTCAGAAGGCAACGGACAGATATTCTTTGCAAGAAGTCGCCTCTTCTATTCAGAGCGATCTCGATCGTCGCAACATCTCATATGACGAGGCATTAACCCTCGGAAACATTCTCCAAAACAGTGCAGACGAACTTCCAGGAGATGAGATTGTCTATGCAATTTCTGATAGGGATTCTTATCGTCGAACTTTGGAGTTGTATCTCAGAGATGGAGTACTAACTCAGGCCGAACAACTTCTACTGTGGGAAGAGAGGAGACGACTAGGTATCGACGACGAGACTCACAACCGTTTGATGGAACAACTTCTCGCTTCTTGGATTCGCAAAGGTAAGGGAGTGCACATCCATGCATTTAGAGGAGGAATGACTGATGCATGAGAGAAGGTTAGCTTTCGGTCTCATCATGGTCATGATGATTCAAATCCTTGTTCCAGTTATTCCAGTAGATGCAACAATGGGTCGGACTACTCCCGACTTTACAGTTTCAGTAATGACGCTCTCTGCCGGGGGTTCTATCGATGATGGTGTCGATACAATCTTGGCACCTGGGGACCATATTGTTCGAATCGTTGTGTCAAATCAGGGCCCAGTAGATGGTACTGCAACACTTAATTTGGTTCACCAACCATCACCTGCATCAGCCGAATCATCTGTTACATCGATAAATCTTGGAGTAATTGCAGCGACCTCTTCCAGCAATCCGATTCTGATTAACTGGACAGCGGCCTCCGGCGATGACCAGACCCTTTTTGCTCGAATTTCATCATCTGCAGACATCAATCCGAGTAATGATGAGCGCCGGCTTGATTTCCATGTACGCGATTTCCACTATGGCGTGGTTCTAACCGATACTGTTCCAGGTCCAACGAGTGGATTTACCGATGTACGTCTAAATCATTCAATTCATACGTTCAATGCTACAGTTAGAAACGATGGAGTTATGATGGTTTCCTCAATATTTGAACTGAATTTCACCGATTCACTCGACCCAAATAACCAGATGTCATTTTGGGGTAATACCGAAAACCTTCAACCTGGTAATCTTCTTTATCAGGCGGGTGGCGTTGAGATTAGTACGTCGTTTGATGCAGCAATGATACTAGGTACATGGACACTTGCAACGAAAGTACACTTCAATGGAACCCTCTGGAATAATATCATCGTTTCAAGTGTTGAAACAGTGACATTTTCAGATTACATCATCGATGTGTCTCCTCCCGGTGATAGGGCAATAGAACCGGGAGCAACCACTGTATTAACGTGGATTATCACAAATTTAGGAGTCACAGATTCTCTCCAGATGGAATTGGGTAGCGACCAAGATTGGCACGACGATTCACAAGAAGGAACAATCATCAATCTTCCAGCAGGAGAATCCACAACTGTAGTTGTCCCGGTGGCAATACCATCCAATGCAGTGAAGCCAACTCTTGAAAACGTCTATCTCAATTTGACCAGCCTAGGTCCCGATGTATATACTGCAAGAAGCGTTGGACATGTGATGGTTGGAGATCAATTCCAAGCCACAGTAACCGCACCACTAGGTCCAGTAACTGTTACACCTGCACAAACTACATCCTTGCTATTCACAGTGGAAAATAGCGGAAATGTACCATCAGCTTTCATTATCAACGTAGGCCTTTCTGCTGCTGCAGATAACTGGGATGTTGTTTCTTTAGTACCGCAGACAGAAGTTATGCCAGCGGGGACAAATGTCACCATTACTGTACAGATTACCCCTGCTCCAATCTCTTCACCGTTGGACCCCGGAGAGAGAAACGCTGCTGGAGACAGCATCTATTCTTGGCTCCAAGCAACTCCAATGGAAGGAGGAATACCTTCACTAAATTCAACTCAATTGATAATTAGGCCAGTGATTGCAGTTGACCCTGGCCCCGAAACCGAGACGATTTATCTCACGAAGCAGCAAGTTCTGGAGGCAAATGGTTCTGGTGGAATCGATGAAATTCTTTCTCTTCAAGTCGAGGTTCGTCATAACTTGGGCGCTGCAGTTACTGGTGGAGTAGATGCAAATCTAAGCGTTGGCTCAAACGTCTTTACTCCAATAAATACTGGAGGAAATAACGAAGCTGTTCGTTGGGGTGCAACTGTTACGCCAGATTCGGTCTCCGCTTTACAAATCGGTGAAATTTTCCAATCTTGGCTTGGGATAGATGGGCCCGGAGATGAACTTCCATTGGCGGGTACACTGGTGCTGCCAGTAACCGCTACTCCAATTCTAACTGCGGGCCAGCAAGCAAATGGTGTACTCGCAAGTGCTGTTACCCGTAATATCAGTATCATCATCCCTTCAATAATAGATGGTGCCATTCTAACTGAAGGTCCATTGGATGCAGATGTTGGAAATGAAACAAACTTCACAATCGACCTCGCAAATACAGGTAATGACCTCTCGAGTTATCGCCTTTCAATCGTCGATGATCTTCCAGATGATTGGTCTGCTACACTAGACACACTTGAAACGGACAATCCTAACGTCATTTCCAATCTTACACCGTCGATGGCTGACCACCCAGCAACAGGAAATACTCACATCAAGTCATTCAATCTTTCAATTATTACTGACCCTCAGGCTCCTGCTGACACATTCCAGCCTCTGAATATCACCATTGAAGACCGGTTGACTGGAGAAGTTCTAGATGTACATACTCTAATGATTAGAGTACAAGAATCAGTAAATTTTGAACTATACCCAACAAATGACACGGTATATCTCTCAATTTATGAGAATCCACTCACGCGCGTATACATCAACAATACAGGAAATGTAGCAACAACATTCACTCTATGGCTTGATGAATCTCAAGCAGGAGACATTGATTTCACCATCGAGTCTGCGACGGAAGTCTTAGTTGCTCCTGGATATTCTGAATCAATAAAAATCAGATTGAATCCGAATGAGTATGCGAGTGCAGACGACTTCCACATGGCAACTTTGTGGGTAATAGCACAGAACGGAATGAACCTCTCAGCAGCCATTGTCGGAAATATTAGTGGTGATCATAGCCTTCAGATTGATGGCCCAAGCAGTATCGAAGTAACGCCTGGAATCAATGAAGTGATACCATTTACATTCTCCAATGATGGTAATCTTGAAGAAACTCTCAATGTGACTGCAGTTATCGAAGGCAATTGGTCTTCCTCTTGGGTATTAGATCAAATTGTATTGCCAATTAATGGTTCTCTTGGCAATGACCTGATAGTAAATGTCCCAGCACTTGGAGGAGAACAAGAGCTTGCAAATGGTGACATCCACAACCTAACAGTCACTCTCTATCAATCAAGTGATGGTGCTTACCTCAACTCAAGGATCATCCAATTAGTGGTAGCACCACTATTCCTTGTCGAAGTTGAAGATTGGCCAGAGGACATGTATTTCCATCGCAATTGGGATAGAGATTGGAAAGCGAGTATCACAAATGTTGGCAATAAAGATGTCGTTGTCAATTTGTCGTGGGACATTCTCAAACCAGGACTCGAGGTACCAAGCAGTTCTTGGGAGATGGTTGGTGGTGCACCAACCGCCCTTATTCTTCCTCGGGGCGTTAGTATTGAATTAACATTCACTGTCGAAGCGAAAGACTTCGAACCAGATATCAATCTCCAAGCATTACTCAGGGTTTCACTAACACCTGTGAATGAGAATGTTAGTGGAACATCAGTACTTGAGACCAATCTCAAGATGTCACGATTATTCTCATATTGGGATTTCCCATTGCAACCATCAGAAGACGATAGCGATCTCACTCAGGAAATAATTTGGTCTCACATCCCTGAAGGAACTGATACAAATGCAGCATATATGATTGAGTTGTGCAATGCCAGTAGAATTGTCAATCTAAGTGCACTTGGATTATCCGAAGAGAATTACTCATGGGAATTCGCTCTCGATACTGGTGATTCAAAACCTGAATTCAATCTTACCAATGATTGCGATTCAGGTGGTTCACATCAAGCGGTTACTCTTCCATCAAGAGCAAGTTGGGTTACAGATAATCCACTACTCGTCGTAATCGATACACCCGATAGGCCAAATATCCTACAAAATGATGGATATGATTTGACTTTCCGCTTATACCATCCTGATGACCACAATGGATTTACCGTCTATACTGAAGCGACATTCCGCTTTTTCTTTGATACATATTCTGAGCCGGTAATTGAGGATTTAAAATTCGTAGATGGTGAATTGATCGAAGGCTCTACAACAAAGATAACAGCTACTCTGAGGAATACTGGGACATCAATCGCAGTAAATGTTCAAGCCGTATTAACCTGTGATGGAATTACGGTCACAAAACCAGTTATCTACAAAGCACTTCTACTTTCATCAGAATCAGAAGAAATCGAATGGGTCGTAAAATCTGACCACTTAGACTGGTGGATACAAGGAAGAGATGTAGAGTGCAGTGCTATAATAATCGCACAGAACTGGGATGGTGAACTCATTGAGAATGATCCGATAATACTCTCAGGAGAAGTTGACTCTTGGTCACCAGGAATAACCATTTCATTCATCGCTGTCATTGCACTAATTCTCGCGTCCATTGGTCTCTTGAGACTTGTTGGTCAATCAGAGAAATTCCGTTTGGCTGCCGTGTATAGCGGAGTACTTGCACTCGGATTTGCATTCCATATAGTGAATCTCACTTGGTGGGGTCCACTAATCTTGATACTCGCAGCGATTTGGGTCTGGGGCATGACTTGGCGTTCAACTGAAGAATTCCAGTTAATCCATGAGGATTATCAACGCGCTCGCAAAGGTATCTCAACCCTATACAGTGATCACTTCGAGGCTCTTAACGATGCAAAGAGACAACTTTCCATTATTCTAGCAATGCCGATACTCGGCATGGTAATCGTCATCTTGGGAATCCCTCCACAGATGTCTCCTGATGCGAATAATCTCAGTAGTCTCATCGGCTATATCGCCGTGGTACTTCTTGGAGTTTGGTTCCTGATTTGGCAGGCTAACAAGATGTACGGAGGCCTCTATGGACGCCTAACCGATGTAGAGGTCAAGGCAACACGAATAGAACGTGATTTGGGTGACCCTGCGCGATTGCTTACCGAGTTAGCAGTCGGAGGAATCGACCTTTCCAGTATTATGTCCACCCCACGGCCGACAATTCAGGCTGAAGGAGAAGCTAGCACTGATGAAGTCAATGCTTGGGATGAGGACATGAACGCCTTACTCGAATTCGACGACGAAACTGAAGCAGAAGTCGTATCCGAAACCGATTCCGAAGAAGAGGAGGTGAGCGACGATGCCTGAAGAAGAAGGAGGGGAAGTTGAAGTCGGCGCATCGGACCTAGAACAGGCACGTAGTGCTATTCGTGATTCACAGATGGGTGCAGACCGCTTGATGCAAGCGAGTCGTCAGTTGGAGCACATGGTTTTCGGAGTTTCAATCGATGATGCTTCTTCCCTTGCTGCAACCGAGTATGATATTGTGGATGCGAGGACAAACCTCGAACAGCATAAATTGCATCGTGCACACCGTTCTGTACGCCGTGCTGAGAAGGCACTCAAGATTCTGGAAGGAGATGTAATCGAGCTGCGTAGAAATATCGCTATGCTCAACCGTCTACTCATGGAAAAGACGGTAACTGAGGCAGAAGTTGAAACAGTATTGCGCCGATTACGTAATGCTACTAGTGCTGCAGAAATTGGCGATGTTGGCGTCGCTGCTGTAGAAGTGGAGAGCCTAATTGGTGATCTAATCGTAGATTCAGCAAGCGCTCTCAATCCATTCTTATTCCGTTCGTTCTGGATGGGCATCGATACTCGATGGCCAGCTGGTGGAGACGATGGTGTACTCATGGTACGCATCATCAATGACGGAGACAGGCCTTTGCCTGAAATGCGCCTAAAGCCTCCAATTCCAGAGGGATGGCAATGCTCACCATCATTCATAGATTTGCCTTCGATTAGGCCGGGCGGATTCCTTCCAGTCAGATTTGAAGTCAAACCAGGCTTGAGATTCTCTCTCGATGAAGTTCCACTTTCACGAAAACTTGCAATTCAGACCGCATACGAGGTCAGGTCAGGTCAGGTCAATGTGATGGTCCGTGCTCAAAACCGAAGCATGGAAACCTTGCGCGACGTTCTACTCCAACCATGGATGCCTCCGGGCTACATTAGCGGTGCATTACCTCTCATGGAGAGGCTAGCACCAGACGAAATCGGTGTGATTAGAATACCTCTAATCATCGACATGGGCGTCGGAGGTGAAGCCGGCGCCTGACATCCTGTTCCACCCTGCAGGCGGTTTCGCCGGTAAGGGAGGATTGTAGAGATACGAGAATAATAAAAAAGAAAAGAAATAGAGGTGAAAACCAAATGCAAAATGAAAAGAGAAACGAAGAAAGCGATGACCTAGCGGCTATCGGCATCGGTGCGATGATTGTATTCATCGCTCTGATTCTTGTAGCTGCTGTTGCGTCCGCAGTCATCATCCAAACGGGTGAAAAACTGCAACAAAACGCACAGCAAGCAGGGTCTGATACACAGCAAGAGATTTCAGGTAAGGTGTCAATTGTCACTATCTGGGTCGGTGCTCAAACAGGTGGTGCTGAAGAGATCACAATGGTCTTTGAATTGGCACCAGGTTCCGAACCAATAGATTCAGACCAAATTCACTGGGCAGTCATTTGTGATGATGGAGCAGGTACACCGTCTTTAATTGATGATGATCTAGCAGCAGCAACTGAACTTGATGGAGCCACACTTGTGACTACATTTAACCCTGGAGAAACCTACATGATCGACTTGGTAGTCGGTGGTGGCGCAGGTGCATCTTGCGCTCCAGCATTAAATGAAGTGCATCAGATGGTGATTTCTGCTAATCTCGGTGGCACTACTTACGAGTCGCTATCATACATTAGCGTAACACAGGGAGACATCGTAGTTTGAGGTGATTATCATGAAGAATCAAAATAATGAAAATGTTCAGAAAGACGACATTGCAGCAATTGGAATTGGTGCAATGATTGTCTTTATCGCTTTGATCCTAGTTGCAGCAGTAGCATCCGCAGTTATCATCCAGACGGGTGAGAAATTGCAGCAAAATGCACAACAGACAGGGTCTGATACAGAGCAAGAAATTTCAGGTAAGATTTCCGTAAATGCGGTATTTGTCTGGGATGATGCCGCATCATATCTGGTATACTTTGAAACCTCTCCAGGATCAGGAATCTTGGATGAGGCTAATATTGACTACCAGTTGACCTGCGAAACAGCAGCTGGCGCATATCAATATGTGTCAGGTACATTAGCAGCGGCAACAGAGTTCGATGGGGCAGCGTTAACTAACAATCTTGAGCCAGGTGTTTCCTACTCAATGATTATGGACGCAACTCTTGGTGACGATTGTTCAGCAACATCTGTTGGCATTAATTCCAAGGTTACGCTTTGGATACACGTGGAAAGCGGTGGCTCAACTTATGAGTCACTTATCATCTCTGATACAACTAGAGGTTCAAGCGTTATCTGATTCAAACCGAACCCCAATTATTGTTCTACGGAGCAAAGGGGTTCGATGTGAATCAGGAGGTGACACGGAATGGCATGGCCATTCTCCAATAGCGGTCGGCCCGCAGAAGGTGAGGGCGACCTCTCCGAGGAGCGCTTGCGCATGATGGCGAATATCGCTATCGAGCAAGTGCCTTTGCCCGAAGAGGGCGAACTCTCGGAAGAGGACGCTTGGACAATTTCTCCCGGACCGACGAGAGCGAAGCTCAACAGCATGGGATCTATTCCCAGTCTGGCAGCAGCACCGGCGCAAACACAAGTAAATGCTCAGGTAGATACATCTGGCCTCGAACGGTTGATTTCCAGCCGTCTCGATATGGTCGAGGACGTCCTGCGCAATGTGGAGCACCGACTGGTGGAAACACCAGGAGTGTCTGAAGAGAGCGGCGAGCAAGAGGAAGGAAAACCTGCAGAAGACGGCGACGTGATTGTCACCGCTTCTGGAGAAGCGATCTCCGTAGAAACTGGATCAGACCGCCTAATGGGCGCCGATGCAGCACCATTGCTCGAACTGTACGAGGCGCAAGCCCTAGCATCGAACCCATTCCTAGTCGCTCCGGCGCACTTAGGCGATGGTGGAGATGGCTCGGTAGGTGCCCCAACAGTGGCCGCACTTTTGCTGGATAACCTCTCAGGCATGGCTTCAGTTTCCTTCACACAGAAGGCGACCAGTTCAGGAATGCTCTCTGCCGAAGAAGGCAAAGAAGTTCTTGCAATTGTCCACATGGCAGCTCCCGGTGACCCCGAGAGTGCGCTTGAAGACCATTTGCCACATAGAGAGTTGTTGACCTTCTCTGCCCTAGTCAGTAATTGGCGAAGGGCAAGATCACTCAGAGGTGGAATCTGAGATGGGGTCGGTGGCGGTAGGAGCCATGGTCGTGGGGACCAGTATGCTCGTCGTTTTCGCATTAGCGATGGCGACATTAGAGCAGCAGGTCGATAACTCACTGGCTGAGCTTGAAAACGCCGCCGAACCTATTCCAGGTTTCACAATTGAAGATGCAACGAATGTGGAAGGAGCAGTTGTGTCATTTACCATAAATAACGGCGGGACTGGCTATGGAGCCGGTCAAGTCGAGGTAAATGGCAGTGCTGGCTCATTCCTAGCGGATTTAGTAGTTACATTAGGGGTAGTAACCGGACTCGATATTATTGATCATGGATCATCGTATCTCTACACCTCCACGTACTACCTAGAACTAACTGGACCCAATATCGGGAGTAGCC
This sequence comes from Candidatus Poseidoniaceae archaeon, assembly GCA_030747785.1. GTDB lineage: Archaea > Thermoplasmatota > Poseidoniia > Poseidoniales > Poseidoniaceae > MGIIa-K1. Next base: position 4,447 of record JASLKC010000028.1, on the reverse strand, counting down.
TGAATATCACGGCTACTCTCGGTAACATCGTTTACACTAATATCACGAATACGGGAAGTGTTGATCTCAACACGGAACATTCGTGGGTATTTTCTGATGGAAGCAATCCTCACAATTTGAGTGACGACTTCCAAGGTTATCTCCCGGAGACAATTTTCCCAGGGGAAACTTACACCCACCACTACTACAGTGATTCTCAATCCACTGTTACTAGAATCGCCGTCAGCAATGATGGCGTGACTAAGGTAGCCCGAGTAGTCTGAGGTGAAATAATGGCAGATGGTGGCGCTTCAACTATGATTATTCTCGTCGCGTCACTTATTGTCAGTGGACTCGCATCCGTAGTTCTAATCGATTCATGGGGGGAGGTTGCTGATACCAGCGGCAAGATATCCAGTTCGCGTCTCGCCGATATTGAAACTGACTTTGCATTCAGTGGTGACAGAGGAATGGTTCTTCTTGATACATCGGGAGCAAATCAAGAAATCACTTTATTCTTCCAAAATACAGGTGAGCGAACCCTCGATAAAAACACAATTGCAATCTTTGTCGATGGAGTTGCCGTAGGTTCAGGTAGTGGCTCAACGTTGCATCCTGCATCAGGTGATTGGGCCCCAGGCACTGTTCTTGAGGTAGATGTAGACGACCCTTCATTTTCATACAATGATAGTGACCGCGTAATCGTGACAATGATTGCACAATCTGAAGTCAGAGATGGAGTAAAGGGAACTGCATCGGAAACCGTCGAGGTGAGATTAAGTGTCTGAAGCACCAAAACCAATAGAGGATGGATATCCATTCGAGTTAGAACAAGATAGTTTGTCTAATGCAATGGGGGCACGTCTTCCTAATCGCGCACTGTGGACTATCCAAGGAGAGGTTGGTTCAGGTAAATCTCTAGTCAGTCAAAGACTGATATTTGGATTGCTGGAGAATGGTTCCAAAGTATTGGTTGTCACTACTGAACTCACTACTAGAGGTTGGATTGAGCAGATGGAGTCCATCGGATATCCTGTAACCGAACACATAGGCTCAGGACGCTTACTAGTATTCAGCCGCTACGGCGTAATTGCTGAGGCACGTGCAGATGTCGGATTATTCGATGTCCTTGAAAGTGAAGCGGTTGAAAAAGCTGACATCATTGTTATCGACAGCGCTTCTTCACTAATGCCTGATGGACTTTCAGATTCTGAAAGAATAGGTTTCATGCAGAGACTACGTCGAATATGTTCCGATTCACATTCACTCTTACTCACCATCGATTCATCCGAAATGGATGAACGCTTACTCCATACTCTCAGAAATTCTAGCGAAGTCTTGCTCGACATGAAAGCAGGTTTCGTTGGAGGTGAAATCAAACGCAATCTCGTCGTTACTAGATTCCTTAGGGCCGCAGGCCCTGTTCAAGCCACGGTCGGCTGGCGTGTTGAGCCATACATGGGCTTCATCGTTGACATTACGGCGGTGAGTTGAGATGGACGAAGAACAACGCTTCCAAAAAGGAGATCTTGGAGCCGTAATGGCTGCATACCCACATATCGCAGACTGGGTAAATGACTTCGAGGCTCAATATGGGTCCCGTCCTTACTACTACGGCCCATTGGATAGAGATGCAAGAAAAATGGAACCATTGAATCTCATCTATTTGGCAAAGGAGCCGATTTTTGTTCATATGTACCGGCCAATTGATGAAAGCGGCGATGAAAGTGGGCAGACATTGTGGTTTGGACTAGAACCACAACTAACCGATGAGGAGGAGAATATCCGTCGAATCCTAACGGAAATATTGCTGCAAGAAGCACCCGCTGCTCCGTCTTTTACCACAGATGATGAGTTTGAGAATATCCTGACTGGAATGATTGACCGTTATACTATGCTCGAAAGTGAAGCACGTGGATTAAGTCGTCGCCAAGGGCGTATGTGGGAAGCACTTGGAATGGACGACAAGAGAATTGTTGTCACAGGAGAACAAAGGGAGAGGCTGCGTTACATCATCATTCGAGATTTGATTCGAAATGGGCCACTAGAACCCTTGCTCAGCGATGAGATGCTTGAGGATATTCACTCGGTGGGTTTGAAGCATGTTCACATGGATCACAAGGTATTCGGTATGGTAACTTCGAATATTAGATTCCGTGAACGCGATATGCTTGCGAGATATCTACGTGCAATGAGTGAGCGTATTGGCCGCCCTGTATCGGACAATAAGCCAATTATCGATGGGGCTCTCCTCGACGGTTCCCGTATCAATATCATTTTCTCTGACGACGTGAGTATGCTCGGTCCGTCATTCACAATTCGTAAATTCGCTGAGGAGACAATTTCCATAACCCAATTGATACAATGGGGGACGATGAGCGCACAGGTAGCGGCTTATGTCTGGATTTGTCTCGAATACGGAATGTCGTTATTGGTGAGTGGAGAAACTGCATCTGGAAAGACAACGACTCTCAATGCAATCCTACCATTCATCGACCACAATGTCAAGATTTACTCAGCTGAAGATACACCTGAAGTGAAAGTACGACACAAGATTTGGCAGAGATTGGTTACTCGAGATTCAAAGAATGAGGATTCTAGAGTAGAGATGTTCGATCTATTGAAGGCCGCATTACGTTCCCGTCCTCGTTACATCATCATTGGTGAAATTCGTGGTGTCGAAGGAGCGACTGCTTTCCAAGCAATGCAGACTGGTCACCCGGTAATTGCGACATTCCACGCATCATCAATCGTAAAGATGATTCAGAGATTTACTGGTGATCCAATCAATGTACCAATTCGTTTCTTCGACAACTTGAACTTTGCAATGTTCCAAGAAGTTGTAGAAGCCCCAGGTGGAGGAATTGCCCGTAGAATCACAGGAATCGATGAGATTATTGGTTACAATAAGCACTCTGATGGTGTTCTAACACGTGGAATGTTTGAATGGGACCCGGTCAAGGATAAGCATTACTTCAGAGGAATGTTCCAATCTCACCTGATGGAGAATAAAATTGCTGCACAGATGGGCTTTGAAAACAAGCGTGAAGTTTACGATGAACTTTCAAGAAGAGCGGAAGCGATTCAGAGAATGACAGACCGAGGATTAACTCATTATGACGATGTTTTTGATTTGTTAGATATTTACTATAGTACCGATTTCGATACATTCAGTGCCGCGATTGACACTTGGGTCAGCATTACTGAGCGCTGAATACAGGAGTAGGGGTGAATTACAATGGAGCGCATGGCGACATGGCAAATCGCCTTACGCCGCTTGGAAATGCCCATTGGCAAATTTGCTCTTACGTACATACTTCCTGCTGTTCTAGCCGGATTAGGAACAGCCGGTCTGATGATTTGGATGACTGGAGGTTTTTCAGATGGCGGATTATTTTCTGGTTTTTCTGGAATATTCCTACTATTGCTTCTCCCATTACTAACCGGTGCGGCAGCAGTATATTTCCCAGTACTAGAGGTAAAAAAATCTGCAATGATGATTGAGAAAGAGATGCACATGTTCATCACAAGAATGGGAATTCTTTCACTTGGAGAAGTTGGCGCTGACACGATTTTTGATATTCTACGGCAGATGAAAGATTACGGCGAATTGGCCCAAGAGGTCAAGAGAATCGAGACCCTTGTTGAGAAATGGCATACCTCTTTACCCGAGGCTGCAAGAATTGTCGGCCAGCAATCTCCTTCGCCGATATGGTCTGATTTCCTTGACAGGATGGCATTCTCAATTGAAGCAGGCCAACCAATTGATGATTTCATGCGAGCTGAGCAGGAGACCGTTGCTGAGCAGTATAACACTCTGTATGATACTCGCCTCGAGAGCGTAGATATGTTGAAGGAGATTTATGTCTCTCTAGTATCGGCAGGTCTTTTCGGCTTGGTAATTGCTGGAATCCACTTGGTTCTTTTCGAAGTTGGTCAAAATGACGATGCTCCAATTGAGATAGCGAGCCGTATTCGATGGCTACTATTGTCTGGTTTGGTTTTCGTTGTGATTCAACTTGGAGCGTACTTTGCTTTCCGTGCTACAATTCCTGACGACCAGATATTTGCAAGAGATGAATTTACTACTCAATTCAGATCGCTTTTCCGCCAGACTTGGATCGGCGCAGGAATTGTCAGTTTTGTATTATTGATATTGACAATAATAGTGGTAATTTCCTACTGGAGTGAATTGGGTTCGACTTGGGATAAATATGGATTAATATTGATTGCAGTTCCACCTTCACCACTCCTCGTTCCAGCAACATTGGTTCGGCGTGAGGAGAAAAGAGTACTACGTCGAGATGAAGCATACCCCGATTTCGTACGCGCACTTGGAGGCACGGCTCAAGCTCGTAGTGCAGAGCCTTCAGCAACGGTTAGAGCATTGAGAGGAATCGATTTCGGTATGCTTGATAGTTCAATCGACCGACTCGAAAAGAGATTGTCAACCCGAATAGATTCTGAA
>JASLKC010000027.1 GCA_030747785.1 Candidatus Poseidoniaceae archaeon | reverse complement strand
CATGCATATTGTCTGGTCGGATTCCAACACAGCATCTTCATCAATGACATTCGATGCAACACCTGACTGCGCAGATGGAAATCCCGTACCCGACCGAATTACATTAGAATCTTCAGCAGAAAATACCGGCGGTAGTATTATTTTTGGAGGAGGGAGTTCTGAAGTAACTTGGTCTCTAAATGACCCTGAAGGCAATGAAACAGCAAGTAATTCAGGACAAATGGGAGATGGTCAAACTGAAACATGGTCGTACACAACAAGAGCGGTCGTTGCTGGTGTTTGGTCATTAGATGTCGAAGTAACACAAGGTGACAATGTAAATGTCTCCAACGACATCATTATCGGATATGTGGAAGGTTCTGAGTCCCCTACAAATCCACGTCCAGAGTGAATGTGAACTAAAAGTGAAGGCTTTTGTCGCAGTACAGCCTTCAGGCCCTTCCTAAGCAAAGGAAAGCACTTTCACCTTCCAATGCTAGACTCATTTTATCCTTCAAGTACCTCCGGCTATGACTTCGGTCTATCTCAGGAGTGAAAAGGGATGGCAACAAAAAGCAAAACGGACGAGAGCAAGGCTGAAGAGCCGGAGGAGGAACACATCATGACAATGGAAGAGCCGCTAGAACCAGAGCCGACCATTGATGACCTACCAGGTGTAGGGCCAGCAACGGCTGAAAAGTTGCGCGAAGCTGGCTTCGAGGAATTACTCGCAGTTGCAGTCATGAGCGCAGGTGACCTAGCAGAACAAGCAGAACTTGGAGAGGCTGTAGCGGGCAAGATCATTGCCGCAGCCAAGAAGATGGCGAATATAGGTGGATTCGTAAGCGGTGCAGCACTACTTGAGCGCCGTAGAGAAGTCATGAAACTCTCTAGCATGGTACAGAGCATAGACGATTTAATGGCTGGTGGTTTTGAGACTCAAGCACTTGTAGAAGTCTACGGGGAGTTCGGTTCTGGAAAAACACAGATCGGGCACCAACTAGCAGTCAATTGTACAATGTCAATCGAAGAAGGTGGACTCGACGGTGATGTCTTTTACATCGATACTGAAGATACCTTCCGCCCGGAAAGAATCACGCAAATGGCAAGAGGCCGTGGCCTTGACCCAGAAGCAGTTCTCGAAAGAATACACGTAGCACGCGCATATAATTCCGCTCACCAGATGCTTTTGGCAGAGGAAATCAAGCGGATGAGTAAAGGCCGAAATATCAAGATGATTATTGTCGATTCCTTAACTAGCCACTACCGTGCCGAATACATCGGTCGTGGAATGCTAGCAAATAGACAGCAAAAGCTGAATCGGCACCTCAAGGACCTCAAGCAACTCGCTGATGTCAACAACGCCCTTGTGCTTGTGACAAACCAGGTTCAATCCAAACCGGATGCTATGTGGGGAGATCCAACCAAGCCAATTGGTGGTCACGTTCTCGCACACGCAAGCACATTCAGGCTTTACTTACGCAAGGCCAAAGGTGGAAGGAGAATCGCACGTCTAGTCGATTCACCAAACCTACCAGATGGCGAATGTGTCTACCAAGTTACTGAAGAAGGACTTCGCGATTGATCACAGGGTCAAACAATCCCCATGTCACCCCTATGGGGTGGCGGCACCTTCAAGGTGAGTAGAAAGGGCATGAGGCTCATGCGTCACCTCATCGAGCGTGTGCTTGAGCTTGCCGAAGAAGAAGAAGGTCCCTCAATTCGACCATCCAGTGTCGAAGAAATGGACTCTAACGATGAGGAATTACGTCGTCTTCTGGAATCACTTCAACCAAGGATTCGCGTCTATGGTGTCGGCGGAGCAGGATGCAATGCAGTATCCCGTTTACACGAAGAAGGATTATTCGGAAATCGTTTCGTTACAGGTCATGCAATCAATACCGATGCTCAGGCATTATTGATGAGTCCCCTCGAGAACAAAGTTCTGATTGGACGAACTGCAAGAGGCCGAGGTGCTGGCGGTGATCCTACAAAGGGTGAAGCAGCAGCTCTCGAAAGTGAAGCAAGTCTTCGCAAATTGACTGATGATACTCAATTAGCAATTATCACCGCTGGAATGGGTGGAGGTTCTGGAACTGGAGCTGCGAGTCACATCGCACGTTTAGCAAAGGAACAGGGCGCTCTTACTGTCGCAGTAGTAACTTATCCATTCAATTCAGAGGGAAATATGCGCAAGCAAAATGCTGAGTGGGGGCTTGAACGTCTCCGAGAGCATTGCGATACTATTCTCGTTATTCCCAATGAAAGGTTATTGGAAATCGAAGGGGTTAGAGACCTACCACTCGCCAGTGCATTCCGTGTTGGGGATGAACTCCTCGTCCGTGCAATTACTGGTGTTACCGAGTTGCTAACTACCGATGGAATGGTCAACCTCGACTTTGAGGATCTAAAGTCGGTAATCAATTCAGGAAGTGGAGTTGCGATGATCGGCCTCGGTGCTTCAAGTGGCCCAGGTAGAGCGGAAGCAGCAACTCTCGAAGCCTTGCATTCACCATTACTCGACTTAGATGTCAGTGATGCCCGCGGTGCTCTAATCAATGTAGTTGGAGGGAATTCACTAACACTTGGAGAAGCGGAAAGATGTGCTCAAATTATTCAAGGGCAAATCTCAGAGCATGCCCGTATCATCTGGGGTGCGGCTGTTGATGAATCTCTTGGCGAGGATATTCGAGTCATGCTTGTTGTCACTGGAGTTCGCTCTGACCAAATTCATGGTGCTTCAGAAAACCGCCAACTAAGGGCGTTAAAGGCAAGAAATATCGAATTCGTAAACTGATTAGTCACGAGATGAATTCCAAGCAAGTACTGCGAGTAAGATAACTGCAAGACTGCCTATTGCGATTTCCATTGATGTGAGTTTCCCACTAACATCCGAAGGTACTGCGTCCCCCTCATAATCCATTCCTGGAACAATCATTGAAAGAGAACGCCATTCATCACCAGTAAAATCACCATTTCCATCTACTGCATTTCCATGAAGGATTATCTCAGCATAACCAGTTTGTGATTCAGGTGCTACCCATGTACCATTCCACGAACGTTGAGAATTGGATTCATTGGTATGAGTAATTCCACCATCTAATTCTTGTCCATCGACAATACTAGTATTTCCATCGCTTACCAGAAGTCTGAATCCTCCAGATGCAGCACCTTCTGTCACTGGAATATCTGATTCAATTGTGATGGTAATTGAATAGGTAACATTGGATTCAAAGCGCTCTGGGAATCCATCTATCGATACAGAAATATCATCTTGCCCACCGTGGCAAACACAGCCATTGTCTCCACCTGAATCAATTCCACCAATTCTTGCCTCTGCTCCACTAACCAAGAAAAGTAAGGCAAGGAGGAGAATAATTCGCTTCACGATTGGGGGTACATTGCCGCCCATTTGAATATGCCACTCAAATTTCAGTGAGATGAATTGAATTGTTTAGTTTCTCTTTACCAGCTTCAAGTAAACTCCATCTGATGGCTCTTCCCTTACCAATGGACTTGACAAAATCCCTTTCAGTCAACTGTTTCATATGATAACTCATCAATTGGCGACTAGTTTCTAGACGCATTCTTAATTCGCCTGCCTTGATGCCTATCGTCCCTGAGTCGGAGAGAATTTGTAGAATTGCAATCTGCATTCCAGTTACTGGACTTTTCAATTCATCCAAACGGTGTTGATCGATTCCGGATGAAGCGAACCTTCGAACTCTACCGTCGATCCAAGAAATTACCCGACCTTCTTTTTCCAATACCTGTATGTGGTGTGCGGTTACCCCATTCCCGAGTTCTAATGCATCCCTGAGTGCTGAGAAATGTATTCCCGGGTGAGCCTCGATAAAGCCAAGTAATCTACCCCGAGTAAATACGCCCTTTTCGCCCCTCTGTGTTATGGCAATCAAAGGTGCAGCAAGGGCGAGAAAAATCCCCAAGCGAGCTGCTTCACTTGCAATAACAGAAATGGTTGCTGATGTAATTAGTGCAAACGCCATTATTGCCATCATAGTTAGAACAATTATCTGAGTTGCGGGGAGAACAAAGGATGGTGCTTCATTATTTGAGGAGATTCCAGATGTAGGGCTATCAGGAGAATTGGAAGTATCCGATTCTTGGTCTGGTGGTGCCTCATCGTCACCAAATGATCCCGAAGCATCTGCAGAGGCTGACTCGTCTTCAGCGGGTGCACTTTCCTCTGAAGCATCTTCGTTTGTCTCATTTTGAGGCATCGTCTGCTCACTATTGTCGTTAGGCTCGGTATCTACAATAGAATCATCCTGAACCCATGATTCTTGGATTGAATCCATATTGGGAATAGTAGGCGCAAGTAGGACAACCAGCATCACTGCTAGCATCCGCCAACCCCAGACTTCCCTCCCGAGCATACAACAACCTAACTGTAATACGGTTAATTCTTGGTGGTAAAAGGATTTGACCTTAGATGCTCAATAGACAACGGGTTTGAATAATGATGAGGCAACCCCAGAGACACAGGTGTATACATGCTACCATTTGAAGCGCCGATTGAGCCAGAAGATGAAGAGGAAATCGATCCCTTTACTGAACTAGAAATCGATTCCAAACCTCTCGCGCAGCGAGGAGCGGATGCTCTCGATGCTTTTTCTGAAGAAGAGGAAACTATTGTTTCAAATACTGAATTTGCTGATCCCTTAGATGCATTTGCTGACGATGATGACGATGAAGACGATTTAGCAACTATTCTCAGTTTCGAAGAAGAAGGTGCGCCAGCGCCTAGCAAATCAGCACCCACTCCAGAAAATAGTTCTGAATCTACTTACAGACTCTTACTTGAGACTGTTTGGATTGATGATATTCTCGATCCATCAGAAGTCGAACTTCTCGCACGAAAGCGAGGCGAACTCGGTATTAGTTTCGAAAGGCACCTACAATTGGTACGCGATATTATCGGAGGCTGAACTATGGCTCCGACCCCTTTTGAGCATGGATTGGCCCTAGCTTGGGCCGATGGAGCGCTTTCACGTAATGGTGCGGTAATGCTTGAAAAACTTCAGAGTAAACTTGAGTTAAGCGATTCTCAAAGAGCGGTTCAAGAAGAAGCTTGGTTGGCATTACTCTCTGTAAATGAGCGCCGTTCATTCGGCGATGGTGATACCATTCTCAATGAATGGTTAACGGCACTAAATGACACTACATCACTTGATGATACGGTACGTTCGATGGGGCGCGCTACACTAGACTTAGGCCTTTCAAAAAGCACCTGGAATGAGGCAATGGCTTTTGCAGGTGGACTCGGTCTTTCCATCCCTCTAGCAGAAGGCGTATGGATGGAAGAAGCAGCGGAAGAGTTGACTGAATGGCCACCTGCTCTTGACCCACTTGCGGTGATTCTTGGATTAGTAATCTCGGTTGGTTCTATCCAAGCCGAGGAAAAAATGGAATATGGCGAGGGGGCTAAGATTGTCAATATCACTCATCCCGAAGCTACTACTTCGACCCTCTCATGGATGCCGGACCTCCTGCCTCTAGCTGGAGATGGTTGCTCATGGGGATGGAAAGATGGTTCTGAATTATCATCTGAAATACCTCAAGGAGGGCTTGTCTTCAATAATTCTGTTCTTCTTGCTTGGATTCGACGGTTTATTTCAATGCGTATTTCAAGAGGAGACCCTGGGCTCGATGGCCTGCCCGAAGGAGTCGCACTAATGCCATCTTCTTCATCTCTAAAGAGTGATGATAGCGGCATGATTATCTCGATGATTGTTGATTTAGGAGAATCGGGTTTGGTAAAGCCATGGGCAAAAGTATCCGTTGACGGAGTACCCGAAATTATTCCGGCGCCAGATGGTCTTGCCGAAAATTGGATTAGAATACATGATGCACTTGCAAAACTTCTCATCAATGCTCTAGAAACATTGCCACGTCAAATATTACTTGCAGGTGGACTGCAAACTGAATTCACCCCTCTAAATCAAGAAAACGGTTGGTTGATTTACGATTTGGTAGAATGATAATTAGAGATCAAGAATCTCCATCAACCTACTGTCAACAGTAACACTCTTACTGATTTCATCAACAATATAATTTCCGATATTCGATTTCTGAACACTGCGAATAGTTTCTTGAAATGACTTCTCTGCTTCAGCTATTTCAGTAACATCCATAGCCATTCCAATAACACGCTCAGGGTTGCCGTTTTCATCGGTCATTATTCCTCCAGTGCACCTCATTATTCTAGTTTCATTGTCATCCGGTCTGGTGATTCTATGAGTGAAATCAAGGGGCGAAAGTGTAGCAATTGCTTCACCTAAGGTATTGTGCACGAAATCCCTTTCATCAGGATGTAGAAGTGATACAAAACTTTCTAGAGATGGTTCGAAATCTGGATCTGTACACCCATATAATTGGAAGAGTTGTTTTGACCATGTTACTTCGCCATTTGCAACATTCCATTCCCATGTACCGCACTCTGTTTTACCGCCTATCTCATTATGGGAATTAGCAATATTAACTGAAAGATTCAACACTTTCTCCATCTCTTTATGCCCTGTTAAGTCTTCAAAGGTTCCAATTGTACGGACTAATGTTCCTTCTTCATCAAATTCGGGTTTTCCATTAACACGACCTAAGAAATAACTGCCGTCAGGCCTAGAAAATCGTGCGGTTACCACATATGGCTCCCTAGTTTTTTCAGCCTGTTTGACATTTGCTTTTAATAGTGCCAAATCAGAGGGGTGAATCATACTATATGCTCGCTTAATTGATTGTTCATTATCCGGCTTCGCTACAATCGCTACGCTTGATGAATCGAGTAATATCTCAATTAATGCACTTTCGACTTTAGCCAAATGTTCTGCAACGGTGGAGCGAGAAAGATTGATTTTTTTTGCTAATTCTGACATCGTTATTTCTCTAGGTCGAGCGTACCATCCACATTCGTAAGCGGCCTTGATGACGCGCACTTGTTCTGGAGATACTACTCCGTCCGAAATGATTGTTTCCGTTCCAATGGATTTTGCTGAAATCTTTGAAGGAGTTTTTACCATTCTAAGCAAATCTATGGCAGGTTTTACTGATTTCGCTGGGCCGCGTACTGCATATGAAATTCCAGATGGACCTAATCCAGTTTCTGGAAGCATTGACACACTTGGAACTTTGAGTTGAACTGCAACAACAGGGCTAATTGACGCCTCCATTCGAATTTTTAGTACAGTCTCTTTTTCATATCCTGTACTTGGAGCACTAATCACCTCAAGTACAGATAGTCCGGGAATTGAACCATCTAAATCACTTGGTCCTTTATTCGATTGAAAGGAGCCTTGAATGATTAAATCAAGATGGCTTTCGCCTCGTTCAGCATACCCAAGTAAATGCAAATTGTGGATTATTTCGAATAATGGTTCCATGGGTGTGCCATCGAATACAGACCTTTTCCAAAACACCTGCACTTCGCGCATGTATTTACGATATACTAATCTGATAAAAAGGGGCTCCCGGTTTTCATTTGTTAACGCCATTAATAATTACAGTACAATTAATCTTAATGCTTGGATTTAATGAATTTGATACGCTGCAATACTTCTCATGACTTTTATGAATAATTCGTTCAGCCAACAATTTTGGAACTTCTCCGGTGATGTGATATTCCATTTCAATCGAGGTGAATGAACGTGGACTTTCTTCCCTTCGAGTAGAGTTAATTTCAACCCAAACCTCAGTGAAATTGCGGTCCTTCAATCCGATTACCACATCGACCAAAGAACACGCACCGATCATTTGCAATGTCAATTGCATTGGGCTAGGCCCATCGTCCCAATCCATCTCAATCGATTGTCCATTCGAGTTTGTTCCCACCATTTTGCTACCGCCAGTCCACTCCACTCTTCCCTGCATAAATGCCCCAAGGGCGTGGCGGAATTAATTACATATCCGACCGGCGTGTTGATGAAGGAGTCGCCGGTGGGCGAAAACGATTGGCATGACAGGCACCCCTATCACCATGGAAAATGGCGAACTCATAATCCCTAATGACCCTATTATCCACTTCATTGAAGGAGATGGAATCGGAGTCGATATCACTCCGGTAATGATTGGCGTAGTAAATGCGGCAGTTGAGAAGGCATATGGTGGCCTGCGGAACATTTCATGGGTCGAAACATTAGCCGGCGAGAAGGCTTTCAATGAAGTGAAAGAGTGGTTACCTGAAGCTACACTAAACTCTATGAAAACTGGATTGATTTCAATCAAGGGCCCTCTCACTACTCCTGTTGGCGGCGGAATTCGTTCTCTGAATGTCGCCCTTCGACAACAACTCGACCTATTTGCATGCGTTCGACCTGTCCGCTGGTTTGAAGGGACTCCTTCTCCGGTAAAGTCACCGGGAGATGTTGACATGATTATTTTCAGAGAAAACAGCGAAGATGTCTATGCTGGAATCGAATGGGAAGCCGGTTCTCCTGAAGTTAAGAAGGTCATTGATTTCCTACAGAATGAAATGGGCGTTGACAAAATCCGTTTCCCTGCAACATCCGGAATTGGAATTAAACCAATTAGCCAAGAAGGTACTGCGAGAATTGTTCGAGCGGCGATCAAATACGCTGTGGACAATGACAAGGATAGCGTCACTTTAGTCCACAAGGGCAATATCATGAAATTCACTGAAGGTGGATTCCGTGATTGGGGATATCAACTTGCTAAGGATGAATTTGGTGCTGTTGAACTCGATGGTGGCCCATGGTGCACCTTTAACAATCCAAATACAGGAAACCAGATTATTATCAAGGACGTTATTGCTGATGCTATGCTACAGCAAATTATCACTCGCCCTGCAGAATATGGTGTTCTTGCAACAATGAATCTCAACGGTGACTACATTTCTGATGCTCTTGCTGCACAAGTAGGAGGTATTGGCATTGCGCCTGGTGCAAATATCAACTACGATACCGGTATTGCAATCTTCGAAGCAACACATGGTACAGCACCCAAGTATGCTGGTCAAAACAAAGTCAATCCGGGTTCTCTTATTCTCTCTGCTGAGATGATGTTGCGCCATATGGGCTGGGGTGAAGCTGCTGACCTAATCGTCAAAGGTTGCGAAGGTGCAATCAGTGCAAAGACAGTTACCTATGACTTTGAACGCTTGATGGATGATGCGGAGTTACTCTCTTGTTCGGAATTTGGGCAAGCAATGATCTCACACATGTGAGATTTCAAATGACTAATTTTGATTTCGTTGTAGAGATTGACTAGACTCTAATTAATTAGCGCCATCTAGCATTCAAATCTCTTGAATTCTTTACAACGCCGAATCCTAATCTCTCTTCGACCGCTCTAGCAACTAGAGTGAAATCGCCATCTCTTGTTGCGACGAGAATGTTTCCAATTTCTCCAAGTGACCGATTGGCAAGAATTGATGCTAAACACATCAATGTTTGATCCGCTACTTCTGGATAGAAGTCATTCTTTTCGATTACCGTACGAATTGGTTCGTAATTTCTACGCTTCATCATCGTTAACTCTTCGTATACCACTTTGTGATCTAAAAGGAATTTCTTGAGTTGCGCTCGAACTTCCTCATCGTCTACTTCATCTTCGATATGTAGATCCAATGGTTTCCAGGTCGAGAAGTCTGACAAAATACTGTTGACTAACTCACTAATAGTCTCTGAATTCATTACTGTATCAAGGCGGTCCTCGGACACTAATGTATCATTGAAACCCGCACGAATTCGTGGAATGTCTTTTGAAATTTCAGTGAGTTCATGTTGTACAACCTTTGGAAGCCAAAGGTGAATTCGCCCCTCATCAGAACGGCGCTTAAGAATGCGGTGGAATCGTCCGTGTCCACCAATGTCAAGAGATGCTTCAGCAGCAATTTCGAGTTTTTCAGTAAGACGATGATGTAATTCATCAATGAGAATATTGGTATCAACAATCACCAACGGATTTAGAGAAAGATGGCGCAAGTATGCTCGTGACTTGACGGGTAAATTGTGCTTATGATTAGAAAATAGGCCTCGCTCTGCATCTGCAAGCCGCTTTGAATCCAGTAGCGAAAATTTGCCTGAATTTTGAGCTCTTTCTAAAATCATCAATCCCTCTAGAGGTTTCTCGGCTGCTGCTTCAACTGCAATCTCGTAAATTTCTTCTCTACTAACCGGTTCTAGTTGCATTGCCTGAGCATAACGGTTCTCAAAGGAATGACGGTTTCTCCTTCTCTCTCTTTGCAAACTATTGACTGCAGCCTTTACACGTCCAATAAATGGCTCTCGAGGTAATTGACGGGTATGAGATGAAGGATAATTTCGCAAGAGATCCAAATCTTCCTCAGAGTGGAATGCTCGTTCTACCATTTTGGCTTCTCCTTGCTGATTCTCTTCTCGAACCATGCGAGTTTTCCTTACATACGACTTCAGCATTCTAGTTGCATCATCCGTCTTACCACGGGTTGCAGCACTATGGCTGACATTCAGATATAATTGGAATCTACGAGTAAGTGCAGCCTTTAACGCAGGTTCGCTATCTAGCAAATCCACTGCTTCTGACCATTGTTCTGCATGAGCCAAATGTATGAGTGCCTTACGATATAGCATTATTCGGTGCTCATAATCAAAATCAGAATGGTCTCCAGCCCTGCGATAATCTCTTGCTGCATTGAGTTCATCGCTCTTTGAAGCATTTATTGCGGCTCTTGCCAATGTATGCCAAGGAGATTGTGGGTCATTATCTTGATACCAACTAACCAAATTTGGTAATCCGATATCATATTCGAGAACTAGGTGGCGGACCGCTTGCATCATTGGCATTGCAGTAACATCACCAGATAGTAATCCATTCAACAGCTCAACAACGCCCTCGTTCTGGCTTGTCTGTAATAGCCAAGCAGCTCGATTTAATCTGAGAGTATCGATTACAGCTCGGAATAATCGGCTTTCAATCTCTGTAAGATCTGCAGATTCAATACTCTTCACAAGTGTATCAAGAGTCTTAGATTCGGTTAAGCCATCTCCGCCATCTTTGAGGGCCTGACGGCATTTATTGAATGCTAGAAGGCCGCTTCTATTCAATTTGCTAACAACACTGCCATCATTTGCAGCAGCGCCGTCTAGAACGAGAAGTAATCCCCTAGCAGCATCCGAAAAGGCATCAGGAATTTCCATATCCTGGACTGTTCCAAGTGCTGCTCTTCGTGCTGTTCTGATTGATTCAAAAGTATAACCTTTGGACCTTGCAGGTAGTAGGTGAGCAACCATGAGCGTCTCATAGGGGTGGTCTGCACAGCGCTGATTATCTTCAATGAGTAAGTCTGCTAAACGATTGAGGTCTAAACCTCTACTGAATAGGTCAATCGAGGACTCCAAACCAAGTTCGGCCCCGATATCATGTAGTCGACGTGCTGCAGCTACTCTGACTGAAAGGTCTAGTTCAACATCAGAAACTAATTCACTCAAAGGACTCTCGTGCAAACTAGAAATCTGGTTATTCATCCATTCAGTTGCTGGCTCTCCTAACTTTTTCACCAATGGAATCAATATGCTAAGATCTGCATCTGCATCTAATTTGATGGATGAAAGAATTTCAAAGGCTGATTCCGATGCCCCCTCCTTTACAAGAGCACTGAGAAGCCACCATTGTAGAGTTTCTTTATTCTTTGAATCCTTTACCGAAGACAAACCTACCTCGAGTTCTGCAGAAGAAAGGCTTGCTGCGTCTTCTGGAACCATTGACCATGCAGTAGTTCGGCGGGCAATTGAAAGTCCATCTTCTCCAGAGGCTGAACGACTAGAATCCCAATCTTTTGCCTTACCTTCTCGAAGATTAACGATATCAGATAATGCGATTGAAAGGTCTGAATCCACCTTTTTGAGGCGCTTTAGTGCAGCGGTTGCATCTTGACCAAGGTGGATTAGTAAAAGGGCGGATATCGCACTTCCTTCACCATCTAGTGTGCCCAGCGGGCCGATGTCACGCAGGCCTCTATTGCCACGTAATTGGGCGATTGCCTTCTGTATTGCAACCTGTGCAGTTGCTCCACTTGCTGCAGGGGAAATTGCCTTGAGTGCATTTGCTACCGCTTTTGCATCAGCAGGGTCAACCCATGCATTAGCAAGGTCGACCGCTTTATCCTCAACAACCTCACTTTCATCAACAGGGAAGGCTGCAAATTGTGCGAGGATTGGCGTTGCTTCGGCCATTTTAGTCCAAGCAGGATGTACGCCATCGCTCATACACGAATCTCTGAGTTCATCGATTATCGAATCCCACGATTCATTCCAGTCATCCTTGAATAGAGTCCTTCGAATTAGAAGTACAGATAATCGAAAAGCCGATGGCGAACTCTCATCCAGTAGAACATCGCTAGATTCTGGTAGCCATTCGAGAGGGCCGCTTGAGTTTCCTCGTGCACCACGACGTGTACGAGCCCCTCTACGTCCTCTGAAACCAGAAGAATGTGATCCTTCATCTTCATCTGAAGGTATTTGCACTTCGTGAAGTGCGAGTAGAAGAAGTGATTTCCAAGGTTTGTCGAGCATTTGCCACTCGGGTAGTTTGGCCACAAGACGTTGGCGGGTTGCAGGTGGAACCCCTTCCTTGAATCCAGAATCCAAGCAGGTCTTGAGGTCTTTCTCTTGCAGCTCCACTCACCCCTTACGGGGTGAGGCGCTCGGTCGGACCTCTTTAGAGCCACCGGCCACCTTGTTCACTAGCAACATCCATCATGTGAGGCGGCAAGGGCCTCTTCAGATGGGGCTCCAAACCACTGCTATCCTTCTACTGCATCCCCTGTTGGCTTGCGGCATCATAGGTTACATGTGGTGGCAATATGGCTGGAAACTAAAGAGTCGCCAATTGAAGGGCGAAGAGCGCCAGAACGCTGTCGACAACCATGAAAAGGTAGGCGAACGCATTCTAATTCTAGCAGTTTTAGCAGTCTTCATTGCATTCTTCGCAAGATGGCAAACTGGATTAGGACTTCTTCCTCAAAGTCTGCATGGTTTTACTGGCTCTGTTGGAGTTGCCCTACTTTGGATAATGACGAGGTGGGGTCGAGTTGCACGAAAACAAAAAGTCGAGAGGCAGAAACATGGGAGAGCAGCAGACCTGTTGATAGCCTGCATGTTCTTCCATTCATTCCTCGGATTCCTCTACCTTTTCAGTGTTCTTTGAACCAGGTAACCAAGATGGGCTCCACCAATTCCACTTACCCATCAACCGCATCGTTGCAGGAACAACAAGTGCACGAACAATTGTAGCATCGATAAGAATTGCAAGTGCCAGACCGAATCCGATTTGCTGCAGAATAATTAATGATGAAAGGCCAAATGCACTGAATACAACTATCATGATTGCCGCAGCACCAGTGATTAGTCGACCTGTCCTTTGTAATCCATTGGCTACAGCCAATCTATTGTCGCCAGTCCTCTCCCATTCTTCATGAATTCTGGATAGCATCAGAACTTCATAATCCATCGATAGCCCGAATACAATACAGAACATTATCACAGGATTTGTAGCCTCAATAGGCTGTGGGGTAAAGTTCAGTAAATCAGAACCATAACCCCATTGGAAAACAAATACCAACATTCCAAAGGATGCTGATATCGATAAAATATTCATCACGATTGCTTTAATCGGAATTATCACACTTCGTACTTGGATGAAAATTAAGACCATCGTAGATATGAAAATGAATGCCAATGCCATAGGTAAATTTTCCTCGATGGCATCTAGTGTATCTAGGCTGTAAGCGGCAAACCCAGCAACTTGGAGTGAACCTTCGCTACCAATCACCAAATCATCCGTTAGTGAATTTCTGTCATCGCGAATATCACTGACAAATTCTCTACTATCCTCTCCCGTTATCGGTCCATCTAAAGAGAAAATGAAGTACGTGATGTTGTTTGCTAAAAATGAATGTCGAAAGTATTCACGAGTAGTATTCATTTGTGGTGTTAATTCTTCACTTTGCCAAAAGTCGACTACTGCATCCTCTGACATCCCAGGAACTGGCCCTAAAGCATAACCGAATCCATCGAGTACTCTTGAATCATTGACATGTTCATTTGCCCATCTATACATTAAACGAATATTATCTTCATGAAGAGGGTCTTCTCCATCGAAGTCGATTACAATCATTGCTGAGTTTGCTGCGCTTTCAGGCCACTTCTCATCTAAGTGTTCGAATCCTATTCTGGTTTCATCGTCAGGGGGTAAAGCATCCCTAGAGGCCATAGAAAATTCCGCTTGAAAGAATGGCAATCCCGAACCTAGCAAGATGATCAGGGTTGGAATCAAAACAGCCCAAGGCCGTTCCATTACTGTATTAGCAATCTTTGACCAAATACCATCTTCACCATCATTTTCGGTCTTGAAGGAGAATGGTAATTTCCATCCATCGCTCACCTTAGTACCCAACATGGCTAGAATCGAGGGTAGAACAATCAATGAATAAATCATGGCAACTGTTACAGCCAATGTTCCACCAATTCCAAGGCTTGGAATTCCTGTATTCTCAAAAAATAGCATTCCCATTAGACCGATTCCAACTGTGACTCCACTGAAGAACACCGCTTTACCTGCGGTTGCTACGCTCATCGCAGTGGCTGTTCTAACATCGTGACCCCTGGTTATTTCCTCACGGAACCGATTAACCATGAATAAGGAATAGTCAATTGAAACCCCAATTCCAATTAGTGAAATAATATTCACAGCATATTGAGTGACATCTGTTACATTGGATAGCCAAATAGTGACTCCCATTGCAGAAAGAACGGTTAACAATCCAATTCCAATTGGCAGTAATGCTGCTATAATTGTCCCGAATACAATGACTAAGATGATGAGGGATAACGGGCCCGAAATAAGTTCAGCTGTAATCAAATCGTCTTGAATTCTCTTATCAAAAATGACATCGATTGCAACTCCACCAGTACGCCATGTCTCAAAATCTCCGTCGATTACTACATCTCCCCAATTATTCGCATACAATTCCTTGGCCTCTTTGCGATCAAGATTGATAGTTACGATATTCAATGCCCAAAATCCATCTTCATCTTGATGAATAAACTGGTTCCTCTCATCACCAGTCTTATCCCATGAATATTCGATACTGACATTATCCAAATCTGCAAATGGAGCCAGAGCCTCAATAACAGAGTTTTGCCATTCTGATGAAGTATCATCGAGAGTTGGATGATGGACAAGATAGATGAAGGATTGAGATCCTTCATCCAAAGTAAAAGCATCATTGTACATCTTGGATGCATTCATTGATTCAAGGTCCCCCTCTCCCCATGATTCAGCCCAATTAGGCCCCATGGTCATCAGTGAAGCCATACCGAAACATGCGAGAATTCCGATGACTAAGACCTTCTTTTTGTGGTCGAAGGTAAATTCTCCCAGCTTGTAGAAGGCGCGGCCTTCTAGCATCTTGGGGTCAGACGCACCTTCCATGGTCGCTCGCTAAAAACAAAGTATTTCAGTTAATGGTTGCCCATGTGTACATCTTTCCTAAATACCAAAAAATGGTTCACAGGTACATGGGAGAAGAGCATCTTATGGTCGAAGGATATCCTACCAATCGCTGGTTAGTCCTAGCAGTAATGAGTTTGAGTCTTGTAATTGTCATGCTTAACAATGTCACACTAAATGTTGCACTCCCTGAATTATCAAAGGATTTGAACGCTGATAATTCAGAATTACAATGGATTATGGATTCCTATGCTCTCGTATTTGGTGGCTCATTACTCGTCATGGGAGCTCTTGGGGATCGATTTGGTCGCAAAGGCGCATTACAAATTGGCTTGGTAATGGTTGGTGCAGCATCAGCATGGACTGCAAAGTTCGCTGATTCTTCGACAGATGTGATTATTGCACGTGCTACAATGGGGCTTGGTGCTGCTTTAGTAATGCCTTCAACGCTCTCTGTTGTACTGGTGGTCTTTCCTCCAAATGAAAGAGGTAAAGCGATTGGAATATGGGCGGCAATGGCAGGCGTAGGTGCGCCGATTGGGCTACTTGTAGGTGGATGGGCAGTAGAGAATTACGATTGGGCAATGGTGTTTTGGATAAATGTACCAATCATCATCTTCGCCCTAATCGCTGGAGCAATAATCGTTCCAAAATCAAAGGATAAGGAACAACGGCCTCTCGATATAGGTGGTGCGATTCTATCTGTAATTGCCTTAGCTTCATTGCTATATGGAATCATAGAAGGTCCAAGTCTTGGATGGACTGATGAAAACGTTCTCATCTCATTCGCTGTTGCAATAATTTCTGTAATTGCATTCGTAAAGTGGCAAAAGCGTACTGAATATCCATTATTACCGATGGAGTTCTTCAGAAACAATGGCTATACTCTTGGATTAATCGCCATTGCATTAGCGTTCTTCGTGATGTTCTCATTCATGTTTATGCAAATGTTGCATTTCCAATTGGTAAGAGGTCTTTCACCATTCTCTGCCGCGATTAGGTTCTTCCCATTACCGATGGGTTTGATGCCTGCTGCTGCAAATAGCGACCGCCTTGTTGCGAAATTTGGCAGACCGAATGTGATTACCGCAGGATTGATTCTCGTTGCCGCTGGTCTATTCTTATTCACCCTAGTAGAAGTCGAAACCAGTTATTGGCAGATCGCTGCTACATTCGTCCTCCTCGGACTTGGAATGGGACTGACAATGGCACCGTCAACAACAGCGGTTATGGATGCTATTCCAGAGACAAAGGCTGGAGTTGGTAGTGCAACAAATGATGCGAGTAGAGAAATTGGTGGTGCTCTAGGAATCGCTATTGGTGGTAGTGTATTGAATCAAGTCTACCAATCAGCCGTCATTGTCCCAGATTCAGCACTCTCAAATGCAGGATTGATAGAGAGTTCATTCCCAGCTGCGATAAAAATGGGTCAGCAGATGCTTGCCGCCGGTAATCAAGAAGGAGCACAATTGATCGCTTCTGCGAGAGATGCTTTTGTCGAAGGAATGGTTGGCGCGTGTATTGTCGCTGGTTGTGTTGCACTAATTGCGGCATTCCTTGTGAAATGGAAAATGCCTGAAGACGAAGTTCTCGATTCCGAAGAGTGACGAGAAGATTTCGGTAATTGCGCCGTGGGATTTCTTCAATAAGGCGGCATTAGTGCAGAGATTGTGGCAGAAATAGAGTTTGGACTATTATTAGTCGGACTCTTTGTCGTTGCCATTTTGTATTCTAGTGTAGGCCACGGTGGCGCTTCAGGATATTTGGCGATAATGTCATTGACATCGTATGGAGCAATGGAAAGCGCTTGGCTAAAGCAACACGCATGGTTCCTGAATTTACTAGTCGCATCCCTTGCATTCTATCACTATCGCAAAGAAGGATTTCATAATTCTAAGTTGACAATCCCGTTCGTCATTGCGAGTATGCCAATGGCATTTATCGGCGGATATTTGTTGATTGATGGCTCGCTATACGACATCTTGCTCTCCTTGACTTTAGTGTGGGCTGCTGGAAAACTCTACACCACTATCTCAATTGATGAAAATGATGAAGTTAGTATCCCAACTTATTCCCAAGCAGTTCCTTGGGGCGCTGGAATTGGTTTTGCAAGTGGAATAATTGGAGTGGGTGGAGGGATTTTTCTTTCGCCGATTATTTTGCTAAAGAAATGGGCTACTCCAAAGAGTGTAGCCGCAACTTCTGCAGTTTTTATTTGGGCCAATTCGATGGCTGGAATCGCCGGCGCTAGTGCTTCAAATCAGTTGATATTAGATCTGGAAATATTGGCATATTTCGCAGTAGCAGTCGTCTTGGGAGGATTGTTAGGTTCGTCGTATGGGGCGAAAGTTGCCCAACAAACAATGGTCAAGAAATTACTGATTATCGTTCTCATTATTGCAGCAATAAAGCGAATTCTTGGATTGTTTTCAATCGCGTAACATATCGGTGTGCCTTCGTGACCAAAGGTTCTGCCATTTGGCAAGATTGTACTCTTTGTCTCCTGCCTGAATTGCCCGGTCTGTACTATCAGCTGGCTGTACTCGACAACCACATGCATTAGCATGACCGCCACCGGTTTCATCGAGTAATGTTGCCAACTTCGAAAGGTCGTATGGATTCTTCTCGCCTCTGAATGAATTTGCGTAAAATGATGCGCCTAAAGCCGGCCGAGATGGGTCATCGATTGACCCATCATCCCAACCATGGATTACACAACATGCAATGGCTTCGTCACCAGCCAAAGCTGTAACGAGATAGCCATTGGTACGAATCCCTGAATTCGATAAATCACAAATTGCTAGTCCATCGGTAATCACAGTATTTTGCTTGACATGCATTGTCTGAATAGAACGCTGGTCACCTAATTCATCCAACCTTTTGGAATGGAATGATAGTATATCATCCACTAGCATACCTGTGGCAAATTGGTCTAGTACAATCTGTAAATGGTCAGGCTCACGCAGTGAAAGAGAACGAGATAATCGGAGGATTGGTGGATCTTCCATGAATATTTCAAACGAGATTCCACCGCTATCAAGCGCATCGACTATTGGCATTATTTCCTCTAAATGAGAAAGGTCTACATCGTTACGCATCAATTCGAATGCTGCTCTTGCCGCTGAAGGTGTGTCACGCCAATGACAAATACCTCCATCTGCAGTGAATACCGCCTCCTGCTCTGGAGTTGGCCGATTAGTCATATGATGGTCCAGATAGAGGCCGCAAGCAGGGTGAAAAGGAAGGTCGCATATCGCGGTATTTCTATCGATTATGCCATCTAGAGTACCGCTTCTGACCAGGGCAGCATGAGTGAAGATGACTTCAACCTCAGGCTTGCAAGCCTTGAGAACTGCAGCTGCCATCAGACCATCGAGATCTGAATCCGCAACGACCCGAGTGATACCTTCCAGCACCGACATATTTGTGGCACAGCATACAAGACATGAAGGAATCGCTATTCTTTCCGCGCCGATGGGCCTATGAATAGGCACCAAGGCAGGTCAACCATGGAGACTTCGTGTGGCGTGGTCCTAGTGAACTTCGGTTCCATTCTGCTTCTCCAATATCCTCAGGGGCACTGGGATTTTCCTAAAGGGCATATCGAGGAATCGGATGAGGACAAGAAGGCGACTGCAGCCCGTGAATTATCTGAGGAAACCGGAATCTCTGAAATAGAATTCATTGATGATTTCGAATACAGAACAGCATACGAATTCAGGCATAAAGGCCGCTTAATTGAGAAACAAGTATTCTGGTTCATCGCTGAAACAGAAACTATGTCTGTTAACATCTCTCATGAACACACAGAGCACCTCTGGCTAGAATGGGATGATGCAATGAAGCAACTAACTCATCATGAAAGTCAAGGCGTACTTGCTGCTGCACATACTCACTTGAAAAGTATCAATCGTGCGTAATCACAAATCATCGATTTGTTCACGATTTGCCTGTTGTCTCTGTGTTGATTCGACCGTGCTATCTTGACGCTTGCCTTTAGGAATCCACAAAGTTTCCGCTTCACCTAATGTCGAACTGACCCACCGAGTGAGAATGAATAGCCAATCAGAAAGCCTATTCACATATTGAAGGGCAAGAGGACGTATCTCCTCCTTCTTCGAAACCATTGATCTCTCAAGTCTTCGAGTGATTGTTCGAGCCAGATGTAATACTGCTACAGGACCCGAACCTGTAGGCATAATGAAACTTTCAAGAGGTTCCAAATTCTTATTCCATGCATCCATTTCTTCGCATAACCTATCTGAATCTTCTTGGTCTACCAATGCCATGTATTCTGGGATAGAATTCATCGGGCAAGCTAATTCGGCACCAAGATCAAACAACTCGCTTTGAATACGGGTGAGTGCCATTGAACAAACAATTCTAATTTGACGTACTGTAGGTCGGATTCCTCCATCGGAATGTTTGTCATCAATGCGGTCGACTTCCATCAGTGCCATGCCGAGTAAAGCGTTCAACTCGTCGCATGTTCCTACCATTTCTATGCGGCCATCAGACTTAGTGATTCGAGAACCATCAACGAGTGAAGTTTCACCGGCGTCTCCGCCGCCGGTATACACCTTGGTGATTCGGACCATGCACATCCGAGGTCATGCCTCAACAAGAGGTCTGCGGCTGGAAATTGTGGAATCCATTGGGTACCACCATTCGATATCGCCTTCTCCTTGGGCCCAAGAATATAGGACTAAATGGCCATCTACGACTCCGTACCATTCTAATTGCCCCGGATCTAATCCGCTTATTCTAGCACCTAATCCTTCAATTGCATCACTAATGCCTTGCCAATCTTTTACCAGCCTACCGAGTTGGTCTGCTACCTCTATTACATGAGGGTGGTTTGGTGCGAGTTGCTCAATGATAATTTCGAGTTCCTCTGTCAAATCATGCGCTTCGTCCTGTAATGCCTGGAGCGTTGACAAAAGTCTTGATGCCCTATCGAGTTCTGACCTTGCTTCATCAATCGTAACTACCCGGCAATCATCGGGTAATGCAAGCAAAGACATCTCATCGAGAAGATCTGCAACGGTCATTGGCTGACCTGCAAGCGGAGGTATGTTCGATTCATCGTGCACGTAATGTGCTTTTATTGACGACTCTTCAAGCCTGTGGTGCTACAGACTCCTGAGAGTGGCTTTCTGAGATGCGTTGAATATGGCGCTTAACCGCTTTGGAGCCGATTAATGCAACTATCATGAACCACGCAATTGCCTCAATTCCAATTATTATCCATGCAAATGATCCCATCGAGTCAAGCATAGCATCCGCTTCATATGGCATTCCAGTTGAAGCGATATATGCCGCTTGAGAAAGTAGAGATGCTGAAAACCAAATCAAGATGGCAAACCAACCTATCATGGAGGCTGACCAATCATTCTTTGTGCTCTTTCCCATGTTTGTAAATCAACCTCTAGACACTTAAGCCATACGATTTATTGTGAGGGGTCCCGGGGATATCCCGTGTATTTATTCCTCTTCACTTAGATTTTTTAGCCTATTCAAAGCAGAATCAATAGCATCGAGCCACTCTTCTGCAACTGCCTCATTTCCCCCAGATTCAGCCAAACGCTTTGACCAATAACGCGCTTCATCGCTATTTCCAAGAAATGAATTACACCTAGCAAGAGCTGCCCAAGCCATTGGGTTGAGATGTTCTTCTTCTAAATCCCACGCCTTCTCAAAACAGTCGATTGCTCCATGGTCGCCTGAAACATGTCCTCGCTCTAGTGCAACAAGGCCCGCCTTTGACCACGCAAGTGGAAGCCTTCCAATCAAAAGTCCTCGGAAAACCAACCAGGTTTGGCCACATCCGATGATGACAATCATTGCAAATGCAGCATATTCTTCGATTTTCGAGAGATTTGGCCATTCCATTGCCATTGCTGCACTTGCGCCCACGCTGAAAAGAAAACCAGCGAAAGGAGCCACGATTACCTCGGTGCGAGTTTTCAGCATACTATGAACGCCTTTTAGCAATCCTACAGCGCCATATGCAAGAAGGAAAAGAAGGTGAACATGTACACCGGTTGGTCGAGGAGCATTCTCTCCAATTAAGAATAATGATGCGATTATCAATAGCACTAACCCGTAGCGATAACTTGCCCTAGGAAATGGCTGACGCTTACTCATCACCATCAGTGAGATGGCGACTGCGAATTCAAAAACTAGGAACCACCAAGTCTCCACGAGCAGTGGGTAAGGACACCTCTTTTTGAGGGTTGTCAGACCAAACTATTGCTGCTTTGAACTGTCGATATGAATTCCAACCGTTATAGATTGCTTTCAATACATGAGGCTCCATGAGCAAACAATGGGGACACACGAGTATCAACAAGATCCCCGCAACGAAAATGTGTGGATTTCGATTAATGGCGAATTATTTCGTCGTAAAGATGCAAAAATATCGGTATTCGATGCTGGTTTTCTCCTAGGAGATGGAGTCTGGGAAGCCTTTCGTCTACATGATGATGTGTTGGTTTTCATCACTGAACATCTAGACCGTTTGTACCATGGAGCATCTGTAATCTCTCTTGAAATTCCATATGAGAGAGAAAAGATTCTTGCAGAGATTCAGAAAGTCATCAAGGCAAATGATATGCACGACCAAGTTCACATTCGCCTCATTATCACTCGCGGATTGAAGCCTACGCCCTATCAAGCACCTTGGGTTATCTCAAGCGCTCCAACCTTGGTCATTATTCCTGAATACAAGAAAGCCAATATCGAGCGCAGTATCAAAGGTATTACTTTGGTAACGGTCGATGTAATCCGAGGCCCTCAAAATGTCCAGGACCCTCGGATTAACAGCTTATCAAAACACAATTGTATTGCAGCATGTATCGATGCTGCTGAAAAAGGCGGGGAAGAAGGTTTGATGTTGGATCCTAATGGTAATGTCAGTACCTGTAATTCAACACATTTCTTCATGGTCAAAAATGGAGAAGTTTGGACTTCAAAGGGTGAATACTGCCTCGATGGGATTACAAGACAGAACATCATCAATCTTTGTCATGACAATGATATCCCATGTTTTGAGAAGAATTTCACCACTGCAGATGTGGATGAAGCTGATGAAGCATTCGTCACTGGAACATTTGCTGGATTGACTCCCGTCATCGAATATGATAGTAAGCCACTGAGTGGCGGAGTTAGAGGCCCTATGGTTGAGAGATTACAGAAATTATATCTCGAATTGATTAGGAGTGAATGCGATGTCTGAAACAAGGATTGCTATGTGGTCTGGGCCTCGAAATATCTCAACTGCAATGATGTATTCATTTGATAATAGACAGGATTCATTTTGCAGTGATGAGCCATTGTACGCTCACTATCTAGCCAAAACTGGAGTCACTCATCCTGGAGCACAAGCCGTGATTGATGACGGCGAGACTGATTGGCAAAAGGTGGTGGATTCACTTTGTGGAAATATCCCGAACGGAGCGGGCGTCTGGTATCAAAAGCACATGACGCACCATCTTCTACCCAATATCGACCTAAAATGGATATCAGAATTGACTAACTGTCTACTCATTCGGGACCCGAGAGAGGTACTCCTTTCCTTGGCAAAGAAAACAGACCAAATCGATGTAATGGCAACTGGTATTCCTCAACAAAGCCGAATTCTTGACTATCTTATTGAAACCACAGGAGAAATTCCTCCAATAATTGACTCTAGAGACATCTTACAGAATCCAAAGGGAATGCTATCGAAATTATGTGATGTATTGGATATCCCTTTCGACCCAGCAATGCTTTCATGGCAATCAGGTCCAAGGGAATGTGATGGGATTTGGGCAGAGCATTGGTATGATGCAGTATGGGAATCTACAGGTTTCGCACCTTACAAGCCGCGAATTGGAGAACTCCCTCCAGACTATCAGGAATTTTGTGATGAATGCCAAACTTTCTACGAGCGATTGCACTCATTACGATTGAAATAATTCTAACTCAGGCCCGGTGGTAAGCGCTACCTCTGCCTATCTCATAGGAGCGATACAGTTGTTCCATCAGCACTACGGCTGCTAACTCGTGAGGCATTGTCATCGTTGATAATGAGATTGATTTATACCCATTATTTTTTGGAAAACCGTCTGCTGGCCCGATCGCAAGATGTGTGTCCTCTTGGGAAATTGTCCACTCAGCAAAGCGTTCTGCGAATTCGGTAGAAGTGAATTCCTCTCCACCCTCATCCAATAATATCGTGGAATCAGGTAAACTAGAAAGATACTCTCTAGCTACTAATTTCACACTGTGAATCTCAAGTCTAACTCTAGACTTTAGCCGCTGTGAATACTCTTCGACGAGCATTGCCATATTGCGGTCCGATGGTTTGCCGTGGAGATGTACAACAACCCTGCCCATACCTCTCCGAGGGCTAGAGACCCCAAGACTATTGATGGTCCAACCTAAGTTGTGACCATGGGTTGGTGGCCGTTCAAGTCCAAAGCCGAGCGTGTGCGCGTTCCCGATGTCATTCGCAGAGACACGCGCACATGGCTCGCTGATCTCCAAGAAGCATGTGAATTGAACTTTGATTCCCCTGAAGAGGCACGAAGAATGGTCCGACAGATGCAAGGGGAGTGGAATGACGCCCACAAAGACGGCATCATGGACGATGCTCTAATCGAGGGACTGCGTATGCGTGCGCACCGTCTTCTTACCGGTGATGATGAAGAGTTCAGAAAGTGGTTAGATGACCTATCGTTCTGGAAACCAGGCTGGAGACCCGAAGGGTCTCGTAGTACTGAAGACTCATGAAGGTGGCTCTTCACGCTCGTTCATGGCGAGCACCCCTCAACTACACATGTTGTACACCTGTCCGTTTTGTTGGAAGGTTAGGAGTTTGTTAGAGCACATTGGACTTGAACATGAAAAAGTTCAGGTCAATCCAATGAAGGCAAAGAAGCAATTGCCATCTGCGCCTGAATGGACAAAGGTACCAGTTTGGGTCGAAGCAAATGGGGAAATCATCACTGATTCAACTCCGATTATGAAACATATCGATGCCAAATACAACGGCGGTTCACTATGGGCAAGTGAAGACGATGCTCGAAGAGATAAGTGGTTGGAATGGGCTGACCTGCACATGAGCAAGGCAACGATTCCAATTCTGTATGGAAGTATAACCTCGGCTCTAAAAACCACTACTAGAGTTTCAAAATTAGAAAATTTCGGATTTATCTCAAAGCGCCTCTATGCATGGGCGGGCTTCCCTATTATGTGGGGAATAATCGCACGTAGCCGGGTCAAAAAAGATGGGAGAAAACCCAAGCAATTATGGCACGACCTACTAACCGAATTTACAGATTCATTTGACGGTGCTGAATTCTTCGGAGGAAAAGCACCTGACTTAGTGGACTTAGTCGCATTCGGCTATATGCGCTCAATTTCGCCTTACCCGCAATTTTCTCAATTGACAGAACATGCCGCTGGGATGGCTTGGTACCGAGCCATTGAAGCCACACTGAAGGTGTAATAATGGAAACTGTCGAGGGACAATTCGGCTTGGAATTTATCCAAATTCCAGCCGGCGAAGTTCTTCTTGGCACCAATAAGGGAGGATGGATCCACGCTTCGGAAAGACCGAGGCATCAAGTGAATTTACCTTCTTACCTCATTATGAAAAATCCATTGACAAAGGCCCAAGTTGCTACAATAATGGGTGAAGAATCAAATGATAATTCGTCCTATGAGGGAATGGATTTGGATACATTGCAATCGGTCTGCAACATTCTTTCCAAGCACTTTGATGATGAAGTTCGAGCACCCAGTGAATCAGAGTGGGTACATGCGGAAAATGAAATTCAACTATCTGCAGGATTAACCGAATTCCTAGCAGATGAGGCAACGGGAAATCACCGTGGTGCTCGCATGGATGGACGACCTAGAGATGGTGACTTGCTCGGCCCGATGGCAGGTCATCGAGTTGCTTTCGCTACCCATCCCAAGAATAAGGATGTGAAAGTAAGATATTCTACGCCAGCAGATAGATCTCTGCCCAAAGTTGTAACAAGACTAGTAGTATCTCCAAAGAGGTCAGGAGATGACATTAGAGTGCCAGATACTGCTGATTTAGGTGCAAATATTCGTAGTGAAATTCTGTGGACTACATTACTCGGAATTATTCCTAGTTTTACTATCCCAATTTTCAGAGGATTCTCTAGTTACGCGGTAGATGGGTGGACTAATCTCCTCTTTGGTGGCCTATGCGCTGGCTTTGTTACCGGTGCATTCTGGAGACCCAAACGCGCTACTTGGTTCGTCGAAGATGGCGAACTCACTCGCCGTCGCTAAGATTTGCCCAATACGACTGCTGACGAATTGCATCGAGAGCGCAGATTGCAGCCATGTTGACAATGTGGCGCACGCCATCTGCACGTGCGAGAAGTTGTACCGGTTTCTCTAGCCCTTCTAGAATCGGCCCTGTCGTGTCTGCATCTCCTAGCTCTTCTAGTAATTTGTAAGCGATATTTGCACTCGCAAGGTTTGGACAAATCAATACATTGGCCGGGCCTTCAAATGACATGAATGGATATTCGCTCTGCACCCTTGGATCCAATGCAGTATCAGCTTGCATTGGACCATCGATAACCAAATTTGGTTCTATTTCCTTTGCGATACTAATCGCTTCTTCGATTCGCTCAGAACGTTGGGCTCTACTGCTTCCGAAATTTGAGAAAGATAACATTGCTACTTTTGGCTCAACGCCAAATCTTCGAGCGACCTTTGAAGTCTGAATCGCAATTTCAGCAAGTTCTTGTGAATCAGGATAGACATTTACTGTAGCGTCACCGAGGAAAATCAAACGCCCTTTGACTACCATCATATAGCATCCAACAGCGCAGCGACTTTCCTCTTCACGGCCAATTACTTCCAAACAAGGCCTTAGTACGTCTCCGTAATTTCTGCTTATGCCGCCAAGGAAACCATCTGCATCACCTTGGACAACCATGGACGCTGCAAAGTAAGGGCGGGATTTCAATAATCGTTGAGCATCGACGAGTGTCATTCCTTTACGTCCTCGTCTGTTAACGAGGTCAACATCATACACGCCAATCCGGCGAGGATCATATCTTGGATTGTAGACTTCATGCTCGAAGTCGATATTGAGTTCGTCCATAGTTTGGCGAATAGTTTCCACATTTCCTAGAAGAATTGGCTTGCATATCTTCTGCTCAACCAATTGGGCGGCGGCTCTAATCACCTTTTCATTATCCCCTTCGGGGAATACAATTCTCTTGCCTCGCCCTTTGACCTGGTTGAATACTCCACGCATTACTGAATATGACATTCCTAAGCGTGCCTCAAGTGATTCCATGTAGGCTTGTTTGTCGAAATCTTTAGCCTTAATACTCGCTATTCCTTCATTGACTGCTGCCTCGGCTACTGCTGATGCTTCCCACAATAATACCCGGCGGTCAAATGGTTTAGGAATGATGTACTCTGGCCCATATTGCATAGATTCCCCACTATATGCAAGAGAGATATAATCGGGGACTGGCTCCTTGGCTAATGCTGCTAATGCATGAGTCGCTGCCATCTTCATTTTCGGGGTGATATCGCGAGCGCGCACATCGAGTGCGCCGCGGAAAATATAGGGGAATCCCAACACATTGTTCACTTGATTTGGGAAATCGGAACGACCGGTTGCAATGATAGCATCGGTGCGAACTTCGAGAACTTCGTGGGGCATGATTTCAGGAGTAGGATTTGCTAATGCAAAAATGATTGGTTTGGGAGCCATTCTCTTGACCATGTCCCCATTTACCAATCCTCCACGGGAGAGGCCGAGGAAGACATCTGCACCAACAAGTGCTGCTGCTAAATCGCCGTCGGAATGGTCTGCAGCAAATGGCGCCTTGAACTCATTGAGTTCACCTGCTTTTAGTCGAGTTTTGGTGACTATTCCTTGCGAGTCGCACATCAATATGTTTTCTTGTTTTACACCCAAGTCGATATAATGATTTGAACAGGCGATTGCCGATGCTCCAGCACCTGCTACTACAACTTTCATTTCGCTGAGGCGTTTCTTCTGAAGTTCAGCAGCATTGAGTAAGGCCGCTCCTGAAATTATTGCGGTTCCGTGCTGATCATCATGCATTACTGGAATATCGGTTGCTTCAGCGATTCGCCTTTCGATTTCAAAGCACTCCGGCGCTTTGATATCTTCAAGATTAATTCCACCAAATGTCGGTGCGATATTTACTACGGTCTTGATGAATTCTTCGGGGTCTTCGGTGTTGACTTCGATGTCGAAAACATCGATGTCGGCAAAGGTCTTGAGCAACAGGCCTTTTCCTTCCATTACCGGCTTACTCGCAAGAGCGCCGATATTGCCTAATCCCAGTACTGCAGTACCATTGGAAATTACTGCAACCAAGTTTCCTTTCGAAGTATAGCGATATGCATCATCTGGATTTTCGGCTATTTCGAGGCATGGATATGCGACTCCAGGGGAATAAGCTAATGAGAGTTCATGGGAAGTTGAATGCGGTTTGGTTGGTACAACTTTGACCTTACCTTTAGGCTCAGACTCATGATAATCGAGTGCTTCTCTGCGGATAGCTCGGTCACGACTTTCTTGGTCCATAGAACTCTCCCAGACTCCTACTCGTATGAGCGAGCCGTTTGGTCTTTGTGTGATGTGGAACACTGAAAATGCTGAATGTTGGATTGAATTTATTCGCCGCATTATCACAATTCTGCTCTCTAACAGGAGAGGGGCCGATTGATATACCATTGAGAAAGGATGGTTGGACATGACCTCCCTCCACAGGGCCTACGGCCCTGCTCGAAGTGCTTCCAAAGCGGTTCTCTTGTGCACTCTAATGTTACTCTCGTCACTGGTGCCAATCCTTACCGCACCTGTGGCCAGCGCTCACGAAGGTGCTAATGGTACAATTTGGCCGATGGAGGGGTCTGAAGATACAGGATGGGTACTGCTAAATGCAACTGGGGCCAATGCAATAAATGGCACTCAGGCAAGTGCTGATTGGATGCTTAATTTTGCACCAGGTGCTATTTTGGGGAATGTTTCCATGGAGATTAGAGTTGATGGATCTGATGGTGTTCTAATTCAGCAACCGTTGTTGATGTCGCCCGATACTGGCCAAGTAATGTTTGATTGGAGAGGTAATGGATGGTTAGGTCAGAGCTTTGGATTTGATGCATCAAACCCTCATCAAGGTAGGCTAGGGCCTAATGCAGATGTAGGTGCCACTGTAACTTTGCCTTCTGGTTCTGAAATCACTGATTTCATTCTCGAAGTTCTCGCTCCTGCAGATCCTTTCACCTCACTACAACCTGTCGACTTGTATATCCAAGACTACGAAATTCACCCGGTTGATGGAAGAATGTATGTGGCTATTGGAACCTACATCATTATTCTCGATGCACAATCTTCTCCTAGCGCCATTGATTTATTCCAAATAGAAAACACTGCTGATGACAACTATGTTACAGATTTAGAAATGGATGTTGCAAATAATCGAATGCTAATAACAACCGCAACTGGAATTTTACATTCTGTGGATTTAGACGACACTAGTTGGAATCCAGACCTACCTGTTGAGCCTTCGGGCGGGGCATGGAGTCAAGTTCATGTTGCTAATAATGGAGACTTATTCGCACTTAGCGAATCTGGAATTTTCACTCTGAACGCTGCAGGAACTGGTTGGACACTTGAACAGGCGAGTTCGACCAGTAATTGGCCTGCGGGAATTCCTATCAAGGTCTTTGAAAACAATGGCGTAATCTATGCATCATTGCTTGGTGGCGGAGTTGGAAGGTGGGATGTTTCTTCGATGTCTCCTCTTTCGCCATGGTCTACTGCAAATAATTTGCATTCTGATTACATCAGTGACTTTGCGGTTGCTGGAAATCAACTTCTGATTTCGTCTTTTGATGCAGGAATTGCAAGACGGGACCTTTCGAACAATTTCTGGTTAGCAACATGGAATAATGGAAATTGGTTATCATCAAACGAGGTTCGTGGCTTGACTGTAGTCAACAACGAAATCCAAATCCTTACCAGAGACACTGTCCACATTTACAATACCAATTCTGGAATATTCTCATCATCTATCCCCCTAACAGATTTAGGCCTAATCAATGATGCAAGAAACATACTTCACTGGCCAAATTCGGGTGTGCGAAGCCCTACTAATGACACTGTGATGGTGACTGACGGCAGTGCTGTATTGGCTATGCTTGAGCCGGGAAACACACCTCTGCACACTGGGGATTTCGTGATTGGAAGTGGACCTAGTGCAAGCGACATGGGAGATGCTATGCAATTCAATGGAGTCATTTATGTCGGAAGTGATTCTTATCTCGACAGGTACTCTATCGGCCAAGCCAGATGGTTATCTCCTGTTGACATGGGAGATACTGTTTCGCAAATTGTCAATGATGGCGTAAATGTGCTAGTTGGAACGATGGGTAGCGGAATACATGTAGTAGACTCCTTAGGAAATGTATTGGATACATGGGATTCTGGAGACGGCCTACTATCTAACGAAATCTCTGGATTAGATGTAGAAGGAGATTGGGTTGTTGCAATCCACCCGCAAAGTGGAGCTTCTGCTTTCAATAAATCATCAGCATCCTCTGTAATTGGACTAGATGAAGCAAATAGCGATTTGGATTCAGATAGCCCTACTGGTGTAGCCATTCACAACGGGGTTGCTTACATAGGAACTTCAGATGATGGATTGAATCGATATATTATTGCGAACAATACATTCCTTGGGTCTTGGGTATCTACTGGAATCAATGATGTCAACTTTGCACCAGTTGCAATCTATGGAACTAATCCCGAAATCCTGCATATGGGATTACCTGGTTATGGAGTTGCAAGAAAGGATTTGTCTACCGGAGAGATCCTTATCCCATTAACCGTAACTCCAGATAGAGGCACACCTAGTGCAACAGAAGTTCTACCAAGTAGTCAAGTCTATGCATTAGAAGAAAACACCGTAATGGGAGAATTATACATTGGAACAGGAAATGGTGCCCTTGTATGGGATGGCAATACTGCTACCTCTCTAACTACAGGTAGTAATTGGGTAGTACAGCCCTCACAACACTTTGATTTCGTATTCGATGGTTCTACAACATATTCTGCTACCAATATCGGAGTTTGTAAGTACGTTCAAACTACAATCCAAGATTGTCTAAATAACCAAGATGGAATGCCAAATTGGGGAGTATATTCTATTGGAATGAATAGTTCAACGGTGTTTGGAGGAACAAATAGTGGAGTCGGCCTTATCGACAAAACTTCGTTCACAGTAACCGATACTTGGGAAGTCGGAGAAGAAACTGATAATGCATTGGTCGAAGTTATCGATGATGTGGCTTACATTGGATTGAATGGGATTGGAGTTGCCAGATATGATATTCCAAATAATGAATGGCTCACAACTTGGACTCAGGACAATGTCTTAGATCCCGGTAACGAAGATGTTACTGGATTAATTGCAGATTTCAGGCCCGGTCATCTTTGGGTTGGAGGCGGCGACGGTTTCCAATTGATAAATGTCACAACGGGAACTGAAGTGTACGATATTGAAAAGAGCAGCAGCTTGTATTCTGATGGAGACGACCCTTACGATCTGGCGATTTATGGAGACACTCTATACTATCATCAGCAGTATTCTTCGGACAACGTATATCGAATTGATATTGCTAATTTCACTGCGAAGTCTGCATTAGATGCTGGTCAACAGGTCGATGAAAATGGGGGTGATGTTTACGGCTTGGAAATCATTGGGGATGTACTACATGTTTCGGTTGCTAGTGGCCAATGGTGGAATACCCAAGGTAGTGGAGGAATTGCTCTATACAATCTGACTACGGATTCTTGGCAGGCTGAATTGATGCCAGGAGGGTCGGTAAATCGAGTAACGTCTTACATCTCTTCAAATGGAGTCGAGTGGATTTCTTGGGGTGATGAAAAACTAGAGGCTTTTTATTCAAATGGAACCAAGATTGGAGAATGGGATAATTTAGAATTTCCAATACGTGAAATTCTCGAATATGATGGTGAAACGCTGTTTGCTACAGAAGATGGAATCGCAAGATATGACGAAAGTACAAATCAATGGCTATCCGTTTGGACACCTGGTTCAGGATTACCAAATTCTGCTGACGACATTGTTTACGAGTTATGGACTAATGGAACTGACCTAGTTGTCGGCACTGCGAGAACTCAAGGATGGAATGGAATCAATGGGGAAATTATGCATCTCGACTCTAGTGGTAGTTGGACAACATGGAATACAGGTTCGAACGGTATTCCGAATGGTTATCCAATAGGCATGGCAATGTGTTCAGGAATATTCCATGTATCTGTTACTGCGAATAACGGAGGTGTTGCTAGATTTGATCTCGCTAATGGCACAGTGTTGTCTTCATTCACCACATCAAGTGGATTGGATGATGGTAATGCAGCAGCATTGGCTTGTGATGACTCGAGTAAAATCCTCTATATCGGATATAACGATGATTCAGAGCCGATTTCCAGATATGACTACAATAATAATCAGCGCCTTTCGTCTCTAACCTCAACATCTCACAACATTCCTACTGACCCAGTATGGTGGGGTGCAATGGAATTTGCTGGCGGCAAATTAGCAATTGGCTACGATATTGGAACTCAAGGTGACAATGTGATTGGAGGAGGTTATGTCCTTCTATCGGCTAATGGGGCAACTGTAGGTTCTGCAAGTATTCTTTCAACAGGCTCTGCGGTATCTTCAATCGATTGGTTAGGAACTCAATGGTTGATTGGTCAAGCCGGTGGAACATCCGGCTATTCTCATGTTGATACATTAGGCCAAAGTGGCCAGAACGCTATTCACGCCCTACCTAATTTGGTAAGTGGGCAAGTAACCTCAATGGCAGGAAATCAAACTCATCTATGGGTTGCATCTGCTTCTTGGCAAAATACTGGTTCTGGAGTATTACAAGGTCTGAGATTGGCGAATGGTTCAATTGAATGGCAAAAGGGATGGACAATACCTGCTAATGCTGCTGTAACCGATATTGAATTGGTGGGAACTGATCTGTACCTAGCAAGTAATAATCGTGGACTAAGAATGTTGGATACCACCACTGGAATGCTACAATCATTGCCTACAGGAATCCATAACTTCCAAGATGGAATCAAAGTTGTAGGTGATGAGTTATTCATTGGATTGCAAGGTTCTGGCACCTCATCTGCTGGAATTCAAATCTTCAATACTACTTCTAGCACATACACTGCGGGAAGACTTCTGGCAGGATTACCTTCGAATAATATCAACGGATTCCTCACAGTAACAGGTAATCTTCCTGGCCAAGATATGGTTTACATTGCAACAAATAACGGTGTTGCAAGGTGGAATGCTAGTGGTAACAATTGGGAAACTGCTTGGACTGCTCTCGACGGATTACCAATATCATATGTTGAAGACATCATCGAATATGATGGAAATATATGGATGGCTACACCAAATGGGTTGTCAATGCATGACACATCTGCAAACTCATTCACAACATTCACTTCATCGGATGGCATGATGGGTACATCCTCTTGGGCTCTAGTTGGCAAGACCACTACTACTACTACATCTGGCGGAACTACAATCTCTCAAAATAGTCTCTTTATCTCTCATGATGGAAAGGGAACTGAAAGACCAGGTATCACTCAATTTGATTCTACCAGCCAAACTGTAATCGCTCAACATCAATTCGACCAATTACCATCCAATTCTGTTACTGCAGTAACTGCAGACATATGGGGAGTACACATTGCAACCAATACTGGGCCTCTGGTTCACTGGGTAAGAAGTACTGGTCAATTTGATTCAGGAGCAAATGTATTCTCTATGGAAGATTGGCCGGTCTACAGTATGCGTTCAGATGGCACGCATCTAATCGCAATTGGTGAAAATGGAGCAACTGTGATTCAGATTGGAAATGGTAATCCAATTATTGGTAGATA
This sequence comes from Candidatus Poseidoniaceae archaeon, assembly GCA_030747785.1. Taxonomy (GTDB): domain Archaea; phylum Thermoplasmatota; class Poseidoniia; order Poseidoniales; family Poseidoniaceae; genus MGIIa-K1. Next base: position 840 of record JASLKC010000027.1, on the reverse strand, counting down.
TACTGCTGCTGATGCTACAGGAGGAAGTGTGGTTACTAACTCATACGTTGTTGTTTCAACAGCAAATGGACTCAAGGCGTGGATGCTAAATTCCGGAGATGAAGTAGATGCTACCACATTACGAAGAGCTGACCCTCTTTCGCTTGGTTTCCAATTACAATTCCAAGATGTATCTAACTATACGCATCCAGGTATGCAAGTAGTAGTGGTCGATGCTGCCAATGCAGTAACTCTGAATTCGGATGGTGTTCCAGGAGCTCATGGCATCTCAATGCAATCAGTTCCTCTTACCTTCTCATCACCCGTTGATGGTTCAGCGACTTGGGCTAGATTAGTAGATATGAAATGGAATACTACGCTTGACCTTTCAAATGATCCCGCATTCATTACCAGTATGCAATACGCTGTTGACAATGGAGTATTACTCAATGGAACTCGTCATGTAGACCTGAAAGTTACATCTCCTTCTAACGGAAGTATGTGGGTTAAACTGGTCTATGATTGGTATAGAACCGAAACTCCGGTTCAAGGTCTCTCTCTATGGGATAGGCCGGATGATGGAGGCTCCACTCTTATGGCAAATTGGACTCTTGTTCACGATGAAGACTTCGCTAGATATCTTGTATATGCAAACGAAGGCCCATGGGATACTCAACCAACTGCTGCAGACCTACAGCCAAGAACTGCTGATGCTTCTGTCAGCCTACATTCTAGATTGCAAACTGAGATTTCTACAATTGACGGACAGCCATTACAAGATGGTGTCGAGTATTGGGCAGTAGTAGTGGTCGAATATAACGATGGAAGATTTGGAACTCCGTCTGCCCCATTTGGCCCTGC
>JASLKC010000026.1 GCA_030747785.1 Candidatus Poseidoniaceae archaeon | reverse complement strand
AAACTTCTCTATAATCTATCAGATTTGATGAAGTGCGATTTGTTTCTGAAAAATGGTATCTGACTGACTCTACCTGTTCAGTTGAACAAATGACTGAATCATTAAAATCGCTCCTATCTAACGGGTATCCATGTCTCAATAATACTTTGATGTCATAATCTTTTGAAATTAAACTTGATACTAATCCATGAGTTCTAATCGCATACCCTGAACTCGTATGGGGTAAACTTTGACTCGCGTGATATATTACAGAGTTCCCCCTATCTGTTAGTTTACGATTTGAAACAGGTTTCAATTTCAACCCATGTTCAAGAATATTTGAGGCTGTTTTGAATCTGAGTAGTTGCTCTCTTCGCCAATTATTACTTGGCATTAATTTCAACAATTGCATAGGCCGCGAAAAATTTCCAGCTTTGCCGTGAAGTTGTACCAAAGTTCTAATCGCTCTTTCATCAGGTATTTCCTCGATATAAGATTCAGCAAACACTTGACCTTGAGAAGGAGCATTTTTTGCAAGTGAACGCAATATTCCAACAAATACATTCCTAATCGATGGACCGTATTGAGCTGAAGAAAGCATGTGATCCATAATAATAGATGCAGCACTCTCTAGTGCGGATTGTTCCATAGAAAATGAAGCTTCTGAGAATGTGTCTCTAATCGAATTGACTGAAACACTACCTCTTCTTACTGCAATCAATATCTCTTCAACAAGCGAATCTGCTTTTCTTGATGCGCTACTACTTGGCAGCAATTCAGGTGTAATCAACAGCGTAGAAGGGAATAATTCCTCTTCTTTGTTATCTTCATCTTCCTCTACGAAATATACAATTTTCTTTTTGCTATTGCTTTTCAGCATCTTTTGAAGATTCCTAGGGGCCCAAGTTAGGAACCTTCCAACTCTGTAACTTAGTGAACCCTGAGTTCTTTCCAACTCTTCTAAGGCTGTTTTTTCTCTAGTGGATAGAAGGTTTACCCAACGGCGTTGTCTTTCAAATTCTCCTCTCAAATATTCTATTTGCTCACTAGAAAAAGTAAGAGTTTCACCTTCTTTGGCGTTGGCCAGAGTATCTTCGACATTCTCCATCGAATCACTCCTTATCGGACTCATAGAACTCAAATGCGGATTCAAGTTCACCATCGGTCACGATTTTTCCTTCTCTTATTCCGTATACTTTGTCGCACATGCTTTTGAGAATCGATTTTGAGTGAGAAACGATTACTACTGTTGCATCTCCTTGAACCAATTCATCTATTCGAGCACGTGATTTCTTCCTAAATTCATGATCTCCAACGCTCATTACTTCATCCAATAATAGAACATCTGGTTCTAGATTTGAAATAATCGCAAAACCAAGTCTTGCCCTCATCCCCGCAGAATATGTACGGATGGGGTCATCAATAAATTCACGAATCCCTGAAAACTCGATTATTCCTTCTTCCATTTCCTGGATTGATTTTTGATCAAAACCAAAAATACTCCCAGACAATTTGATGTTTTCTCTTCCTGTTAAATCTTGATTGAATCCAGTTCCAATGCCCGCTAATAAAGTGATTCTGCCCTCTACTTCTATTGAGCCTTCATCGGGAGCGTAAATGCCTGCCATTACCCTTAATAGTGTACTTTTTCCAGAACCATTAGGTCCCATCAAACCAATTACTTCGCCTCGATTTACTTCTAAATTAATTCCATTTAATGCACGAAACCATCTATCTTTCCTTGGAGTTTTTTTGATTCGTCCTGTGATAATTTCTCTTAGTAATCCGACGCCTTTTTTCTTGCGCGGATAGTCAAGTGCTACTTCATTGATCGAAATTGCGATGTCTTTCATATGAATTTCACCGCCTTTCTTTCTTTACGCATGAAGTAAATTGCTCCCATCCAGAATATCGCAATAGTGGATGTGAACGTAATTATCAAATTAGTTGTTGGGATGTCCAATGGGGCACCTGTAAATGCTGACCTGATCATTGTAATGTACGTCGCCATTGGATTGATAATTAGGTAAGCACCAATATATTGTGATGGAATTCTACCACCTGTAATCATTTCAAGGGGATAAAATACAGGAGACAGATAGAAACTTATTCTTAGACCAATTGTGACCATATGCTCTATGTCTCTGGCTTTTGTTTGTAAAATACTAGTAAAAAAGGCAAGACCGGTGGCTAAAATTAATATCATTACTAAGGCGACAGGAAGAAGAAGTATTTGCTTTGAAGGCATCAAATCATAGTGTATCAAAAGAGGAATAATTACTAGAAGACTTAGTAAAAATTGGACCATGTTGAATCCTGATTTAGAAAATATGAAGATTTCTCTTGGGAAATATACCCTCTTTATCAGTGAAGAACTTCTCTGAATACATGTAGTCCCATTGGAGAAGGTTTTAGCGAACAATGACCATGCAAGTATCCCTAGTAATATCGTAAGTGGACGATAAGGGTCTTCGCTATCAGACAATATTGCAAAGAGGATGTAGAAGGTTACTGTCAGTGCAAGTGGCTCCAATACTGACCACCCATAACCTAGGATTGAATTGTGGTATCGAACCTTCAAATCACGGCCGATAAAATGTTTTAGCAACTGTCTGTTATCGTACAAATTCCTAATTATTTTGAACGGAGCAGAAAGGAATGGGAGACTACCGTCTCTACGAAGAACCTTATTTTCAGAGACTCCCATGAAATCCCCTGATATCAACTACCATTTGAAGGAAACCGCAACAGGACGCAATGTTGTATTATTTCAACATTAAATCAGGCTTGACGGCCAGCGTCAAACATCTCGCGCAGAGAGCCGTCTTCTAGCATCTCTAGAGCGATGTCAGATCCGCCAATTAATTCCCCATGTACGAAGACCTGGGGCATTGTTGGGAAATCGGACCAAGCGCATACCGATGGTATTGCTCTTGGGTCGCTTAGAATATCGACTGAAGCGAAAGGCTCCCCCAAAGCTTGCATAACCTGTGCAGCTCGGTTTGAAAAACCGCACTGTGCAGTATTTGGTTCTCCTTTCATGAATAATACGAGTGCGTGCTCGTCTACTATTGCTTGCAATTCTTCTGTTGTCCAATCCATTTTTTTCACTCCTTGTTTTGGTGTTTCTGAATCCTTTTGATGTGGATTCCTGTTCCTCCGCCATGTGGGTCAAAAACCGTGTCGCCAGCAGTTTGAGCCTGTTCGGGGGTCATGCATTTCAGATCGATTGCATGAATTGGATGGGGGATATAGGGCTTGAAATGATTGAGTATCAACTTCTGACGCTGTAATGGACGCATTCCTTCAAACGAAGATTCTGTGATTCGGATATGAAAATGGTCTTGTGTGCCATGAAGATCTATTGCCTCAACTGTACAATTTGGTAATACTGAACGGACCTCGTCTTCAAGCCACTCTGTGGTCACCATAATACTCTCCAGAAGGGGCTGTGCTTTGAACCATTGTCCTCATCCCCGTATATGCGCCGACCGGTCTTAGGCCGCGATACGATGTGGCTGGCCTCGTCTGATGGCTTGGCTATCATCCTTGGTTTGGCTGGTCAAATCATTCTTGCAAAGGCGCTACTGCAGTCAGATTATGGGCTTTTAGTAGTCATTCTCGATGCCTTTGCAACTATGTATATTCTCATTGATGCTGGATTGCCTACAATTCTTGCAAGAGATGTACCTCGAGCAACTGGAAAATCACGCCAAGCGGTTCACAAGATTCTCAAATTACAGGGAATGATCGCCATTCCATTCGTAATTCTAAGCCTATTCGCATCTCATATGATTTGGTCTGAAGTACCGGCTGGCCTGCTCGAAGTTTGTGCAATTGTTGCAATTGGTCACATCATGTCCTACCCTCACCGCAGTGTACTGAGGGCACTCGGAGAGGCTCGAATAGAGTCAATAGTGAAACTTAGTGAACGCTTGGTGGCTACCTCACTGTATTGGATTCTACTCTCGCAAGGCTATACCGACCCTAGAATGTACGCCGCTGCATTCGCAATAGCAGTTCTTATCTCACTCGCATTGGCGATTTGGAGAGGAGAGAAAATTGTCAGGGATGATGGAGATGAATTACCTGAAGATTGGTCGTCAAATAAATCCCTATTTATTGCAGCACTTCCCTTCGCTGTTACTCTTGGAATCTTACCGTATGTTACCAAGCTCGAGAAATTTCTTCTTGCCGGTATTTCTTCCTATGAAGATGCTGGGCTCTATCATGTCGCCCAACTAGCATGGATTGCTGGATTAATGCTACCACAAGCGATGCGCGCAGCATTATTGCCATACTTAGGAGAGGTTAGAGATGAGCCACGAGAATTCAGCAACAGGATGTTGAAGGCCCATCACTACACTGTGATTTTGGTGCCCATTGGTCTGTTAGTTGGCCATCTAGTAGTCAAATTCGCAATACCTACTTTCTTCGATGCTGCCTATAGTGATGCAGTCGAAGTATTCGATATTCTACTCGCAGGATGGGTGATGACTTTGCTTGCAGTACCGTGGTATGTTGCCCTACAAGCTGGACATTCGCCTTGGCGATTTACAACACTAATTGGATTAGTAGTATTAATTGCGGGAATCTCTGGATATTTATTGATTCCAAGTGCTGGCGTATTAGGTGCTGCATGGGCAAGTGTGATTGGGTGCGCAGTGATGCTTTCAATGGCTAAATTCCTGTGTGATGACCTAGATTGGTTGACTGATATGCTGGCAATATTAGCGGTACTAACCGCTTACCTAATTTCTATTGGAAGTTGGTTTGCGCTGATTGGAATACTCACAGTGATTCCAGCAATGAGTTCCATTCGTGAATTGCGTGGCTTGCCTGGAAGCGATCAGGAAGAGTAACTTCTTGCCCTTCACTGAGAACTTTCTCTACGCCATCAGCAAGCGAAGATACCTCGTGTGGATATACGTCCATCCACTCTCCCATATCTCCAATGTCAACTGCGACTACTGGACAACCACATACGATTGCTTCTCTTGCGACTAAGGGTCCAGATTCTCTTGTAGAAGTAATGAGGCATACATCTGCACTAATCATCCGGTCCCAAACTATGGTTCGGGGTTGCTTTTTCAGGGTGGTTATGCCGACTTTCCAACCTCTGGTTTCCAATTCTTCTCCAACCCTTAGGGCCAGCAGATGATTCTTCTCAGGCCGACGGGGGTCTGCAGGAAATAGGATGTCGATTTTCGATTTTCGTAACATCCCTTTGAATGGTTTCAGTGGATTATGCCAGTCCTCGTCTACATTCACATGGCAAGGAATCGTAATTGAATTCAAGCGAGAAAGTGAATCGCTGACAACGACGAGTTTGTCAGCACTCTTCGCTAGCGCCTCTATTCTTTTGGCACGATGGTCTTTCAATGCAATATCGAAATCATAACCGTGAACAACTCCAATCCACGGGATGCCGAAACGCTTGGCTAAGGCTTGGGCAGTATATGCTACAGGCCACAATGTATGGCAGATGATTACATCTGGTTTCCAATTAAATTTAATTCTAGAAGCGCTCCATGCAGTAATACTAGGGAATTCTGGTAATTCCAAATGGCGAGATACTCTTACCTTGAGTTCACCGTGCTCAAAATTTCTAGGTGCCCTGGTAACTCCTTCCATAGTTGAACGACGTGCCTCATTCATTCGTAGCATTCGTGGAAGCGCATTGAGAATCTGTACTTCATGGCCCATTTCGGTGAGTAGTTCGGCATGATCTGCGACAAATGTACCACGCGCAACATTGGTTGGCAAAGGGAAGAGCCGGGTCACCAGCAAGATGCGCATTGTGCATCACTCAAGTGCTGAATGGATAATTGCTAGATTGTCTGCAACGCTGGCTGAATCGTTGAATAATCCTGAGCCGACTACACAATTGCTCGCTCCCCATTCTCTTAGCATTGCGATGTTGTGGGCTTTAACGCCACCATCAATTTGAATCTGAACTGGTCTTCCACCAGCAGCAACTTGAGCATCTATTGCCTCCTTTAGTCGACGGACTTTACCCTCAACTGTTGGGATGAATGATTGACCTCCATAGCCGGGGTTTACGCTCATCACCAATACGAGATCTATCTCGGTTAGTACTTCGAGCACTGCATCGATTGGAGTTCCTGGATTGATTGTCACACCTGCAGTAGCTCCTCCTTCGCGAATTGCTGCTACACATCGATGTAGATGTGTGACTGCTTCTACATGAACACTGATATGATTGCATCCGGCATCGATGTATTGCTGAAAACTCTCTTCGGCATTTTCAATCATTAGATGTGCATCAAAAATTGGTCCGTCGCCAAGCGCTTCGCGTAATTTGGCAATTACGGGTGGGCCGAATGTCAAGTTAGGTACGAAATTGCCATCCATTATGTCGAGGTGCATCCAGTTAATTCCTGCATCAACAGCCTCGCGGCATGCATTTCCGAGGTCCGCAAGATCGGCGGTTAGAACGGAAGGTGCGATGATCATGTGCATCCCCTATGGTTGGGCCAGAGGCCGGAGTGTGATGAGCATTCCCGTTAAGCAAACCCTCATATGAGACTGTCCTGAGCGGCCCTCAGGTGCAAATATGGGTGAAGTAAAAGCAGTATCCGATGCGGATTTCAATGCGGTAACTAGTGGTGACGAATGGGTTCTTGTGGATTTCTGGGCACCATGGTGCGGTCCATGTAAAGCTCTAGGTCCAGTTCTTGAACAAGTTGCTGCGGAAATGCCAGTCACTATTGCAAAGGTTAACACCGATACCGATTCAATGAATGCAGCACGCCTTGGAGTTCGTGGAATCCCTGCACTTTTCCTTTTCCACAATGGAGAGTTAGTCGCAAACCAAGCAGGCATGGTTCCCAAGCCTGCTCTATTGTCATGGCTAAACCAGCATATGACTGCAGATGACTTCTGAAGTCAAGCAATACTTTCGCGCCGTTTCTGCGCATTAGTTCCAACGTCTCTAAGCAATCTCTCTCTTAGAGCATCGTGTAACCACATGCCCTCTTCGAGATCAAGTAGCAAGCCGTAAGAAAGCAAGCGTTCCGGAGGCTTGCCGTCCCAACCTACAGCATTTGCCAATTTCTCCCATGGAATCGGTTTGTCTGCAACTGCAAGGGTCGAAAGGAGTTCCCTTTCTTCTTCTGGCATATGAGTAATAATTTCTTCATCGAGGAATCTGAGCCAATCCCCATGGGTTGTTTGACCATAAATTTCGAGTAATTCAAGAGCGAGTGGGTGCCCTCCTGTTAGACGATGTACCTCTTCTGGAGAAGGCGCGCTTTCATTCATTTCTCCAACCCACGAAGTAATCTCATCAAGTGATAATCCCTTGAGTGGTAATTCCTTCACTACTTCTCGGGTGTGAACATCTCTTCTATCATAGATATCTAAAGTGCTTCTAGAAATGAATAGCAATCGCAACGGCGCTTTAGTAGAAATATCAAGCAAAGCGCCGAGTAAGTCCCTTGCGCCTTCGAGAATATGATGAACGTCGTCAAGTACAATCAGCCAATATGGAGGAGGTCCACCAGGCTCATTTTGGAAACGCTCTCGAATCGCTGTTGCATCGGTAAGATATGCTAACAGCCTTCTACGCCATGCATCAACATCAAATTCGGCACCTGGAGATAATGGTAAAGTCATCATCAATTGATATGGGTCATGACGGTCATCAACACCAAATCTGTGCAAGATAGATACCGCCAAACCTACGGGCCTATCCCATGGCTGACAGGGGTACCAGCATACCGAAAGGTGGGGTTCTTCCACCATGTGTTCGGCCAACCAGTTTGCAACTAATGTTGATTTCCCAATTCCTGCAATGCCATGAACAACTGCACAAGGTCTGCGTTCACTGAACCATTCCTCTAAGGTATTCGTTGCCTCTTCCCGCCCATGTACTGGACGGGTCTTAGGCGGGCTGGTGTGATAGGTTGCATGAGCTCCTGCCAATAGAGTAAGTCTGCCCGGAGGAGGAATGTCTTGTTCTTCATCAGATTTAGATTTCTTAATGGGCCCAAATCTGATATCGCCGTAGGTTAAAACGCCCTCGTGTTGAACATGAAGTAGAATTTGGAGAAGAGTTAGTTCGGCCTCGAGCCTTTCTGAAGCCTCGCTTGCTTTGACTTCTAGTAGGGTGCCTTTGGCGTCTCTCAGTAATACCTTGACTGTGCCAAGTTCTTCGGACCGCGATTTCGCTTCAACCCGTCCATTATCGGTAAGTTGCCATGTTTTCTGCCGGCGTTCATCGCCTTTGATTGAACGGGAATGTTCACTTACCATTCGGTCTCGTAATAAGACCCTCATTGCTCTAGATACATTTGGTGGATGTTGGGCGCACGCCTCTGCAATACCGGGGCGCGTTAATGCAGCAGTTACAACAAATCTATCCGCTTGATAATCTTCCTCCTGAAGGTGAAGAAGAATTCGGTCTTTGACCGCGATATTCACCTTGGGAAGGTCTCCGGCCACGCCTTTGGGTGGAGTGTTGTCGCCTTCAACGCTTCCATTTCGTGTAGGATTGTAGCGCACATCTAGACCGCAACACCTTTTGGGGGGACATGTACCCGCTTTCATGCTCCAAAGCCGCCAAAGCACAAAGGGGGCACGGGCCGCTATTGGAATCTCTCTCCTAATGTTGCTAATGCTATCACTTCCGATAGTATCAGCTGGCGATACTGATGGCGATGGAGTTGATGACTCCTTAGACGATTGCCCAGTGGCGGCAGGAAGCAGCACTGTTGACAGAACCGGATGTCCTGACAAGGATGGTGATGGCACTAGTGACAAAAACGATCCTTGGACAATTCAGAACGGAGGATTTGCGCAACTTGCACGTCAAGCAAGCAATGATGATTTTTATGTATCCTTATTCAGTGATAATGGAGAATACTACTTGACATCTGATGGAGATTACATGAGAATTTGGAATACTACTATGCGAGTAAATGTTGGTTCAGTCGGAGTTTCTGGACTCTCAGATATCGCTTGGTCTCCTGATGGAATGTTTGTTGGAGCAGTCAATGGTAATGACCAGTTAATGGTATATTACTCTAGCAATTTTACTGAATTATTCACAGTCAGTGTCGATGTTGGAAGTGGTGACCAAGCAAAGGAACTTGATTATAGCCCAGATGGTTCGATGATTGCAGTAGTGATTGGGCGTTCAGGCAATGGCGGTACAAACGGTGAAGTGCAGATATATCATTCTTCAAATGGCACCGAAGTAATCTCATTTTCTCCAGGGGGAGAAGACCGATTTGAATCAGTTGATTGGAGCCCCGATGGGAGCAAGATTGTAATTGGTGGCGATGAAGATATTTGGGTTTATGAAACCGATACTTGGACTCAAAATGCAACTCGTAATACCAATAGAGGCTCTATTAGTGCTATTGCTTGGTCTCCAGATGGGAATTCAATTGCTGTATGTGAATCTTGGGAAAGTTCTGGGGCTCGAATCAGAATGATTGATTACCATTCAATGGCTGAAAGATGGGTTTATTCCACCTCAACTTCTTGTAATGATGTTGAATTTTCTCCAGATTCCACCCAAGTAGCAGCAGCCCATACTTACTATCAGTCAGACGGTGCTTCTATTCGGGTCTTCAAGACCCATGACACTACTGCAACTATTGTTGACACCTTAGCCGCACCACGACCTGGAGGTTGTACTAGCAGCGGTGGAAGCAATAATTGTGGCTCGATATATGGATTAGATTGGCATCCGAATGGAATGTACATTATCTCGGCTCATGGAAGAAACGATGAAGGAATTTATCATTGGACCGTTGATCCCGATATCGATAACGATGGTGTATTGAATCAAGATGATGCATTCCCTGAAGATGGCAGTCAATGGAATGATACGGATAGTGATGGATTTGGAGATAATCCTCTTCCTGCTAATCAAGGCGATGATTGTCCAAACACCTATGGAACTTCTTGGCAAGACCGATTTGGCTGCCCTGACGGCGATGGGGACGGTTATTCTAACACTGGAGACGAATTCCCTACCGACCACACACAATGGGTAGATTCAGATGGTGATGGCCGTGGAGACAATTACATCTACGATGTTGAGCCCTTTACAGAATTCCACATCAATCAAAACGGAGATGCTTTCCCAATGGAAGCAACTCAATGGAATGATACTGATGGAGATGGTTGGGGCGATAATTTCCACGACTCTTCTTGGACTTCTTTCCGACCGGCTGAATGGCCTGGTGCATACGATGCCGCAGCTCTACAAGTCGACGTCTTTCCTCTAGACCGCTATCAGTGGGCAGATTCTGACGGGGATTGGGTTGGAGATGAGCCCAATACTCCACGTAGTGATGGATGCCCCAATGCTTACGGGGTATCAATGGAAGATAGATTGGGATGCCCTGACTCAGATGGTGACGGTTGGTCGAATCCAGATCCTACAAATCCTGCTCACCCCAATGGTGATGCTGATGCATTCCCCGACGACCCTACTCAATGGAGAGATTCCGATGGTGATGGGTTTGGAGATAATTTAACTGGCAATGCGCCCGATGATTGTCCGGGAGATTATGGAACCTCTAGCGTAGACAGAGTTGGATGCCCTGATGAAGACGGTGATGGATACTCAAACTCAGGAGACCCGTTCGTCCACGATCCAACTCAGTGGGCAGATTCAGATGGTGATGGTTATGGAGATAACCAAGATGGAAACAACCCTGATGCATTCCCTGATGACCCTAGCCAATGGGAAGATTCCGATGGCGATGGATGGGGAGACAGGCCAGTAATTCCAAATGGAGATTTCTTCCCTAATGACCCCACACAATGGAGTGATTTTGATGGTGATGGTTATGGCGATAATGCCGAAGGAAATAACGGCGACCAGTGTCCAGAATTGTATGGCACATCTACTCATCCAGAAGCAAGAGGTTGCCCTGATACTGACAATGATGGCGTTGTAGACCCATTTGATGCATTCCCTGAAGACTTCTATCAGCAGACCGATGGAGATAATGATGGATTTGGGGATAACCAAGCAGTACCAAATGGTGATGAGTGTCCTGACACATATGGTACATCAACCAATAATTCTCGCCAAGGATGTCCTGATAGTGATGGAGATTCGTGGGCTGATGAAGACGATGCATTCCCTGATGACCCCAAGCAGTGGGTTGACACCGATGGCGATGGTTGGGGCGATAATTACGGATGGACTAACGAAACTATCGCCGACGAAGAAGACTTTGGCAACATGCTCACATTTAGGGCACAGTGGGGAGATGCATTCCCTGATGACCCTAGTCAATGGTCAGACATGGATGGTGATGGCTTCGGCGACAATGGTACAGGACGTTTGCCTGATGCTTTCCCATTGAGGTTTAGCCAGAAAGCGGACAGTGATGGTGACGGATTCGGCGACAATTTCACTGAAGGCGCTTGGCAGCCCGATGAGTGTGGATTAGCATATGGCACCTCTACAATTGACTACTTTGGATGCCCCGATTATGACTCGGATGGAGTAAGCGATGCAACAGACCCTTGTCCATATGACCCTACTGTTTGGTTGGGAATCACTGGCCAGGTCAAATGTGGCGCAGTTGCAAATGATCACGATGGCGATGGTATTCCAAATGATGTTGATGAGGATTATACCGGTGCAGCAGTAGAAAGTGGCATTCCATTAGAATTAATGGTCTTAGGTGGCCTGATTGTATTCTTACTGGCAATCATCATGGTAGCGATGATGGCAAAGCAAGCTGGAAAGCGTAAAGCAGGATTCAATCGTCTTGAAGAAATGAAGGTTGCCGCAGCATTCGAAGAAGAGGAAGCGCGCCGGCTGGAATGGATTGACCATTATGTCGCTCAAGGTGATTTTGAATCTGCAAAGGGCTTAGGTTGGGTTCAACCTGCTGAAGTACCACAGTGGAAACAACATCAGCAACAACAAGAAGCTGCAGTACAGGAAGCAATCCCTACAATGTTGAGTCTTGATGACTTATTGTGATTGATTAGTCTGTGAACGTGCCTTCTCACGACGGGCTTTTTCTGCTAGACTATCATCGAAAGAAAGGAATTCGAGATTGTGCCAAGCATCATCGCTGTGTAGGGCATTGAGTGCTTCATTATCATTCAATAGTTCACCCACTGTGATAAATGTTGGATTTCTTCCATCCGATAGTGCATATTGATGCCCTGGTAATACCAACCAATCCTCAGGGGCTCGCTTCAATCGCTCTTTGAGGTGTATCAATGATCGACGTTGTGCTTCAGCATCTCCTCCAAAAAGATCAGTTCTCCCGCATCGGCCAAGAAACATGCAATCTCCGCTAACAACAACTCCCTCTCCAATGAATGTGACATGCCCTGGAGTGTGCCCTGGAGTATGATGAACTTCTATCTCAAGATTGCCAATCCTCTGAATTACAGGGGTGTTTTCTCGATTTTTCCATTCATGATTTGACGGTCCATTCCATCCTCTTTCTGCTTCCAATTCATGAACCCAAACCTCTCTATCTGCAAGGCCCTCAACACCCTTAGAATGGTCCCAATGAGAATGTGTTAACCAGACCTGAGAGAGGGTCCAGCCATTGTCTGAACAGACTTCAATCCAATACTTTGCGAAGAAGGGGTCGATAATTGCCGCTGAAGATGTAGATTTGCACACCAATAGATGATTGAGATTGTCCCATTCGCCCAACTGCGCCTGTATTACCAGCATTTTTGGCGTCTCAAGAATCGTGTTTGCCATCTTCGCTCACCAATTCCATGGACCGCATGACTTCTAAGTGATGATGTTCGTCATCATTTCATGCTCCCGAAGCGCACGCTGGCTATTGTCCTCGCTGGCCTGATGCTGGCGATGATTCCAGCGGCTCTGGCAGATGGTGATTCCACGCACCTTGACACGAGCCTCTACGAGGCTCCAGAGAAGGGTTGGTTTAGTTCTGGAGATATTGTTTCAATCTCTCTTACAATTGTCAACGATGGCTCTTCGACAGTTATTGACACAGACCCTTCTTGTGGAGATGTCATCAGAGTCTGGTCAGAAGGAAATCTTATTTTCGATGGAATGAAGATGTGCCGCGAACAAAGCCGTGGACTGGAACTTGCCGCAAGTTCCACACTTGACCGAGAAATTCTCAGTTGGGACCTTCTCGATGATGATGGAATGTTAGTCCCATCTGGAGAATATATCGTTGAAGCGATTGTTGCTGGTTCAGGACTTTCATCTTCACAATCGGTGGAAGTTCAGACTCCGGTTCTAATCCCTGAAGGTCTTGAACTAGAAGCAACGATCACAACACGGACAGGCGAATTCAGTACAGATTCACCTGCTATTCTAACTTTGAATCTAGTCAATAATCTCGACCAAGAAATGGTACTCGACATGAATGAATGCAGAATAAACATCGACGATGCTCTTTCGGAAGCGTGTGGGCCATCCATGCTAGCACCACGTGAGGTCTATCACCTCACAAGTAGCCTAATCGCCCTCGAAGAAGGAGAGCAGGTAATCTCTTGGGCTCTTGGTGATGGAGCATTAAGCGATTCGACCACAATTAGTGTGGCTGCAGGCGAAGGGATTGGAGCCAGTACTGGTGACCTCTCAGCATTGGAATTAAATATCCTATTATCGAATGATAATGAAGGAATATTTGGTGGTGACGAGATGCTCCAAGCAACAATCGAAGTTGTAAATGTTGGAGCTGAAGATGTGACACTGGAGTTCACCGACACGTGCCGTGGCGAAATATGGATTATCGATTCCTCTGGACTACTCGTCATGGATACTCGATTAATGAAATCGTGTACATCCTTTGAACTTCAAAATCTCATTGAGCCATCTGGCACACAATCATTCAATCAGCCTGAATGGGCATTTACCGACCTTGATGCCTGTAATATTGGAAGCGGGGAACTTACTATCATTGCAGAGTTACCTGAGCACAATTTATTCGGCTCACACACCATTTTCCTTGACAGAGGGCACGCAGGAAATTGTGGAGAAAGTCCACTTTCTCTCGAAGGTTCCCTCTCTAGTTTCGCTGACTCTTTGCTTATTGATGTAAAGCTCTCATCTACTCAGCCCACCGATATTACATGGGTCACGGCTTGTGGAATTGAAACATCACTCAATGGAGAGGGTGGAGAAGTCGCACATATTCTTTCAAATTGTGAGCAATCATCTGATATCACACAACGTATTGATTCACCATTGGCAGTTGAAGAGATTGGGATCGATATGAGCGGTTTAGAAAATGGAGACTATGTCCTCGACATCAAGACGAACTCCAATCCTTCAGCGCATCAAGTAATCGAATTCAGTTGGCCTTTAGTTGAAGAAGAGGGCCAGTCCGAAGAAACGGTTACAGAAGATGAAACAGTAGATTCTTGGATTGTGTCAGGAACTTGGAACTCAATTTCTTCTGATGAGGGAGTTTGTTGGTTCCTTACCACAATCGATGGCGATACCATCACCTTAGCTGGGGCACCAGGACTTATCTCTTGGATTCCAGCAAATGGAGTTGAGGGCCATTACCAAGTTGTGGCGGCTCAATCAACTCCAGCATGTGCAACCTTTTCCACAGAATCTATTGACATTACAGAAATAGTAAACGAAAATAGCCCTGCTGTTGAATCTGAAGCGCAAGATGACCCAGAAACGAAGACTGTGGTTGTTGAAGAGGAAGAGGGCTTGAATCCAACGATTATTACAATTGGAGCCGTTGTTGCAAGCACCGGTATTATTGCTACCTTATTCGGCATGGTAGCGACAAATGAAAGTTGGAGAATTCCTGCCACTACTGCTGGACTATGGTTCATGGGGCTACTTGGAAGAACAAGTGAGACCAGTGATGGACGCTATCAGCGTGGACGTTTGATGGGTTACCTCACAGCAAACCCAGGATGTCACTTCCGTGCTCTTATGGCAGCACTCGAAATGAGTAATGGCCAGATTACACACCACCTCAAGGTATTGGAAGTCGAAGAAAGAATTTGGCGCAGACCGGATGGACGCCTAGTTCGATTCTATCCATTCACGAGCAACCTTCATCCTACGATTTCTGATGATGATCTGCCTCTACCTCCTCTATCTCCAGATCCAAATAGCCTCCAAGGCAAGATTCTACACCTGCTTGATGACGATGGGCAGATGGGTGACTTCCCCACTCAGGCAGAACTCGCACAGAGGCTGGACCGAAGTCAGCAATTGGTTAGCCATCACCTACGTACTCTGCAAAAGTTCGGATTGGTCGAAAAGCGAAAGATGGGCGTTCGAAATCGATACCGCTTGACTCGTGAAGCAATGTTCCTACTAGAGACCAACGAGTTCTGAATAGCAGATGGTTTCAAGGAGACTCGTCCTTTCGTCATGACAGCCCCATAGGGGCTGAAGGAGGACATCCCGTGTCAGACTACACTCCACAGGCTACCGAGACGGTCTGGCAGGATGCATGGGCAAAGGCTGGTATTTTCAATACTGAATTGCGAGATGGTAAGCCTACTTTCTATTGTCTCGAAATGTACCCTTACCCCTCTGGGAAGATGCATATGGGCCATGTTCGAAACTACTCTATTGGTGATGCAGTCGCACGGTATAAGCGATTGATGGGTTACGATGTTCTCTACCCAATGGGATTCGATTCATTCGGAATGCCAGCAGAGAATGCTGCAATTGCTGAAGGAGTGCATCCGCATGATATTACCGAGAAAAACATGGCATCCATTACTAATCAAATCAAGAGAATGGGGTTCTCCTATGACTGGCGACGGCTCGTAAAAAGCCATGACCCGCAATATTACCGCTGGAACCAGTGGTTCTTTCTCAAATTCTTGGAAAATGGGCTAGCTTATCAGAAACACGCTCCTGTAAATTGGTGTGAGCTTTGTAATACCGTTTTGGCAAATGAGCAAGTAAAGGCTGGTAGATGCTGGAGATGTAACGGTCCGGTCTCACAAAAGGAAATGAGTCAATGGTTCCTCAATATTACAGAATATGCACAAGAATTGCTTGATGGCCTTGAGACCATCGATTTTCCTGAAAATGTAAAGGCTCTACAACAGGATTGGATTGGGCGCTCCGAAGGTGCTGAAATTGAATTCGGAATCGAGGGGCGTACAGACACTATCTCGGTATTCACTACAAGGCCAGATACTCTATTTGGTTCAACTTTCGTGACACTTGCACCAGAACACCCTCTTTCTGAAGAACTCGTTTCGGGTACTGAATATAGGGCGGATTGGAAAGAACTCTACGATGAAATCAATCTGATGAGTGAATTTGATCGAATCAAAAATATGGGCAAAAAGAAAGGTGTGCCGACTGGCGCGAACGCAATTCACCCATTGACTGGAGAAAAAATCCCAATCTGGATCGGAAATTTCGTTATCGCTTCCTATGGCACTGGTGCAGTAATGGCAGTTCCTGGTCACGATGACCGTGACTTTGAGTTTGCCAAGGAGTATGGCATCCCTATCAAACGTGTTCTGGTAATGGAAGAAGATGGTGATGCTTCCGCAGAATTATCTGCTGCAGAATGTGATAATGGTTGGATGGTAAACAGCCCGATAGAAGGTTTCGACGGTTTGTATGGGGATGACGCCAAGTCAGCAATTTGTGCGGCTTTAGAAAAAATCGGCAAAGGAAAAGGAACCATAAATTGGAAAATTCGTCCTTGGTTGATTAGTCGTCAACGCTATTGGGGCACTCCAATTCCAATTATCCATTGCGACTCATGTGGAGCAGTCCCTGTTCCAGAAAACCAATTGCCAGTAGAATTACCAAAAGATGTTATCTTTGATGGCAAAGGGAATCCGCTCGAATCAAGTCCAACATTCTGTAATGTCGAGTGCCCTTCGTGTGGCGCTCCAGCAAAGAGGGAAACAGATACAATGGATACTTTCGTCGATTCTTCATGGTATTTCCTAAGATTTGCAGATTCAATGCAAGATGATGTTTGTTTCAATCCAGAAGTTGCTGATCATTGGATGAATGTGGATTTCTACTGTGGGGGAATTGAGCATGCACAAATGCATCTGATTTATGCGCGCTTTTGGACGAAGGCGTTAAGGGACCTGGGTTTGCATTCAATCGATGAACCATTCCAAGAACTTCTGTGCCAAGGGATGGTCAACAAAGGGGCGCCGTGGTGTGACACTTGTGCTATTACACTCAATGTTTCACACTCTGGAAACCCTTGCCCGCATTGTGACGCTACACTCTCTGAACGCAGTGCAAAAATGAGTAAATCTCTAGGAAATACAGTATCTCCAGAAGAGATGATTGAAAGGTTTGGTGCAGATACTGTGCGTCTATTCATCCTCTTCGCAGCTAATCCAACCGCAGGAATGGATTGGTCTGATTCCGCCCTAGAAGCAAATCATCGACAGATGATACAACTCTACAATATGCCTGAAAATATCCTTGCATGGAAAGGAAAGGCTAGTGATATTGATACTTGGATGATTGCTCGACTCAAACAAAGGAAATCCGAATGGCAAACCGCAATGGATTCCTATGACCTTAGGGGCGCAGTTGATGCTTCACACTTTGATTTAGTGAAGGATATCAATTGGTATCGAAGGCGTGGTGGGGCAAACCGAGAAATCGGAACGAAAATTCTTGAAAATTGGGCCTACATGATTTCGATTGCAACTCCTCACCTCGCTGAAGATTGGTGGAAGATACTCGGTCATGACGATCTTATCGCTGGAAGGGTTAATCCTGATCTTGAAGAAATGAGTTCAGAAGAAAAATGCTCGCTTGAAAACGAGGCTTTTCTCCGTTCATTCCTAGAGCAGGCGCGAAAGGTAGCAAAGATTGCATCGCGACATATTGGTGGCGAGCCTAGCAGCGCTTTAATTCACATTACTCGGCCTTGGAAGCGTAGCCTAGCTCAAGCTGCAATATCTCATATCACAGAAGGCGAGAATGTCAAATCCTTCGCCTCCAAACTCGATTCCTTTTCCTTTGCTCAAGGCGAAATGAAGGGGGAAGTAATGACGTTCTGGGGTAAGCGAATGCTTCCTCAGGTGTTCAAATGGTCCGATGAAGAGAAAGAAATAATCGTCGGTGACCTCGATGAAGGAGCGGTTCTGAATGCTGCTTCTGATTTCATTCATGACGAACTATCGATTACATCATTTGAAGTTGAAACTGGAGAAGATGACATTGGTAAATCAGGTTCTGCAATGCCACTTGCACCTTCAATCGTTTACAATTGATTGGTTTCTCGTTGAGGAGCTGCAGCGGCTGTCTCAGGAGTGATTTCTGGAGCCTCTTTCCTTTCGGGTGTTGGAATACTAATCTCTTTCACTGGTAAGAAGTAAACAATGACTGCGCCTGCAATTAGTAAGGCAGCCAAAGAGAATAGCCCAAATATGAACCAATCTGTATCCTCTTCATCTTCATCGCTTGAGACTGAATCCGTTGGGCCATTGTTAGAAGTCGACACTTTACAACCAGTTGAGGTAACTATGGTTCCGGCTGGACTAGCAGGACACAAATCATCAACATTTGAAACGCCGTCATTGTCATCATCGAGCTGGTGTCCTGTACAACCCTTGGAGTCAACTGTAGAGCCTATTGGTGTGTAATCACATTCATCATCGGCATCGAGGACTCCATCGTTATCATCATCATCATCTTCTGATGGGTCTACACAACCGTCACTATCTACGTCCATTCCTACTCCTGCTGGACCAATAATCCCCTGCGGGCAATTATCGAATTCATCAAGCACATTATCACCATCTTCATCGATGTCTTCTTCACCATCACGGCAACCATCGCCATCATAGTCTTCTGTTGAATTCCATCGAACTTCGCCATATGGGCAACTATCAAACAAATCTAAGGAGCCATCTTCATCGTCATCGGTGTCCCAATCTTCGTCACGACAACCATCTGAATCGTAGTCTAGAGAATATGTGCTATCCCAGGTGAAGTCATCACGCGGACAATTGTCTTCTACATCGAGTACGCCATCGCCATCGGTATCATCTTCACAAGCATCACCAATTCCGTCAGAGTCTAGGTCGGCTTGGTCGTCTTGGATTGTGGGGCACTTGTCGAGTTGGTCAACAAAACCGTCGCCATCGGTATCGATATCTTCGCAACCATTCTGATCTTCATCGTTTGTAATTGTGGAAACCCAGCCTACTGGCCCGAGTTGACACTCGTCATACTGATCGAGAATGCCGTCTTCATCATCATCCAAATCCTCACTCGAATCTTTGCAACCATCAACATCGTGATCTGATTCTGGTGTAGAAACCCATCCTTTTTCCCCAAGGGCACAATCATCCCAATCATCGCCAACGCCATCTTCGTCGTCGTCATCATCGCATACGTCACCCCAGCCATCTTCATCCCAATCGCTTTGGGTGGGATTTGCATCTCTTGGACAATTATCCGAACCATCGGTTATTCCATCATCATCATGGTCACGCGCATATAGCCAAAGTGCTAAATCTTCATATCCTTGAGCATTGAATTCTTGGTTTGCAAGGGTGATTGACTCTGTATATACTGCCCCTATTACAGGTGATTCGTTTGCACCTAACTGAACTGATACTCCTCTATCGTCGCCTGAACCACCAGCACTTAGAGCCCATGCCCAATCATCATTTTCGGTCATTTGAGCAACAATAATGTCTCGACGGTCTCCATTACTATCAGAATCGGTGAGAGTATCTGCTCCTAATGTGAATTCTGCAGTGTGAGATCCTACCACATATGCATTATCTCGTGAATCAAGGATAATGGAATCTAGGCTTTCCCAGCCACCACCACCACTACTTACTACTGAGTCAACAAGGCCGCCAGAAGTAATACGGGCATGAAATAAGTCCCACCAACCATTTGATGTGACGTTTATCTCTCCAAAGGAAGCGGTTTCGGCAAACTGTCCGACCATTCTAATATCTCCTTGAGAATCTACCGCACAATCGGTAGCCCAATCATCATCGATACCCCCTGCGGTAAGGGCCCAAGTGAAATTACCATCACCATCGAGTTGGGTTACAAAAATATCTGCGCCCCCATTTGATTCTTCCATCTCAATAAACATCACAGATTCTAGGAAAGTTCCAACAACATGCAAATATCCATCATCAGAATAGCATAATGCGCCAAATGGTTCCATGCCGCCAGGACTGCCTACTCCATTTGCCCAAGTTATGATTCCATTCTCATCATAATGAATGATTGCAAGACTTACGCCTCCAGAACCTGGAACCATTATTGTATCGAGTTCAAGCATACCTGTATGAAGAATCGAAACTGCAATTCCTCCACTAGGATTCAGTGCAATATCAACTGCTGATAGGTCAGAGGGATTGGAAACTTGACGCGCCCATACAGTTTCAAATCCTGCTCCATTGAAGTGCATTCGTGCGACAAATGCGTTGCCTTCATCGCCATCAGAAGTCTTTGAAAGAGAAATTCCAGAGCTCATATTTAGTGTACATGCTAAACCCGCAGTGCCAAGACAAAAGTGTCCTGCGATAATCAAATCACCTGATTCGTGCAATACGATTGCATCGATTCCATCAGCACCTTCGCTCCCATATCCCTCACTTACTGTCCAACTGCCATTTGAATCTGCATGAGCTAGAAACATATCGGCGTCACCAGTGAAGCCAACGGCTCCAATACCACTATCGTCAAATGTTATTGCTGAAGTAAATTCTCCGGCAATAATAGTAGAATCATCATCAAGAATTACATGGCCTGCTACCTTCTCTTCATCGAACCCGCCTGCAGTAATGGCCCACCCAAGGGGTTCTTCTGCATCTGCAGCAACCTGTATTGTTGGCATTAATAACAACAAACAAATAATCACTGGAATACTTTGACGCATGATGTCTCCACCATCTTACTGCATTTGAAATAATGTATTGTTTGTTCCACAACTACAATGCCCTCTTCCTCTTCGGATTGTCATGGCAACTCATTCCTTTACCGTAAGGAAGCCATTACCTTTGGAAAAGTGCCAAAAGATCAGGTTTGCACTTTTAAATATCAATTCCTGGCCCAGTTGGAACTCCGCAATTTCTAGCATGCTAGCAACCGATTCAGGCTCATTAAAAGAAGGATATTTTCTTGCACACCATTCTGTTTTGAAAGGGTCACTAATTGAATCACAATGGGAAATTGAAGAGATTAGAGAAGATGATCATTTCCTTGAGATTGTCATGTTGCTGATAGGGCAAACGCGGAATGAGAAGCCCATTGCAAGGGGTATTGGAAATTTCAGATTGCATATTACAGTACTAGAAGAAGAAAACGGAGGCGTTGAAATTCATTCTAAATGGGAGACTGTAGGCATGGGCCGGTTATTTCATCGAAGTATCAAATCATATGCAATAAACAGCGCTCAACAATTGCTCGATGACTTATGTGCAATCGTCTGACCCGGTGTGTTCATGGAGCCGGTGGATAAAGGAGCCGCTATGTCGGAGGATAGGCGCCGCAATAACCGCCACCGCAAAGGGGGTAAAGGCAAGTCCCGCCGACATGGTGGAGCCCCTAAGGCAACACTTGTTGAAAGACATTCAGAATCAGACAAGCAAGCGCGTCAAGCATGTCAAAATAGATTTGAAATCAAGCCTAGGCCAATTGCAATACCTAAAGAAATCGAAGAGCCACGGCACTTTTCATTCGTCTGGGAAAATAATCCTGTTGATTTGAAAACAGAATCACTTCTTGCAGCAAAGGTCGTCAGAAAAGGGGAATTTGGATGGTTAACTGACAAGAGAGTTGGAGAAATTGGCCAGATGGTCGATGAACTAGAGATGACTTTGGACCAAGCGCTTTCATTACGCAGTGCTTTATTACAACAAAAGACTGTTTACACTCATGGTAGACTTCAATCACGTGGAAAGCAATTAGTCAGACTGTACCGTGAAGGAGTTGGAATCGTCGACCTCTCTATTCGTTTCGATTTCCCTCCAATGAATGTTTTTCGTGTTGTTCTGAAGGAAATGGGCTGGTCAAAAGCACGAATAAAGGAAACATTACGAAGCCCTTCAAAATTTAAGCAAAGGGAGCGAGAGGAGTTTGAAAAGGCCGAAGCTGCTGACCGCGTCAGTAATGTTGACCAGTCAGAAACGCATGAGCGAGCTGATATTTTTGAAGAAATTCTTGCTGACTGGTTTGAAGAACAAGGGGTTCGCCTTCGACGTCAACCAGAAATGGTCAAAGAACAAACTGCTGAACATGGAAGGCCAATCAATACTCCTGATTTGCTCTTCTTAGATCATGTAGAAATTAATGGGGAGCCTGTCTCTTGGATTGATGCAAAACATTTCTATGGAGCTGATGTGGATTTCCAGCGCAAAAAAATCACTAAGCAATCTACACGATATGTGGATTCATGGGGCCAAGGCGCCTTGGTTTTCAGGCATGGCTTCTGTTCAAATATCCATATCCCAGGTACCGTTCTATTGGATTGTGGTCCATTGGATTTGACTCCACTTGGGAAAATTAATGGATCCAAGTAAGGCGTGTTCCGAGGCCTTTTTCCCTCAGAACATCAGCTAATTCCGTCAAATCTACTGGTTTCGATAATTCTCTTGGAACTACAATTGCTGAAGTTCCTAGCATGCAAAGGTGCGCACTAACATCTGAGGTAGTATGTGCATTCACTACATCCAATAAGGCACTACGTTCTATCTCTCCACGTAATCCAGAATTATCAGCAAAATTATCCGCCTCATTAAGAAGATGTGGCCAAGCACCAGTGTCCCATGGAATTTGCATCAAGCGATTGACGGCGGAATCTCCAGCTCGAGTAATTGATGCTTGCCAAACTGGATTATCGATATATCCTGCAGTGTGTTTGCCTCCATCTGAATTCCAGACCAATAATACAGGTACATTTGCTTCAAAGCCCAATACTTTGCCTGGAGAAGGAGGTGTTCCGGGTTTGATTCGGAGTTCTACTCCTCCAGCCCAAATCCCCAGTACATCGCCCAGCCCCCTAGAATGAGTGCGTTCCAATCGATGAGCTAAGCGTGCTAATTGCCCCTCGTCGCCAGCATCAAATAATTCTCCTAATGCAAAACTTGCAGCCATTAATCCGGCGGCAGACATTCCAAACCCTTGCGAAACGGGTAATTCGAGATCTACTTCAAGGTCCACTGCAGCATTTATTCCAAATACTTCACGAAATGCTTTCAGTAAATCGGAATAATATGACTTACCATTTGCTAGTGGTGTGCCATTCATCGAAGTGACGGTTATTCTATCGGATTCTCCGGGAATTTCCTTTACTGTCGCACTTACTCCATCTTCCAGACAAAGACCTGCACCTCTTGAGCCTTGGTTTCGAGCCAATAACGCTTCTGAGTGTACCGAAAATAGTAGGGTCACATGGCCCCCAACATGAACGGTCACCTCACTCATCAATCTATGTGGGTGACGAAGAGTCACATCAGGCTTCGCCAAGCAAATGCTCAAAGAACATCAAGCGAGTACTCTGTCAAGGTCTGTAGCGATCTTGTCAAAGCGGTCTACTAATTCCTTGCATGCTTTGTTGAAGATTGCCTCTGGAGAGAAAGAACCGTCGGAATCGAAGGAGAATACGAATTCTCCTGGCATTTCCTCGAAAACGATTGCTTCAGCAAATGCGTCTTCACGACCTGTTCCGTGTCCAACCTGGTGCATTGCCCGCTCTAAATCGAGGATAGCGTCTACATCAGTGCATTCTTTCTTAGTGAAAAGTTTGGAATCTATTACACGGCCGGAATGGCTGGTAAGATTTAGGTCAAATAGCACCTTTGCCTTCTGTGGTTTTGCGAGGATGGCTTTCATCCTTGGTTGGAAGGTCACTGCTGCTGCAGGGCACCACTTAGCGTGCTCACGTCCACGTCCTAGTGTTGCATATGCATACAATTCAAGGAAATGCCCTCTTGCCAAAATGGTAATTGGGATTCGAGCGTGCTCTTCTGAAATCTGTAATTTTGTCTCACCAAGGACATTGAGGTCTCCGGCATAAACGGTTTTGAAATCCTCTTCATCATCGCTAGCTGGGCCACGAGCCGAAAGATGGTAGATAATCTGAGAAAGGGGACTTCCCCACTGGTCCTCAGGTAAGTTCTCGTTGTTTGGATCGTCTTCTGGGAACACGAACTCATCGAGGAAAGTAGGAACTGGGACCATTGCGAGGCGATGCGCAATAACTTCGTCAGGAAGTGCATTGACCGATTCAAATATCTCTCCTTTGTTGTCTTGGCTAATACCCTGCTCGAAACGAACCTTGGTAATCGCCATCTTTGGGACATCTGCAAGAATTGCTCGACGAAGACTGTTTGCTGATGCAGCATTAGTTTCGGTAAGTAAAATTCTGATACTGTTATCCTTTGGCCAGCCTTCGATAATTTGTGCCTTCATTTTCAACACCTCTGGGAATCAGACTCGGCGACCACGTCGGCCACCTTTTGACTTGGTACCATCGTGTGCAATAGGAGTTACATCTTCAATTCGAGTAACTGTTACGCCAGCACGAGTTAATGCACGGATAGCTGCTTGAGCTCCAGGTCCAGTATTGTTGGACTTGTTGCCGCCGGGTGCACGGTACTTTACGATGACCTGAGTGAATTCCTTCTCTTTTAGTTGGTCTGCCATGCGCTCTGCAGCACGAGTAGCAGCGAACTGCCCGCCAGAGTCTTTGGAAGACTTGACGACTTGGCCACCGGAGCAGGTGGCAATTGTTTCAGCACCGGTTAGATCGGTTGCTGTCATGAGTACGTTATTGTAACTCGAGAAAATGTTGATGATTGCCTTACGCATCACTCGTCACCTCCTTTTGGAACTGAGTCTTCCGCCTTAGGAGCATCTGCTGCTGCCTCGTTAACTTTAGTAGCTTCTTCCTGAGTGAACTCTGGGTCTACTTCATCCTCTGCGTATTCTGCAGACTCACGAAGACCTAGGATGTTCTGTCGAATGGTGTGGTTTTCATTATTAAGAGGAGAGCGAGGGTGGTAGCAAATGAGTTCTTCATCCTCTCGAGTAACTTGGTATGAAGGGATGGTGACCTTCTGCTTACCTAGGCAAATATGGCCGTGAACTACCAGTTGGCGTGCTTCCTTCATCGAGGAAGCCAATCCCTTGTAGTAGACCTGGGCTTGAAGACGGCGGTTGAGGATATCCTCGGCAGATAATGCTAGGATATCGTCGAGAATAGCATCTGATGTGATTAGTCCCTTATTGTGAAGGGAGCGGAGCATTGCATCCTTCTCTCGGGCAAAGTGGCCCTCGGATGTGTCAACACGACCAATCAATTTCATCGCTTGGCGTCGGTGACGGCGTAACTGAGACTTTGCTTTCCAAATCTCAGTCATATTCTTGAGACCGTGGTTATTGCTGATTGCATGCTCTTCTTCGATACGGTCAGCCTTCCATGGATGAGGAGGGGTGTCGTACTTTGGTCGAGCAAATTTTGGATGTCCCATATTTCATTCCTCCAATCACTTCTTGCGCTGTACTCCAAGAGTAAGTCCGAATCTTCCATTTGAGCGACCGCGCTGTCCACGAACCTTGTGGCCGCCTGCGTGGCGGATACCACGGTAGCACTTGATACCACGAAGGCGAGTAATATCGTCTGCGTGTGTGAGTTTGAGATCTTGCCCCGAAAGGTGCAACTCGTCACCAGTCTCAATGTCACGCTGACGGTTTAGCATCCAGAGAGGAACATTTTGTGCATATTCTTCGATTGCAAGGCGGAGTACCTCTTGCTGGTCAACATCGAGATGGCCTGCTTTCCTGATTGGATCGAATCCGGTTATCCTGCAAATCTGTGCTGCAGTACGGTCTCCAACTCCACGTACTGAGGTCAATGCAGTCGATAGTGGTTTGAGACCGTCGATGTCTGTATCGGCCATGCGTAGCATGTATGAGAAGTCGTCTCCGAGATCCTGATCATTTGCCATGGTGTTTCACCTTGTGACGCGGACGACATGATGTCGAGCATTCGGCCGACTGACCTCCCCTATATCAAGACCGCGATAACACATTCGCGAGACTGCGCCTCAGAACTGGGTAGTCAATGGGGTAGGAATGCCGTCTCACGGCGGCTTCATGCATCGATAACACACAACAAAAGCATCGAATCCCCCGGCTTACGTGCTACAAAGCCCCTACGGGGCCCCCCTCTCGCCGAGAGCATTCGGTCGATGCCACCTTGGAGGATGGGTTGGGCCTCTGGAGACAGGGGTATTCGCAAAGTTAGCTTGCCAAATCCATACTCTCTAGCAGCCTCTGCGAGTAGTGGAATTGTAGCCTCCTCCAAATCACAATGAACTAACTTGACGATTCGGCCGGTGGCTTGAACCAACAAACGGTCTCCTTTGCCTGAAAGGTCGAGAGGTGAATCGTGGTGGATTTGAGGACGGCGCCCCTCGACAACGCCCCAAGTAATCTCTTGGCCCGGTAAAACGCGTTCAAACCACGATTGGGTTAATCCTGATTCTACTAAAGCGGAGTCGAGAATTGTCACTGATTCACCTTTACGAGGTGGGCGACGTATCGCCATTGGCTCTTCCGCAGGATTGCCTTCTATCACAAGAGCGCGGTCTTTGATGTCGGGTGAGATACGTACGAATCTCCGAGTAATCCCCGGCTTTGATAACGCCCCAGCCCACAGCGAGAGGCGGTCAACTCTCCCCCTGCCACGGCTAGTCCAAACCCATGTTTTTTCGATGTCTGGCCAGTATTCATCAACCATTGATTCAACCTCTGCCCTTTGATTTTCATCTATTCGTGGAGAAAGGTCGAGTAAAATAGCGGGGCCTCTCTCGCCTTGGGCGAGTTTATCTTTCCAGGCAGAGAAAATATCTGGTAATTGTGGGGTCATTTCTTCAAGACCATGCGTGCGTGAATTACGTGGTCTTGCTGGGTCGATGTGCAACATTGCTACCGAGAGTGAAGCGTCTCCAATTGTCCCATCTCCAACCCGGATTTTCGATTCTAGTATTGTGGAATCAAAGCCTTGATCTGCCACTCTACGCATATTTGCTACTGCTGCATGAGCAGTTGATTCGTCGAGTTCGATTCCAAAACCTCTACGTCCAAGGATTGCGCAATATGCAGCGAGTTGGATACCACTGCCGCAAGCAGGATCTAGAATTACTCCATGCTCAAGTGGACATTGTCGTATCATGCGAGCGCGTTCTACTGCTACTTGCCATGGAGTTGCGAGAGGTTTTGCATTTTCAGCGTATTGAAAAAGCAATCCTTCAGGAGCGGTCGCGTCCTTTACAGTCGGGCCTGAAAGGTCGGCATCGCTTGGATTGAGATCCATTAAATCACCCGGAAATATCTGAACGAACTAACAAACTCTCGAAGGGTATGCCTGCTTCAGCAAATGCTTCACGTCCACCTTCTTGGCGGTCGAGAATACTGATTACTGCTACTACTTTGCACGGGGTTTCATCTTCTATTCGGCGCACTGCTTGAATTGCAGAACCACCGGTTGTTGTAACATCCTCTAGGATTACAACCGAACCTCCTCCGGCAATAGAGGTCCCCTCGACTCCGGGTGGATTGTTGGTCTTTCGTCCACCCCTTCCTTTGTCTGATTTACGAACCATGAATCCTCTGCGTTTGGAGTCGTGATCACAAGCAACTACCAATGCGGTAAGCGGGACAGCCCCCAGTTCAAGGCCACCAACGAAATCACAACCGATTTCATCGATTCGAGAATTCATCAATTCACCAACCAAACGGCCTGCATCGGGATGCATCATTACCGGTTTCATATCGAAGAACCAACGGCTACTTCTTCCGCTTGCTAATGTGAAGGCATCATCGCTTCCTCCATCGAGAAATGCGAGGTCCTTTACCGCCTCTACAAGGCCAGGCCAGCGGGGGTCCGCGCGCAGTGCGGGTGCTACTGACATGGTGGGGGGTTTGACGCCTTACCGATGAACCTTCCCACAATCATCTCAGGATAAGGCGTGAGAGTACTTATGAGCGGTCGCCATAAAGCGTGAGGGGATTGCCATGTCTGCTGAGGCTATACGGGATGTCCACGACCCCCTCATCGGGCTGGATCTCGAACGACTTCAAAGGGAGATGGATGCTTATCACGAATTGTTAGATATTCGCACTGATGAAGCGTATCGAATTGCAGAAAAAGTTCGGAAATTAGGCTTCGACCATGTTGATAGTGTTGAAATTCCAAGAGCATCGGATTTAGCAGGGAGAACGGAGAAACTCCTAATCCGCCACCTTGAGGGCGAGGAAGTCGCAGAGGATATTCGTCACCATTTGGCTCAATTCGATCGTGAAACAGCCTCGATAAAGATGGCTCAACTCGTTGCGAAGAGATTTCGAGAAAAGAATTTTGAATTGCAGAAATGCATCGATGTTGGGCTCCGAGTAGGCCTTGCAATTCTAACAGAAGCGGTATTAGTTGCGCCTTTAGAAGGAATCAGTGAAGTGCGATTGCTATCAAATGTTGATGGGTCACAATTCCTTTCAGTTCACTTCGCCGGCCCAATTCGTGCTGCTGGTGGAACCGCTCAAGCACTAGCGGTATTGATTGCTGACATGATCCGAAGAGAGTTGAATGTCGGCGCTTATTCACCAACCGATGATGAAGTGGAAAGGGTGAAGGAAGAGTTTGGACTCTATCGTGGAAACTTGCAATATAAACCGCCTCCAGAAGAGATTGAAGCTATCGTACGAGCATGTCCTATCATGATTAATGGTGAGTCAACAGAAGATATCGAATGTGCAGGTTATGGTAGAGTTCGAAACATCGATGATACGCGAATCCGCGGTGGCGTATTGTTGGTAATTGGAGAAGGCATGTGTTTGAAGGCACCAAAGATCAGGAAACACACTGAGCGTTTGGAAGTGCCTGGCTGGGACTTCATCTCCAAAATCGCTAACAAAAACGATGAGGGGGAAGATAGTGCAAATTCTAATGGCTTCAAAAGCCGTCAAGTTGATTCTATTTCCAAATTTATGAAAGATATTATTGCAGGAAGGCCTGTTTTTGGTGGCCCACTTGCAGCAGGTGGTTTTCGCCTTCGATATGGGCGCGCTAGGCCTTCTGGCCTTGCGGCGGGATCATGTAATGCAGCATCCATGGCCGCCATGGATGATTTCATCGCTGTAGGCACTCAAATGAAAATCGAACGCCCCGGAAAGGCGTGTGCCATCACGCCCTGTGATATTGCAGAAGGGCCGTGGGTGATTTTGTCTGACGGTTCATTCCTGAGGGTTGACGAAGAATCTGAACTTAGAAAACTCAAACCTGAAATAAAATCAGTTTGGGATAATGGAGAACTCGTCCTTGGATACGGTGAATTCATGGAGAATAACAAGGAGCTCGTTCCTTCGGCATATTCGCATGATTGGTGGGCTGCAGACCTGATTGATGCAATTGATAGTGAACAAGCCTTAGATGAATTTTGTAGACTTACAAAAATCCCACGTGAATCATTGCCGGAGGGCATCCCCGGAAGACCGATTACTCCTGACATGGACCTCGATGAAAGATTTAACATTCGAAGAAACTGGAGAAATGATTTGATTAGCAGGACTCTTTCTTGGGAAGCGGCAAAGGAAGTCGCCCTGCGATTTGCAACTTCGCTTACCCCGCCTCATAATCCATGGTGGCTAGACCTACCGATTGAATGGGTTCCATCATTGCTGAACCTACTTGAAAAATCAATAATCGACAAAGGAACTCTAAGAATTCCTGGTGGGGTTTCCAATTGGAAAGCTAATGCCATGGATGAACTTCTTCCAGAAGAAGAAGCGGTTCTAGACATGAATTCTGTCCCCGGGCCTTCTTTTGAAATTCAAAAACCAATTTTCCCCTCACAAGTTCCTCATAGCTGGGTGCTCAGAATACATGGACTTGCGAAATCATGTGCTTTGATGCTTGGAATCGCACACCACCATGAAGGAGATGATTTGGTTCTCACATCAGGTTGGCAAGCAATGCTTGACGGTCTGGGTTTCTCGAGCGATGGTTCGAAACCCAAAAAAATCGAAGATGCTATGACATTATTTGAAAATAGAATTACATCTCTTCGTGTTGCTGCGGGCCAATTATCCGATGAAAAATCAAGAAAGATACTGCTAGAAAAGCAACGGGCGACCATTCGGATTGCCGCTGAAACTGATGCCCGTCAACGCGGACTTGGAATAAAGGAAACCGACCGTATCGGGCAGGAAGCAGCTAGCAAAGTCGCAGACCCAGGGCCCGATAATCCAGATGCACATCTCAGATGTCAAATTCTAGAAGATGATCACATTGTTGACGGAATAATGTGGGCTGTACGCCAATTGTCGAGAATTCGGTGGGAACATAGTGCTCCAATTCGAATCGGATGCAGGATGGGTAGGCCTGAGAAGGCCGCGCCGAGAGAAAAACCAACCGTGCACGCACTATTCCCAATCGAACTAGCAGGTGGTAATCAGCGCCTGCTTGGAAATGCCATAGATAAGAAAGAGTTGCGCGTTCAAGTCGGTGTTCGTTTTTGTACAAAATGCTCACGGAAATCGCCAATGCTAAGATGTCATCATCGGGAAATCAATGAATTTGGAGATGCACAGCCAGGGACTAATTGTGGCGGAAGAACGGAGGCTAGAGTTTCTTCTGAACGGAAAAGGACTCGCCGTAGAGGTGAACCACAGACGATAAAATTGGATGAATTAGTTGAAGATGCACGCATTCATCTTGGCATTGACAGATTGCCAAAGCAGGTGAAATGTGCAAAGAAGTTGATGAGCAAGGACCAAACTCCTGAGCCTATCGAAAAGGGCATCCTTAGAGCACGACATGGCCTTCCAGTTTTCAGAGATGGAACCATTAGATTTGACATGAGTGACGTACCCGTTACTCATTTCACTCCAGATGAAATCGGAGTTGAATGGAGTTCACTTAGCCGATTAGGATATACGCACGATTGTTACGGAAAGGAGTTGGCTTCTAATTCTCAATTACTCGAACTCTTTCCTCAAGACTTCATCGTAGCTCGTAATGCAGCAGATTATTTTGTCAGAGCGGCACAATTCATCGATGATCTTCTGGTACGTTATTATGGCGTCGAGCCATTTTACCATATCGAAAAGCCAGATGACCTAATTGGGCATCTGATTTGTGCTCTTGCCCCACATACAAGTGGAGGGGTGCTAAGTCGCATCATAGGTTGGTCAAATTCTTCTGGAGGATATGCGCACCCACTATTCCACGCTGCAAAGAGGCGTAATTGTGATGGTGATGAGGATGCGATAATGCTCTTGATGGATGGTCTCCTAAATTTCAGCAGAGAGATTCTCCCTGCCAATAGAGGAGGTCAAATGGATGCGCCACTTGTCCTTACAACTCGATTGAACCCTACAGAAGTAGACAAAGAGGCTCTCAATGTAGATTCTGCTTGGTTCTATGAAAGATGGTTTTACGAAGCAACACTCGATCAACCTCATCCGAAAGAGTTGAGTGACCGTATGGATTTCATCGAGAGGAGACTCGGTACTGTTGCTGCGGTAAGAGGTATGGGTTTTACCCATTCAACCAAGTCGATGTCTGAAGGTCCTGCCTTATCTGCATACAAAACGCTCGAGACTATGATCGACAAGATGAATGGTCAACTTGATCTTGGCCACCGCCTTAGAGGCGTAGATGTTAGAACTGTTGCAAGTAGTGTTGTTAGGTCGCATTTCCTTCCAGATTTACGAGGGAACCTCGTTGCTTTTACCAGGCAAAAGATACGATGTCTGAAATGTGGACACTCCTATCGAAGGATGCCTTTAGCAGGCAAGTGTATTCAAATTCCAAAATCGAGTGGGAGAGGAATGGCCAACTTTGGGGTTAAGAAATCCGAAGGTGGGCTTTGCAATGGCAACCTTGCACTAACTGTTACCCAAGGGGCAGTGAAAAAATACATCGAAGTGACCAAGCACGTAATGGCAAAATACGGTGTTGACGCATATACTACTCAGAATGTCGAATGGCTTGCTAATAGTGTTGAAAGCCTGTTCAACAATGATAAAGCCAAACAATTGAGTTTAGCGGATTTCCTCTGATTAACGGATTGGGTCCTGCCAAATTCCTTGGGACTCAATCGAAGGAGTGGGTTCTAATTCCACGATTTCTTTGTCCTCTTCGACTTTTTTTACCTTCTTCGGCATAATCATTCGAACCACAATTTCGCCGCCTCCCAACGCAAATAGGAGAATTGAGAAGACGATATGGCCATACCACCTAACGGGTTCAAAGGGCTGTAAGTGCAATTGTACAGATGCATCAATTCCCTCCACATTTGTTGTTGTAATTGTGTATTCTCCGGGCGAAAGTTCTCCACTCCACCCTACGCAATTTTCACTGGAATTCCCGTCCCAACTGGCAATTACTTGTGAATCTAACATTATTGACCATCCTACTTCTCCCTCGACTCCTATTTCACTAGAAAAGTCGCATTCGAGGCTTGCAGGGATCGCTGAATCTCCTATGATTGAATTTACCGAAGTCTGGCGTTCAGGAGCAAAATCAGCACCTGGTCTATTGATCTCCTGAGTGGCATTATTATCGGCAATTGTACTCCAAAGAATATTGATTCCGATTAGAGCAATTACCCAAAATACTTGATTTCGATTCATGGCTCGACCTCCAAGCCCAATATCGCGAGTATGCGTTTCATCCAAGTGAGTTTCGTGAGTTTGCGCTTAACATCGGTCACTCCAGACCATTTGCCTACATCGCCAGTGCTAAAACCAATCAATTCCACCGCATCTGCACCAAGTGCAAATGCAATACAAACTGCACGGTCCCCATCTGTAAAACCGCCCGGATTATACATTCCATCAATCGTATTCGGAGTTTGATGAGTCAAAATGACCTCTTGTGTTGAGTCCATAATCGAAATTACATTTCGCCAAGAAGTGATGTTGTCTCCATGAGCATGTAAACAGAGCGGAATGCCACGATTCAAAGAACGCTCCAAATGAGGGGAGCCATCGCCATCGCTTACTACCAAAATGACTTGAGATAAATCAGCAACAGCTCCAACTGCTCCATCGGCAGCGATTATTGGATGAGGAGATGTAACGCCATCTGGCGCTGCTGCGCCTACGACCGTTACCGTCCCTGAGAGCCGTATTGCAGGGGGAGGATTAGTGCATTCAGACCTTAGTAACTGGGCACTATCAATATCGGATTCAAGGCTCCACCCAAATGCCTCACGAATCTCATTTTGAACCTGGACGAGTCTTGCATCGACCGGTTGCATGTTGCGCCGATACTTGTCTTGCTCATCAATAGGATGGTTCAAGAGCCCGGAGCGTGAACGGGGCGTCGTGCCAAAGCCATTGACCGTGCCAGACCTTGCCGATGAGGTCACACTGGCCCGTTATCCCTTCCTCCCTCAGGCGAGTGGGTGGATAACTGGAATGGCGGTTAAGCACGGGATTGACCTTGACGAATTGCTGGAAGGGTCTTTGATGGAAAGGTCGCGAATTCGCGCCCGCTCTAGATTGGTAGATACCGTCGATAGCAAAGATGGGGTAGAGGTTGCATCTATCGGAGATATTCATACTGAGGAAGGTCGATTATTGGAGGCTTTTTCATTCTATTATGCGCGCTTAGTAGTCGGTGCTAGTGAAGATGAACGCTTGATCTCTCGTTGGGCCCAAGCAGAAGCGGAACGCGGCCAACGAATTCTTGCAGTAGACCTCGCTAATCTCGATATCATTGCCAATACATACCTTTCAAAAATAGAAAGAAGGACTGATGGAGTTTGGAAAATGGGCCTCGCTGATTTCATAGAACTCTCTCCAAAAATCACAGGGCCACGCTGGAGATTAGCAAATTGTGATGTCGAAGACGGTTGGGTAATTCTTCATGAAGAAAGGGTGTATTCTTCAACTGAAAAACTCGCTCGCCTTCTCAGAGAACGACTGAAGAATGAAATCCAAATTGAAGCTCTAGAAAAGATGGCAAGTATGGATGAGTCTCTCGCTATTCGATTGGCAGAACCCGTTGGAATGATTCGAGGACTTATGGCTGACCGTTCGGCAGAAGCGGTCGCACTTGTTGGAGCAGGAGAAGCAGACTGGCCCCCCTGCATGCGCAAGGCAATTGCGGAACTAGCGCAAGGCGTGAATGTAAATCACTTCGGAAGGGTATTCCTTGCCGCTATGGCTCGCACAATCGGTTTTCCTCCTGAGGCAACCGTTGATTTATTCAGAGGGGCTCCTGATTTCTCAGAAGCGACCACTACGTACCAAGTGGGCCATCTTTACGAAAGAGAATACACGCCTTCTGGATGTGGAAAATTGAAGGTAAATCACAACTGTGCAGTCCAGCCGGGACAAGATAGGTTATGCGATCAACCTTGGATGGACCACCCCCTCAAATATGTCCGCGCCAATCAAAGGCGACGGATGAAAGAACAACAGGCCACAAACGTTTCTGAAGAGGACAAAACAGGCGATGCTTGATGAAGTGGGGGCATATCAGCCTAAACATATCCAAGGGAGGGAGAAGGGATGGTCCGAACACTTGTAATCACTGTCGACCGAGATAATGACCTTGGTCTAAAGACTGCAATCAAAGGTCCAGTCGTTGGACGAAAACCAGTCCTTACTGCTGCCCTGCGTCTTGGTATTGCTGATCCTGAAGAGAGTGATACCAATGCAATATTCGGGGCCCTGCACCAGTTTGACCAATTGGTTGAAAATAATTCTGAAGGCGATGAGGTTGAAATCGCAATTCTAACCGGTGACGAAAAGGTAGGAATGCGCTCAGATAGAGCGATTGCTGCACAACTTGAGGAAGTTGTTGCAGAATTTCAACCAGATCAAGCGATTCTAGTTACAGATGGAGCCGAAGATGAATCGGTTCTTCCAATTCTGCAAAGCCAAGTGCGAATTGACCATATCGAGAAAATAATTGTAAAGCAATCCAAAGGAATTGAAAGTACCTATTACTACATTGTAAAGGCGCTTGAAGACCCGAAGTGGCGTGCAAAAATGCTAGTCCCGCTTGGTGCAATTTTGGCATTATTCGGACTTGGTGTAATGCTTCCAGATAATATCGGTGGAATTGTAATTGGAGCTTTGCCACTAATCCTTGGTTTGTTTATTCTCTCAAAGGGATTAGGTTTGGAAGCAACCGTTGGACGCATTGCTCAAGAAATGAGAGAGAATGCGGATGCGGCAATGTTCTCCTCTTTACTGTGGACTTCGACAGTTTTCAGTGCGATTTTTGCTGTTGCCGAAGGATACTCAGAATATCTTGCTGTTTCAGGAACTTTTTCTGTGATTTGGGTAGCAGTCATCCATTCTGCTTTAGCGTGGATCGTTATTGCATTCCTTACTTCAACAGCAGGATTCATGATTCTAAGATTGCAAAGAGGTTCTTTCTCTGGAAGATTAATCGTACTCGCAGTCTTTGGAATGGTAGTATACAGTTTCTTAGACAAAGGACTAGCAATTGCTAAATCTGTGCTAAATGGAACAACTTACGAATTCAGTGTTGAAGGGATTTTCAATGACCTTTTGGAACCACTAATGTGGATTGCAGTTCTTTGGGTTACTACCACGATTGTCAGAGCGGTACAAGCACGCCAGGCTCAGGCTGAGCGGTACTGGGGCATCTAATCAGGATTGAAATACCGCTTCGTGCATACACTGCGGGCAAGTCACTTTGATTGGCCTAATTTCAGGTATTCCGAGTGGCGATGAACAGGCGGGGCAAATAATCGCCTGATTGACTTGGGCTTGATGTGCAAGGCCTTCATGTGAAGGATTGTACCTCATTCTGAACTGATCTGGATTATCGATAAATTGAGGGCCAGTATTGATGGGCTGTGCAGATGAAAGGTCGACATCTTCCTTGTACGCCCCTGGAACAAAGGTATCCATTTCTGAAGTAGAAGGCGTGGATTCGGGTTGAGCACCGGCATTGAAGGATGCCAATTCAGTTTCAATCTGAGCAAGACTAACACCATGGTTTCGACTAATGGTGTCCATCTCTAGCATTTGGTCATATCCAGAAAGGCTAGCAAGACGACTTAACACATCATGGGAGAGGGGCATAGTAGGTTCCGGGACCTCTTTGGAGATGAAGGTTCACTTCCCGCGCATCTAACCCGTGAAAGTATCTGATTATCGGGGAGTGCTTTCCTAATAATGTAAAGTTTCTACCCTTCTCATAGTGGTTTTCGGGGGGAATATTACCGGCATTAGTGAATAGTAATCTCTCAAACTAATGGTAGGTTCAAATAGGCAAGGGTGTCGCCGGCGCCCAATAGAGGTGAATTGATGTCGATTACCAAGTCCCGTCGTGGTTCCAAAAAAACCAACCGTTCAACTGCAGCTCGTGCTCTAACCTGTGGGCAAGTATACAGCGCTCCACATGTTCTATTCTATTCAGCCACTGTAGCTGATGTCCTAGAGCAAATAACTGAAAATAACTGGGATCATATTTTCATCGTCAATTCTGAACGCGTACCAATTGGGCGTATTCACGCGGTTGATATTTTGAAATTGGTCGCACGTAAAACTGTAAATCGTGATATTGCGTGGATGCATGCGATTTCTGCTGTAGAATTAATTACTCAAGAAACTATCACAATGCCAAAGAGTGCCCCCTTATTGAAGGCGGGCGCACTGATGCTTGCTCACGACCTCAATCAATTGGCAGTGGT
Organism: Candidatus Poseidoniaceae archaeon; assembly: GCA_030747785.1. Taxonomy (GTDB): domain Archaea; phylum Thermoplasmatota; class Poseidoniia; order Poseidoniales; family Poseidoniaceae; genus MGIIa-K1. Next base: position 101,742 of record JASLKC010000026.1, on the reverse strand, counting down.
CGATGAAGATGGGGCAATTATCGGAGTAGTAAGCCATAGTACAGTGGCTCGACATATGCCTCGATTCCTATTTTGAGGAACATTGAATTCACACCTTCTGGTGGAAGAAGTATGGCTGGCATCTCCCCGAGGCTTTGGCAACTAACCCCTGCTACTTCACCAAGGCAATTACCTTCGGGCCCAATTCTATTTTCTTCGTCAGAAGTTCTCGAACTTAGCATGCCAGAGATGCCAGAAAATGATTCAATAAGTATCGATGAACTTAGACAATTCGTCGGTGAGCACATTTTGCCAAACGGAGATCGCCTAGGCGATTGTCTCGACCTGTCCAAATGCCGCCCCCTTCTAGTTGCAGGAGAACTTGCTAACCCATACAGATTAGCTGATATCATGGCCCCTACAATGCCATTGATACCTGTAAGACTTGAGAATATTTGTCGAACCTGGGCGGATTCGCTCGATGCACGTGATGTTCAACCAGGTATTCATCATGTCACCCTTATTCGCTCGCCTGGGTGGTGGGAAACTTCATTTCTCACTCTTCTTGAACCATCTGAAATGAAACGCCTTGTACAATGGTTAGATGCGGGTGTACAGAATACTTGGGCTCCTAAACGTCTTGCAGAGGGAATTATTCGTTTGGAAAGTGACCTCTCTATTCAATCTCCTAATCTCAATGAACTTGAATGGGACGGAACTTTGGAAAACATAAGCATTGAAATTCCTCCCGCAAATGGTCCAGCCTTGGATCTCAGCAGCCTAATTGTTCCAATTCATACTAGGCAGGGCTGTTATAATTCACGCGGAAGAGTAGCCCGATGTTCTCACTATTCTCAAGATGATTTTCACAATAACTTATTCCGTCGCGGCTCGTCATTCAAGTGGTCGGATTTGCTGTCTACTTTGTAAAAACGGTATGCTGCGAGGCTGGACCCCGGGGACATCCCCCTAGATTTTGAAGTACTCTTCCATTGTAATACAATATATGAATGGAAAGGGATCCCAGAAAACTGCTCGACTAGAGCGGTTAAAATTTGAGATTATTGAATATGTAGGATGTAATCCTGGGTGCTCCGCAGCTGATATTGTTCACCACCTATCAAATGAGCGAAGAATGAGGAATCATGGGCTGACTACACGTAAGGTTGGTTTCTTTATTCCTCGATATATGAAGAACCTCATCAGTTTCACTCTTGACCGCTCAACTGGCAAGAGAATATACAGCGTTGCCTGAAAAGGTCAAATTGAGTCCCTGTGTGGGGTCTACTGATGAACGCGCCATCGGCCGGGGAACTCTGGCCTTCACTCAACGAAGATGAGGGGCGTCAACCCTGCTTTCCATCCGGTCCAGTTTGGACGGTGTTGCCTACTCTCAAAGGTCAGATAATCGATATGCTTGGAGGAATTGGGCCAAGTCATAGAGAAGGCGTTAGTATTGATGATGGTAAAGGTGTGGTACATATCCATCCGGATGCGATAATCGAGCCTAGTGTCCATATCATTGGACCTTCATACATCGGCGCTGGAGCAATAATACGGCATGGCGCATATATCCGTGAATTTTCATGGATTTGTGATAGGGCTTTAGTCGGTCATGCTAGTGAAGTCAAACACAGTATTTTGCTGCCAGGTTCTAAAGCACCACATTTCAATTATGTCGGAGATTCTATTCTTGGGCCGGATGTAAATCTCGGTGCTGGAGCAAAACTATCCAATTTGCGAAATGATGGTGCGGAAGTACATGTTATTCTCGATGGGCAGAGATTGCCTTCGGGGTTGAGGAAATTTGGCGCAATTCTAGGTGAAGGCTGTCAACTAGGTTGTAATGTTGTGACCAATCCTGGAGTAGTTATTGGTTCAAACTCGCTTGTGATGCCCAATACTACTGTTACTGGTATCCATGGCCCTGGAACTAGCCTGAGGTGATTTGATGTTCTTCGGAACCGATGGAATTCGTGGCGAGGTTGTTTCGAGCCCTGGTGATGACCAACTTGCAATTGAAGATTATTTGGAGCGCCGTGCTATTTCTTCTCGGCTATTGAAATTGGTTGGTGAAGCATTAACTCGAACCGTTGAATTTGGCTCGAATGTCATTATTGGCTGGGATGAGCGCCCTGGAAATCCTGATCTTGTGGTGGGAATCACCCAAGGGTTGCACCTTGGAGGATGCAGCGTAACACATGCTGGAATATGTGCTACCCCCGGCCTCCATAATGCGCTATTAGAGACCGGTGCGACGCTTGGCTGCATGATTACAGCAAGTCATAATCCAGTAACGGATTCGGGAATCAAAGTTTTTGATAAGGATGGTTTCAAATCATCTCCAAAATATGAGGATGAAATTTCATCACTAATGATTGAACTCGCAGCAGAAGAAAGAGAGGTAGATGATTCCGACCTAACACTACTCTCGGAACCCGATTACTCATTCAATGCCAATCATGCACATCAAGAATTACTTGTGGTTAGACTTGCTGAATTCTCTGGAATGTTTGCACCTCCTGCGAGTCAAAGTCTGCTACTCGATTGCTCGAAAGGCGCCGGCTCTACATGGCTAGCAGATTTACTAAAATTGGCTGGAATCGATGCTGAAGAGGTTTCTCAAAATGCGCCGGCTCTAAATGACGGATGTGGCGCAGGAGAGTTGTCTCCAACAGATACATGGACATGGCCCGAAGCAGCTCGCAGTGACCATATTTTGATTCACAGTCTCAGTAGATGTGCCCCGGGTCAGATAATAGCCGCTGCCCTTGATGGAGACGGAGATAGGTGTCTATTCATCGTTAGCACCGAAGATGGTTGTGCGGTGCTGGATGGAGATGGAATGGCTGATGAAATATTGAGGTCGGCAAAGGGCGAATGGCATCTTGCTGCTAGTATCGAATCTGATCTTTCTCTAATCTCCTCTTTAGATAGACTTGAAGCAGATGTGAAATGGAGTCAAACTGCGGTCGGCGACAGATGGTTATCGGCTGAACTTCGAGACTCTGACAGAAATGTTCTCGGGGTAGAAGATTCGGGTCACCTCGTAATGACTGCTCCTCATCCAAAAGGTGGGCGAACTCTGGTCGGGGATGGTGCTGCTAGCATGATTGCAGTATTGGCTGCAATGGCCGTAGATGAAAAATCAGAAGCATTTATCCGCGGTCATAAGAGACGCGTTTCCATCAAAGAAACCGACCGCAGTCGTTGGACTGGATCGAATGAACTAGCCGACCAGATTGAGCATATTGCGCATATTGCCCTTGGAGATCTCTCTCGTCATGGGCTTGTTGGAGAAGCAAATCTCATGATGCTCGAAACAGATGGGCTCTCTATTGGTATCAGGAATTCTGGAACTCAGGCCAAGACAAATGTTAGTCTTAGGCTGGCTCCTGGTGTTGACCCAACTATCCCTGAAAGTGTGCTTAATCGGATTGTAGCACGCCTAACTGAAGCTTTAGTAGAATAATCAAGTTCTCGAAATTTCATCTTCGTAAACTTGTCCAATCCATGTGACCAATCCCAGCAATATTGCAGTGCTGAGGAGCATTATCAATGCCATCATACTGCTTGCACCTGAAATCAATAATTTTCCTGCGACCATCCATGCAATCACAAGGTCAAGGGCACCGATAATTCGCCATGCTCTTCTGAGTGTGAGTACTCCAATCATCCATGATGTTGTTGAGCATAACAATAATGCAACGACGAGACCAGGTGTTGCGGCCTCGAAATATGTGAATGAAGACATTGGGAGAAGAAGGTGACCAATCCACAATCCTGCTGGTATCCAAAGGCCCTTCTTTGCAACTGTAGAATAACTCGCCCATGCAAGGCCTCCAATTCCAATCGCTATTGCGAATAGTGATGCTGTTTCTTCAATTTGCTCATACCATTGGCTAAAGGTAAACCACGAGAATACAAGAAGTACTGATGTTGCAACCGGTACTGCTGGTTGGGTCCATTTTAGTCCGTTTCTCATTACTAACAAACAAGCAATAATTCCTGCCGGTCCAAAACTGAGCAACGAAATTAGAGCAGCCCATGCGGCACGTCCTGCTGCGCCTCGGTGGTCTGTTAGATTTCGATTTAGACGCTCATTTTCCACCCACTCGTACAGCAATACGCTCGCTAGAAGGAATAATTCAACACCCCAAACTGGGTAAACCCACGATGAAACATCTGTATGGGTCGGGTCAACTCTTAGTTGATCTAATCCCATTAGGGAAGTGAGCATTCGCGAGGCTAACAAGAGAATTAGAACTCCTTCAAGTGCAGAAGGGATTCGTAATCCGAGGTCCTTTCGACCTAATAGTGAGAGGCCTGCTAGAAGAATTAACGCTCCAGTGAGAACGGCAAGACCTGTTTGGTCCTCTAATTTACTTGAGACATCTCCCACTCTAGATGCAACATGGATGAGAGTTAGACCGCCCATTGTTACAGCGACGGGTGATTCTATTCCCATCATATCCGGTAAATGGAGGCCGACTTCGTTCGCTCGCCAACGCGCTATTCCAATGAATAAAATCGAGATGAATGAAGAAAGAGCGATTGCCATCACTCCAGATCTTGTAGACCACGCTAGGAATATTCCCACTAAAATGGTGACAGAAATGAATGATAATACGATTGTTGGTTTATGATGAATATCACCAGTAACAACACTGAGTTCGCTTAACTGTCCGGTTCGCTTTGCTTTCTTCTTCATCTTTTGAGTGCGCTCAATCAAATCAGCATCAAACATCGTGATTCGGGCGCTATCGCCCTCATTACCCGATAGAGCCTGGGTCGATTCCACATATTCTTTGATCGCTCTTTTCCCTTCGGCTTGAGCGATTCTTTCTTCACGAATAGTAACCTGCTTCATGCGTGATCTTATCTCTCCTTGGGCCGCTAACCAAGCACCAGTTACTACAAATCCAATAATGACTGCATATAGGGTAACTGTATCGTCATGGGCTGATGCGGCTAGCCCAAGTGCAATCAATGTCGCAATAGTGGCCATCGCCGGAGGTAGCAACTTATCGAAAGATGAGGCACGAGGAAGATATAGGAATCCTATTGTTCCTAGAACGGCAAGAGTTGAAAGGCGTAACTCATCGGTTCCAAGTGGAAATAAATCGTGATTATCAAGTGCATAATTGATATGTTTGTCTAAGGAGATAATGATGGCCATCACCGCCATTAGAGAAAGGGTGATTGTTACCAATTTCCCAGGCATCAAAGCCTCAGCAGAAATCCCTTCTCCGGCTTCATAACGTTGTGCGTTCTCTTCAGACCATCTTACAATAATAAGCGAACATAGGCCAAGTATGGCTATCCAAACAGACGCGAATCCAAATTTCCATTGAAGGATAATCGCCGCGATTCCCCATGACAAAAGAATGAGTCGTGGAGTTCCTTGGTGTCTATCCATTCTCATTATAACTGAGTGGGATACGAGTATTAATCCCATCAAAATGATGAGTCCTGTTGCCTCGATTGCACCTTGGCGAGTAATGAATAATATTGTTACAAGGGCTATCAAGAAACTAATATTCCAAAGGCGCATCATTCCAGAGTCTCTTAGTCGAGCACTCAATTCTGACATTCCAATTAATCGAGAAGCTAAATTGACTCCAGTGTCGCCTAATTTCAGATTGATTGGGATTGCAAAGGCTACCAAACCTGCCATGTAGAATCCGACTTCCATTTGTGGTAGAACTACTGGAATTACATCCATGCTAACCAACCTATCTTCAAAATCACTGGCGAAAATTATCAGCCATATCCACGGAGCCAATACTGCCGTTCCTGCTAATGATGGTGAGTTCCTTTGCAATGATAACCCGGCCATGCCGCCCCATACTACCATCTGGCCGAGTAATAGGCCCCTTGCCCCATCGGTATCGGACTCCCCCGCTGGTATGAGAATTGTTAGTAAGATAACTACTACAATCCCTCCCATCCACAAAACGTGGTCCGAAACGGCTGATTCATTGCTAAGTAAAGTAAAGACGGTCAGAATTGCAGAAAGTGCTGCGAAGATGGACCATGGTTCATCTATTGGCAGAGGGATTATTCCCTGCGCCATAAGCACCAATCCTACCAAAAGGAATGGCGCAGGCCACAATGTGTAACGCTGTAATACGTTCCAATCTACACCTCTAACTACGAGATAAGAAGGAGCGAATGCATAGATCAACAATATTAGTTGGGCCAATGCGTATCCAGTTTCGTGTCGATGCGCTGCAATTGCTAGTAAAGCGCCTATCATTCCCAAGCCAACCGATACCGACCAAAGCCCTGGTTTACCGAGTTTGAGTGCTTTGAATGCTGAAGAAAACCAGTTCTCTTCCTTGGCGAAAACCGCTGCCACAAGAGCATTGATTCCTGTCACTCCAAACATCAACAAGAATAGAAGTAGTGGATCTTCAAATGGTACGAGATGGAGGCCGAAAACCGACCAATCATTTGAGATGGAATGGATTCCTATCCAAAGATAGGATACCGCAATTCCAAGTGAAGCAAGGTTTCCTGATTTACGCAGGAAAGCTAAGCCATGGAACATCAGGGTTCCCACTCCAATCATGAGTGCGATACCAATCTGTCCATACAATGCCCCGGCTGCACTACCTGTGACGAGCAAGACAAGTGTTGCTTGAGCGGCAATTGCGTCCTCATCGTGTCGTTGAGCAATTAGAATATTTACGCCGACTAGTGTTAACAAAATAATTCCAAGTAATGTTGAATCGATCCAGCCCCATCCTTCCATTGAAATTGCAAGACCATAGAGAAGTTTCATCGAGATGATGACCCAAGTAACTCCAAGCAAATGCATTCGCTTATCCTTTATCCAAATCTCACCGAGGAATAGGCCAAAGCCGGCCATTGCAAGTAATCCAATTGCACTCAATGTGTGTCCTAGTGTAGTTCCAACAATAGCGCCAATCGCCGACCAGGTCACTATCATTGCAATCATTAGACCAAGGTGAATTCGTTTTTCTCCTTCGACCGCATACTCTGTGATAGTGTCCAATTCAGGTTCAGCGTCAACTGTACCATCGCGATTTATTTCTGAAGGTGCGTCGCCGCGAGTAAATATTTCTGCCACTTCGCCAATAGCGACATCTTCTTCTTTTTCTTCCTCTGGGATTACTTCTTCAGCCTCAGTTTCTGGAGGGGAGTTGGTAATCATGAAATCTCCAAGATCGACTCCTGCCGCGCGTTGAAACTCGCGCTTGGCGAGGATTTCATCCTCAGACTCTTTCTCGGGCACGAACCTGCACTCCGACTCTCGCCCTTTGAATATCACCCACTTGGATACATTCGATAGTGGAATCTGCCTTCGAATAATGGTCTTTCGAACCGCAAGGGACAAAGAGGGGCCGCGGATGGCCGGAACATGGCGAAAACCATCGGGGTCCCCTCTGGGGACCTTCGTAGCAATGGTATCGTAACCGATGCCACTACGCATTGGAATCTCGACACCATGAAACTCATCGACCTTGCGGTTGCGAGAGGAGAAGGTTTTCTCTCGGCTCACGGCGCTCTAGTTACTGAAACTGGTGAAAGAACAGGGCGTTCACCAAATGACAAATTCATCGTTGATGAAGAGTCAACAAACCAAGATGTCAATTGGGGTGATGTCAACATTTCAACAGATTTGGCGACATTTGAACGAATGAAAGCTCAAGTCATTAATTACCTCTCGGAACGAGATTCATTATTTGTTCAAGACCTCTATTGTGGTGCTGAAGAAAGTGAAGCGCTTCCGATTCGTGTAATCAATCAAAACGCATGGCACAATGCTTTCGCACGCAACATGTTTGTGCGCCCTAGTGCTGAGCAACTCGTAGAACATCAGCCGCAATTTACAGTTTATCATGCCCCTCATTTTGAGGCTGCTGATGAGACACTTAACTCACAGTGCTTCGTTATCGTAAACTATGCTGCTGGCGAGGTAATTATTGGCGGCACCCGCTATGCTGGTGAAATCAAAAAATCCATCTTTAGTGTAATGAATCTCATTCTCCCTAAGAAGGGAATTTTACCTATGCATTGCTCTGCAAATACCACCGGTGAAAATACTGCTATTTTCTTTGGCCTATCCGGTACAGGAAAAACCACTCTTTCAGCTGACCCAAATCGCGCACTTATCGGCGATGATGAGCATGGGTGGGGATCTAATGGTATCTTCAACTTTGAAGGTGGTTGCTATGCAAAATTAATCAATCTCTCTGAAGAAGATGAACCGGAGATTTTCGGGACTACAAAACGGAAGGGGACCGTGCTGGAAAATATCGTAGTTGACGGCGATGGTGTTCCTGATTTCTTCGATACAAGTAAGACTCAGAATACACGTGGTTCTTATCCCATTGAATTCATCGATAATCGTACCGCTGACAGCAAGGGTGGGCATCCCCAGAATGTGATTTTCCTCACTTGTGATGCGTTTGGAGTTCTACCTCCAATCAGTCGTTTGACTCCTTCACAGGCCGCATATCATTTCATTTCTGGATACACTGCTAAAGTCGCTGGAACTGAGATCGGTGTGACCGAGCCTCAAGCTACCTTTTCCGCTTGTTTCGGAGAGCCTTTCATGCCGATGCACCCTGGTGTATATGCGGATTTACTTTCAAGTAAGATGGCAGAATATGGTGCTACGGCTTGGCTGATAAATACCGGCTGGTCTGGTGGAGCTTATGGTGTAGGGTCAAGGATGAAAATTCGTTATACCAGAGCGATGTTGAATGCTGCTCTCGACGGAGATTTAGATGGTGTTGAATACGTTGTTGACGGACGCTTTGGTTTTGAAATTCCAACTTCTTGCCCCGGGGTTCCCGATGAAATACTGATTCCACGTGGAACATGGGAAGATGGTGAAGCATTCGATGCAACCGCTGATAAATTGGCTGCAATGTTCAATGCTAACTTTGAGCGATATGCTGCAGGCGTTAGTGACGAAGTGAATGCAGCCGCCCCACAAATGTGAGTTGGATAGTCTGTTCAATACCGTACAAAGTACGGTGCGTGAACAGAATACCGTACATTCATAGCCCACCCATGAGGAGGGTATAGGGTTGAGGACCATGCGTACATCCCCATATCTCCTTGCAGCCCTAATGATTTTGACCGCCATAGCCCCATTTGCTTCTGCAGGAATAAATGATGTTGAAATGGAGGAAAAGGAGCCTGCTAATCAAGTATCTGAATTTGATTTTCCAATAAGATATATCGATGATGTTCAGCCTCGAATAAGTACAAGTGGAACTAGCGGAAGAGCCGCCTGCCCTACTGTTCAGACTGATGGGGGGACTGCTGGTGATTCTGGAAATACTAGTGCCACAGCTAAAAGTTTTGGAACTAATCCAAATAACGGAAATACCGGAGGAGTAACTGGCTGTATCGATGCTAATGATCCTGAAGATATGTACAGCGTTACAACTACTGCTGGAAAAGATGTTGATGTCGAATTAGTTGTACCCTCTGGTGCGGATTTTGATTTATATCTAGTAGATTCAACAAAACAGATTTTTTATGATTACTCTGAATACAACGACCCGTTAGAAAAGGTAACAACTGCAGGAACAAATTTGTCAGGTCAAGCTACAACTTTCTACATCTGGGTTAACTTATGGTCCAGTGATGGACAATACACGCTTCGTGTCTGGACTAACAACACCATACCTCGTCCTGATATGACGATTACAGCTATTTCACATCCAGCTAAAGCACAAGCTGGAGATACAATAAATGTCAACTACACTGTTGAAAACTTGGCAAATAATTCGTCTGCAAATACTGGTGCTTTTGATGTTTTCTTTATTCTTTCAACAGATACAACCTATGATGGCTTTGATAGGATTCTTGATGAAGTTTCTAAAGAACCAGACCTCGCTGCAAATTCTAGTAGAAACACATCCATGTCTATCACCCTGCCCGCTAACCTGACAAATGATTCCTATTATTGGATTGTATGGGCGGACGGATATGGAAATATTACTGAAAGCGATTCAACAAATAACGATATGGTTTCTGCAAATCAAATGATTGTTGGAAACGATTGTACAGATTTGCTTGGTGGACAGCAGAATGATGCTGGCCTCGGTTCTGATGCTGCAAATGATGTGGCTAATGCAACAAATATGGGTAGCAATGTGACTGCAACATATACTGGTTGTATGGATGGAAGTGATGGTGATGATTTGTTCGCTTTCGATGTACCTTCAGGGCACTATATTGAAGTCTCCTTAGATGCTGAAGATCAAACTACTGATTTTGAAGTTTATATTCATGACAGTAATGCAACAGAAGCCGATAGAGGGATTACGGCTTCTTATCCAGAAACTGCATCTACAAAACTAACAAATTGGGAAGGAGTTGCTGACACCTATTATGTGAATGTCTCACACTATTCTGGTGTTTCTAATTACACGCTCGATATCTGGACAAATGTTTCTATCCCTGCTCCTGATTACACCATCGATAGTGTCACAGGTGCGGCGAGTGCAATGCCTGGGGATAGTGTTGATGTCTTTGCTGAACTCAATAATAGCGGCACAGTAGACGGAAATGCCAGTGTAGTTCTAACCTCTTACCTTTCTGTCAACTTTGGATTGGAATGGTATGACCATGAAATTGGAACTATTTCGGTCAACGGTATACCATTTGATACCACCCAATCAGTTACAATCCCATCGACAATACCTCAGGATATTGTTCAAGGTGAGTATAATCTCTATGTCGTTGTCGATGAAGATGACTTAATTCTTGAAAGGGATGAAGATAACAATGAAGCCCGACGTAACGGCGTATTTAGTATAGGAAATGCTGAAACTGCGTGTGCCCAACAAAACGATGCTGGCCTCGGTGGAGATGCTGGAAATACCACTGGTTCCGAAACTGATCTCGGACAATATAGTGAAAACGAGTATCGCGGATGTATTGATGCTAATGACGTGTCTGACCACTATACCATCACACTCGCTCAAGGAGAAAACCTCAATCTAACTCTTGTCGACCCTCCTGCAGGAGCGGTAAATCTTGCAATACACGACTCTACAGGCGCACAGGTCGACAGTGATCCTGGTCTATTTGCTGACAGTTATGCCTCAACTTGGGATACTACTTGGAATGGGACCGCTGGAACCTACACTATTCTGGTAAATCGTTCTGCTACATTTTGGGAAGCAGGCGGGGCTGGAACCTACCGTCTCCTTGTTGGAGAGCCACAACCATGGGTTGCTCCGTTCAGTTGCATCGGGCATTCTGATGCTGGAACTGGAACTGATGCTGGAACCGACCAGCAAAATGCAATGGCTATTGGAACTAATCCTACGCTTACTGGCCAAGGATGCCTAGATAGTCAAGACCTTTCAGATTCATACCAATTTAACCTTGATACTCATCACAATGTAGAGGTTTCATTCACTCCTGATGCAGAAACTGGATTCACATCTGCACTATATGATTCAGGAGGAAACATGATGTCTGAGTGGAATGGTACAATGTGGTCTTCCCTTGGAGATTCCATGCATGAAGGAATGAATGGTGCTTACACCCTTGTAATCACAAATGCTGGTTCTGAAGGTTACTACAATCTATCGATAATGACTACTGCTCCTGCGCCTGCAGATCTCGCTGTTACCAATATCAGTTGCCCATCTGATGCTATTAGCGGAGAAGAAGTGTTCTTCTCCTTTGATGTGATGAGTATGCGAGGACCAGTAAATGGCGACTTCTCTTGGAGCATAGAATTAATCGACGATGCTGGTCAATTGGTATATGAAGTTGACAGCGGGTCCATGAATACGTTTGGGACTAACGGACAATTGGCTGGAAGCGATGGAGCAGCTCACTTCCTAGAGACAACGCTTGCAACTGGCAATTACTCATGTCGGGTTGCAGTCAATATGGGGGGAACCGTAATTCCAGAGGACAATCTAACCAATAATGACGGGGTTGGAGAATCATTCCATATCCAAAACGAGGAAGAATTGTGGGCAAACGATGTCGACCGTGATGGATACAATACTACTGATACCGGTGATGGAATCATCGATGAATGCCCTACAACATGGGGCGAGAGCTGGGGTGACCGCTATGGTTGTGCAGATCTAGATGGAGATGGTTGGTCCAACCTCAATGATTGGTCACCACTCGATGAAAGCCAGTGGGTCGACGAAGATGAGGATAATTTCGGAGATAATTCATCAGGATACATGGGCGACCAATGTCCAGGTGTTACTGGAATTGAAAATGGCGACGGTGGAAATGGTTGCCCTCCTCCATTTGTAGATGCTGACGGTGATGGAATCCAAGATGCTGACGACCTATGTGCTGATACTCCAGCATTGGCGGTAGTGGATGAAGACGGCTGTCAACCTGATACTGATGGAGATGGTGTACTCGATGTTGATGATGACTGTGCAAATTCTACTGCTGGCGTTACTGTCGATGTAGATGGCTGTGAAATCGTTGACAATACTGGTGACGGTACCGGAGACGGAACTGGCGATGGTACCGGAGACGGAACTGGTGATGGTACCGGAGACGGAACTGGTGATGGTACTGGAGATGGAACTGATGATGAAACCGGAGATGGAACAATGGGTGGTGATTTCGACCTTGTTACAATCGGTGGCATTGTTGGAGGAGTTTTACTACTCTTAATTCTGAGTCTACTATTTATTCGAAGAGGAGGAAGTAGTTCCGAACAGGATGATGCTTTCGCAAATGCCGCATTTGCAGCAGACCCTATGCTATCGATGGCTGCAGGAGCAGATCCAACAATTACTCCTGAACAATTGGCCTATGAGCAACAATTACTCGCAGCCGGATATCCTGCTGATTATGCACGAACATATGCAGACCAGCACTTCCGACCATGGCTAAATCAGTGAATACCACCGGAAAGGGTCATCAACACCTGCCCTCTCAGTTAGGTCATGACCAATGTCATGATGCAAACGAACGCCGGCGATATTTTGATTCGTCTACTGACGGATGAAGCCCCTGAAACAACTGCGAATTTTCTCAAATTGGTAGATTCGGGGTTCTATGATGGACTTCACTTTCACCGTGTGATTGAGCAGTTCATGATTCAGGGAGGTTGCCCTCATTCGAAGGACCCAATGAGCCGACGTGCTGGCACTGGTGGCCCTGGATGGAAGATTCCTTGTGAGCGTACTGCCCTTGCACTAGCACACGACCGGCCCGGTCTACTCTCTATGGCAAATGCAGGCCCCAATACTGGTGGTTCGCAATTTTTCCTAACAACTATTGCCACTCCTTGGCTTAACGGAAACCATGCGGTATTTGGTGAAGTAATCGAAGGTATGGACCATGTTTACGCTATCGAGAATTGTCGTAAGTTACCTGGTGACAGGCCTGCACAACCTCAAGGTATTATTCGCGTAACACGTGTTTGAGTTGTGCTCTCCTAACGGTTGGTGCGAGTTATAGGCAATCGAACCTAACTCATTTTCTAAGTGAAGAATAGAGTTCCAAATCAAGCCGATTCATTCCTTCGATGTCCATACTTTCAGGGGGAAGGTGTTTCACTCCTTTACGGTAATTTATCCAGCGCCTAAATCGTAATTTTGCCAGTAAAATCAGCGCCCTCTTCTTGTCGCCAAATGTAGGGTGTGTCGTATCGCTTTCATTTGACCAACCTAGGGTGTTCAATGCATCCATTCCATCTTCAGCGATAATCACATGATCGAACGCTGCGAGATTTTTTTGTGCTATTCGTAAATTTTCTTCATCCACTTTCCTTGTGGCTTCGTTAACTCGAGAAAAAATTCGCGTGTAATATTCGGGAGTTGAATGTAGGTTTCCCTCTGCCAAATATCCAACATAATCTGTGGCCTTTGTCCACATCCAATAATGATCATAATTGTAATTTGAAATTAAGCGATTGATGGGGTTGCGCAAGCACGTAAGTAGAGTCACACGTTCATCGTCAGCAAGAATTGAGAAATCTGCCCCTCCCCATTCACAAGCTACGAAAGTAACTCCATCTGCTTCACAACGGTTGATGAAATCAGTCAGTTCTTGCCCTTCCTTCTTCCAAAGTGGAATTACTTCTCCTCCTTCTATTGGATTGCCATTTTCATGGGTTGGCCAAAAGGTCTCACCATTGGCCATTGCCCTTCGGATAACATAGGTTCCTGCAGCCTTGTGCAGGTGCTGGAACCAGACCAATCGGTAAGCCGACATTGTTTGTGGGGTCGGGGAGGTTCGTATTCACGATTCCGCAGTCCCTAAGGGGACTGGAAGGGAAAGGGACATGGATGACCGCCTTCGCCGGTTACATCATGGGAGATGTCCGCGTTGAGGCCGATACCATGGGGGAACTCGAGGTTCCTGCCGATAGATACTACGGTTGCCAGACCGCTAGGTCACTGATAAATTTCGATATTGGAGAGGATAAAATGCCTCGCGGTGTCATCCGTGCATTTGGTATCCTTAAACAGGCTGCTGCTCGGGTGAATTGTGATTTGGGAGAACTTGATTCTGCTGTTGCAAAACTAATTATTGAAGCCGCAGAAGAAGTCATCAGCGGTGACCTTGATTCTCATTTTCCTTTGAGGATTTGGCAAACTGGTTCGGGCACTCAATCGAACATGAATTCCAATGAAGTGATTGCAAACCGTGCTATCGAGATGGCTGGAGGGGTACTTGGCTCCAAATCACCGGTACATCCTAACGACCACGTCAATCGAGCACAGTCATCTAATGACACATTTCCAACAGCAATGCACATCGCTGGAGCTGAAGCATTTACGCATGAATTATTGCCAAATCTGAAGGCTCTAAGAGATTCTTTAGCAGAAAAATCTGAGGCTTGGAGCGATATCGTAAAAATTGGAAGAACCCATCTGATGGATGCGGTTCCTCTTACCCTTGGACAAGAAGCGAGCGGTTGGGTCTCTCAACTCGATGCTAATATTCGAAGAATCGAATTTGCTCTAATCGATCTCCATGAATTAGCACTTGGAGGTACTGCAGTTGGAACTGGACTAAACACACATCCAGAATTTGCAGATAGGGTTGCCGCATCTATTGCTGAAAAAACGGGGCTACCTTTCGTTTCAGCCCCCAACAAATTCGCACAACTTGCAGCCCATGATGCAGTAGTGGCTGCATCTGGAGCGCTAAACACATTAGCTGTTAGTTTGATGAAAATCGCTAATGATGTGCGCTGGTTAGGTTCAGGTCCTCGTTGTGGCTTAGGAGAATTGTCACTTCCTGCAAATGAACCTGGTTCGTCGATAATGCCTGGTAAAGTAAATCCAACCCAAGCTGAAGCATTGGCAATGGTATGTTGCCAAGTAATGGGTAACCATACTGCCATTACTATTGGTGGCTCTCAAGGTAATTTCGAATTGAATGTCTACAAACCTATGATGATTCACAATTTATTGCACAGTGCTCGAATCTTGAGCGATTCCATGAAAGCGTTCAGAACCAAGTGTGTTGAAGGAATCGTGCCAAATGTTGATGTTATCAATAACCATCTTGAGAATTCGCTAATGCTTGTAACAGCTCTAAACAATCATATTGGATATGATAAGGCTGCAAAGATTGCAAAGAATGCTCATGAAAAGGGAACTACTCTCCGTGAATCTGCTCTAGAAATGGGATATGTAACCGCTGAAGAATTCGAAGAGTGGGTTAGGCCCGAGTCTATGACTGGCCATGATTAAGACATTGTCAAACCTGCACGCGTAACGTATCGCGACCCTCAACAGTCATTAATGAGATTGACAGGCGCCGAATTACCTGTGAATGCAGGATGGGAGAACTGGTAGGGGGGTTTCATCCGGGTGGGATATCCGCCCCCCTGCCAGCCTCCGCTGACGGCCATCGAGTCGTCGTCACCAATTCTTATCCTCCGAAGAGAATCTTCCTTAGATCGTTGACCTCCCGAAAGAGGCCTTCTTCCCGACAGCCTAGGTCCAGTTCAGTCCGCCCGAAGGCTTTCTTCCCTGGGGGTCGCTTTCAGTCACTCCGAAGAGTTCCCTTCCGCTTCCCGAATGCTCACTTCCTTCCCCGAGGGGATTTCAGTTCACACCCTGGTGGTCCGGCGCGGTTTCCAGCTCCCGAAGGTGCTAGTCCGTCTCCTTCCCTATGGTTCGGCGCGGTTTTCAACTCCCGAAGGTGTTGATCCGTTTCCGTCCCATTCCTCGGCCCCTGGCTGTCCCACCGAAATGGGTCAGTTGCTGACTGAGGTGGTGTTTCAGCCGAAGCTTCACACCTAGCCGTTCCATGTGACGAAGTCGGTCCGAAAACCTGTCTCGCCACCCTTCCCGGCTGTTTTTGCACAGTGTCGGGTCATCCTCCACCGAAGCGGAGGCCCTCCCTGTTCCGACATCTCCGTGAAGATTTGCCGGCACATCGATCGCCGAAGCTCCTGATGTCCTGTGGGTGTGGTCAGGCTTGCCGTCGAAACGGCCTCCCCTACACACCTCGCACTCCCCCTCTCGAGGATGTGCGACCAACTCTGCGCCCGGTTCGGGCTGACCGGTTGGCAAGGGTCCCGGAAAGTCCTCGGAAGGACTCTCCACCACTCCCCGGGGAGCAGCACTTTTCCCGTGGGGGGCGGGGGACCATAAACTTTACGCTAAATCTGCCCCTTTTTCCACTGGAAACGGGGGGTTGCGTGTAATATTTCCAATGGGTCCAATGGAAAATAATAACGAAAATAACACTCAAGAACGTAAGGATCTGAGGCGTTCAGCAAGTCGTGATTTTCTATCATCTACCTCTGATTCTTCACTGTCGATTCTACGTTCAAATAATTCCTTTTCCCAGATGATTACCTTGCCATCTTCGAAACCAAATCCGACGCGATTTTGGTTGGTATGAGCGACCCTAGGTCGCGATGTTCGCATCGATGCAATCATCTCGCCATTGGAGCTTCTAATCTCGAGAATTCCGTCTATTGTTTCAAAACGGCCCGCCCAATGTGTTGAAGAAAACCCTTCTGTATGGCAAATTACCTGGCTACCTCGGGCTGACCAGAGAGGTTCTGCTGCAGAATTTCGAGCGATTAGCGACCCGCCTTCTATGGATGCTACAAAGCCGTAATCAGTGCAAATAATGGAGTCGATTGAATCTTCTTCCGAAGATATCAATTCTCCTTTGCTTGAAGAAATTGTACCATCAGAATGACCCAATAGTGTGCGCTCACGCCCACTAATTCCACAAGTAACAGGATGTTCAGTTGCAAGGCTGCTATGCTTTTTTCCTTGCAATATCCCACATCGGGGTCTCCCTAATGCTAACAGTAATTCCTTCGAAGATTCGATGAACCACGGGCGTTCATCAATTCTCTCTACTTCGATAAGTTCGCCTTCGAGATTATATTTCCAAATTGCGCTCTCCATAAAATCGCCATGCTCAATATCATACACACTTGAAGTGGCAATGACTTTTCCCTTGTGCATGCAAAGCATATCTGATGAGCCTTCTAAGGCATGAGACCATTCGATACTTCCTTCTTTGATACAAGTAATGTGGAGTCCACTAGTGACAATGACTCTATCTTGGTTGATGAGGATACTCTCAATTCGGTCATCGCAATCAACCTCCCAAATGAGATCTCCTTCATCGCTCCAATGTTTCAAAACCCCATTCCATCCTCCAGCGATAATTCCGCCATCTGCAAGGATATGGATGGCGCTTACTGGCTCGCCAAGTTCGCGTACCATCCAAGCCGCGCCCATGAGGTCCATGGACGCTCCTGCACTCATGGAGTGAATAGACTGTCGCCCTCAGGAGTCGAGTATAACGCTACTGCGAGGGACTGATAAAGTTAGGACGAAGGCGACCAGTCCAAACAAACAAGCACTCCAATAATGTCCTACTGTGAAGAATACTAGAACTGCTCCTGTTCGAATTAGTCCTCGTGAAGAATCCTTGATGCCAAATAATGCAAAACCCGCTGCTATTAGTGACAGTCCGATGAAGGCCCAGCCAATCATAACGTACATTCCTGCTGCTGCGGGATCCATCATGGGATGCTCCATTTCATTTGGCGTGTGATCGATTAATCGCACGCAGGGGTTACCCTCATATTCGCATTCAAGTTCATTGAAATGGTCTTCACTTGGCACATCAAATTCCAAATTAGTATATCCTATTGCTTCGCCGAATACAGGAGGAGAAATGATGATTCTGTGATGAACTTCGTCAAGATTATCAGTTTCGTTGTGAACTCTTTGGATTTTGATAAAACCAAGACCTGGATTCACTCCTTCGATTTTGAAACTTCCATTTGCGTCACTAACAGTTGTATTCTCTACCCACATGCCATCAGCATTTCTCGATGAAACATGAATTTGTAATCCCTCTTCACCCGAATTAATTTCACCAGTTAGTACGCCTGAACCCCTTGGTGCTGATTCACCCATGGAATATATCCACTCGTCGGGACGTATCACTCCGGATTCTGGTGAGATATAATCCATACCATTCGCTATACCAAGAGCGCAGGTGAAGAGAATGAAGATGCCAATGGCCTTCAACATTGGATGGCCATCTTCGGACTTGACCTCAAAGGCTGTGCCCGATGAAGAAAAAAGAACGGTTTCTTCCTCAGGAAGGTCGTCCACCTCCTCAAGAAGTTCTGACATTGCTAAGCCGTAGTGGCGGTCCTACTTGATTGAGACGCGTCCATTCGATTTTGAAATAAGGCGCGAAAGTTCACCTTCATCGCACCAAAGCGTGAGAGAATTTTTATTGAATTCTGTGACTATTCCTAGATTGTGAATTTCACTAAAATATGATTCTACAGCTCTTTCATTAGGCTCTCCTTGGGATACTTCAACCGTAAATTGAGGGCCGTAAAGGGAATAGAGAATATTTTCCCTTAGAATTTCCATACCCTCGCCGTCTATCGATGAAACTAGTATTGGATTTAGAAATCCCCTGTCGGCGGCGATGGCTATTGCCTCATCCATATTTCCTTGCTTATCCGATTTGGTAAATACAAGTTGAATCTGTCTGTCATCATCCTTTGAACGCCCTAATACTTCACGTCGGCTGGTCTCAAGTTTCCGTTCCAACTCTTCTGGCAAATCACTAGAATCCACGAGTAATAGGAGAAGATCACATTCCAATGATTCATCCAATGTAGCGTGAAACGCATCAAGAAGTTCAGAAGGTAATTCATCGATGAACCCGATAGTGTCTGCCAAGAGAATTCGTGGACTCATTTCCATTCTTCCGATTGTAGTCTCCAAAGTGCTGAACAATTTATCCTCGACCAATACTTCCTTTCCTGACAAGGCAAGAAATAGAGAGGACTTGCCAGCATTTGTATACCCTGCTAAACCAACGGTTTTTGCCCCACCCTTTGCTCGTTGCCTGCGTCTTTCGCGTCGAGCTAATGCGTGCTTACTCTGGCGTTTACGAAGTTGTGCAAGTTCATGATTCGTTGTACCTAACACATTTTGAATTGCCTGACGACCTCCACCACCAAAGCCAGCTCGCTCCCCAGTAGTTTGCTGATTTGCAAGTTCTCTCAATATTGTTCGGTCGGCTTGAAGTTGAGCAATCCGGACTTGGGTTCTCGCTTCAACGCTTGAAGCATGGCTCGTAAATAGCGTGAGAAGTAAGCGTACTCTATCCCAGGTCTCCACTCCCACGACATTGTGAATATTCACAAGTTGACGCGGCGTAGCATTGCAGTGTACGATGACTAGGTCAACGCCTTCCCATGGATGGCCAGAAACAATCCCTGATAATTCGTCACCTACGTCCTGAAGTCGCCCCCTTCCAAAGAACCCCTTTGGGTCTGGAGTTCCCGATTGAGTTTCAATCTCGATAATGTCAATGCCCATTGTCTCTGCAAGCGCTACCAATTCAGAGGGGTCTCCTTCTCTGACAAGCATGATGGCTTTTCTACCTTGATGGTTGGTTCTGGCTTCTCCAAGCCCAACGCCTCCCGACCCTGCTAGAATCGGAATTGTGTCGTCCATGTGTGCGCGAGATGGAAACGGACCCTGAATGATTCGGAAGAGGGTAAATCTCATTTGGGGGAATTGGCGATATGATTTCATGGCGGAGGTCCATCAAACTACCATCGAGTGGAATGGCCCGGTAGCTAATGGACAAATGTATGCGGATTTGGTTCCAAAGGGCATAGTAACAAAACTCGAAACGAATGGGGATTTAGCATCGCTTTCTCTTACAATAACCGCTGATTCTATGGACGAGCTTCGGGCGCTTGTCGACGAAATTCTAACCTTATTTTCTGATGCTGAAGATGGTCACTGAAGGTCGAGAATTACTGGGGCATGATCTGAAACTTCAAGGCCCCCTCTCCTTTCTATTCTACAACCTTCAAGGCGATTTGTTGCGGCTGCGTTTCCTAATAGATAGTCGATTCTCCAACCACGGTCTTTGACTCTGGCCTGGCCTCGATTTGACCACCAAGAGTAGATTTTTTCTCCTTCGCCTACACTTTCTCGGAAGAGGTCGCTCCATCCCTCTGCTAATAATTCGCTAAGCCACTCTCTTTCTTGAGGTAAGAATCCGCTGGTTTTCGCATTGCCACGCGGATTCCAAATATCGTCTTCAGTGTGCGCAATATTTAGATCGCCTGCAAGAATAACTGGCTCTTTACTGGATAATAATGGCCTAACGAAGTCTCTCCATTCATCCATCCACCCTTCTTTGTAAAATTGACGTTCAATCTTTGCAGACCCACTTGGCAGGTATGTGTTGACAAGCGTTATTCCCTCGTGCTCTGTAACCAGAATTCGCCCCTCGGAGTCGTTTGGATCTAGTTGGCTATTCATTCCCCTGGACACTTCTTTCATGCCTATACGGGATATGGTGGCCACTCCAGAATAACCTTTCTTTTGGGCTGGGTGCATTATCCATTCATACCCATCTGGGAGTGTCCAATCTTTCGGTAGTTGTTCGGGTAAACAGCGGACTTCTTGGAGCATCCAAACATCAGCGTCAATCTCATCGAAGAAACGGTCAATGCCCTTTCTAATCGCGGCCCTGATGCCATTAACATTCCAAGTTACGATTCTCATGGAAGCCTGTCCATGTCGACGGTACTTCACATTCTCGCATCAGCAAGGCCGCCTTCGGAATCGGTCAGTGTGATTGATTTGTTAGCCCTCTTCACTAATATGTGGCTTCGCCATCCAGAAACTCTCTCGTCGAGAAGGGCTTCGATTGCATCAATTCCACCTTCGAGAGAAATGCATGATAGATGGCTATTTCCTTGGGATTTCAACGGATGGATTGCAGCTAAATCGATTATGGCTACTTCGCCTTTGATTATTCCATGTAGGCCATCAAGTGGCTTGTTGTCTAGAACTATATCGAGTGTGCTAACTTTCACTGGTTTCCCCTTTGGCTTTCCCGTTGCCATGATTACTTCATCTGCAGGTATCCTCACGCCATTTGCTAGAGTTACGCCATCCTCTCTGACCTCGGTAACTTCACAAGACGGTTGGATTGGCACACCGACTTCCTCTAAAGAAGAGGCTAATCTACCCACCAATCCCGACCATCCTTCGCCGACCACGCACAATTTCCCTTTCAGGAGTGCTTTGCGGCGCTCGGGGATATCTTGCCCCCAGCCTGAAATCAATCGAAGCGCATCATCTCTTATTGGGTCCTGTCCCATTTTCAGAGAAAGTAATTCTTTAGGGCTATTCATAGGATAAAGAAGTCCATGACCTGCAATCATTATTTTCTGTGGACGGATTGGCCACAAACTAGGCTTTACTTTACTGACCTTTTTCACCATTTTATGGAGGGGGCCTCCTTTGAGAAGCAAATGAGGACCGTGCTCTAATTGGAATCCATGTACCTCTTGAGAAGTCCCGCGTCCACCGATTCTCTCTCTCTTTTCAAGAATAACAACTTGATTTTTTGCAAGGTGTTTGTGAACTGCACGCGCCAGACCTTGTAGGCCCGCGCCAACCACAAGAACCCGCTTCATACCCCCCTCGAAGACGTAGGTAACCATGAAGTCCTCGTCCTTCCAGCCAAGACCATGGCCGAAAGGCAACGTCCACCTCACGACAGAGGCAGCAAACTCTGGAATCCCTCAGGAGGGGCCAGTCGACTGTTAATTTCCAGTTTTGATCGCTGGACAAGTGCCCTTCTCGCTGATGATGGGGTCGATATGCCTTTCATGGGCGGCTCAGAGACTATTGAGGCGAAAATTTTCTCTCGGGGAGAAGGCGTGCTTGTTGGTTGTGCAGCTGTTGACCACATGTTACAAATTTGGGCAGGTAGCCTCGATATTTCTTGGTCCTGTACTGATGGCCGAAGTATAGCGTCGGGAGATGAAATCGCAATTATTAGAGGAGACAAAGAAGCAATCCTCGCTCTAGAAAGAACCATTCTCAATATTCTTGGACAATTATCAGGGATTGCAACTGAAGCAAAAAAATGGTCTACAAAAGCTCCAGGCCAGATCGCCTGTACAAGAAAGACGATTTGGGGATTACTCGATAAGTGGGCCGTTCATTTAGGCGGAGGGCTTAGTCACCGCCTATCACGAAATGATGCGAAGATGATTAAGGAAAATGATCTTGCAGCAATGTATCCTGAACTCGATACTAATGGCGCCCGTATTGGAAGATTAATTTCTGAAATTGATGTTGATGAAGTTGGGGCGTTTTTGGAAATTGAAGTCAGGAAGGAAAAGGAGGCGATTATGGCAGCCTTTGCTTGGTCTGAAAAGAGGATGACTACGGGTTGTGACCGGTTGGTATTGATGCTCGATAATTTCGGTCCTGAACGATGCAGTGCGGTTTGTTCAGAACTAGATGAAATGGGTCTTAGAGAGCATGTTTGTATTGAGGCTAGTGGGGGAATTGTTCTGAAAGATTTAGAAGATTGGCGGAAATGTGGTATCGATGTAATCTCTACTAGTACGATAAACAGAGGGACTACTCCGCTAGACCTTTCGATGATTGCAAATGATGCATGAGGTGCTCCCGATGGGTGAACATGCTGCTGACCCATCTCATCCGAGATATCGCTCACTACTAATGCGTCACCGCCTTGAAGAAGCTGCGAGCAAAGGCATGCTTGCAGGCTCAGCGATGATTGCCCACGGTAGAGGAGAGGCATACGATTACCTATTGGGGGAGCAAACAATTCCATCTGCCATGGATGCAACGAAAGAGGCTGCAGCAAGATTGCTTGCCGCAAAGAGGCCGATAATTTCCCTTAATGGTAATGCGGTTGCATTGGCAGGGAAAGAACTCCTTGAGGTTGCACAATTACTCTCTTGCCCGGTGGAGGTCAATATTTTCTATCGCACTCCCGAAAGAATGGCTGCTTTACTTAACCATCTTGAAGAAATAAAAAATGAACATGATATTGATGTTGAAATCTTAGGTGCGGAACCAGATGGGCGCATCCCTGGATTAGAAGGCCCTCGGGCAAATTGCCACACCGGTGGAATCCTCAATGCTGATGTGATATTGGTTCCACTTGAAGATGGAGATAGGTGTGAAGCGCTAGTGGCAATGGGTAAGGAAGTTCTCGTTGTTGATCTCAACCCTCTTTCTCGCACTGCGAGAATGGCAACAGTTACTATTGTCGATGAATTATCAAGGGTTGCATTGAATTTAATTCAAATAATCCCCACTGGCCCCCAAATTACAAAATGGGATAATCAGGCGATATTGCACTCTACTATGTCGTATATCGTCAATACTATGGCTTCTTATGCCGGAAAGTGACATTTGCAGGGACTATATTTATCACTCATGAAAATAACATATTACTGATAGGAATGGAAGAAAGGCGCTCCCTTGGTTCGATGGAAAAGGGCGGATTTGGTACGTCTGTTTCCTTTGATATCGATGAAGTAGAAGCGCCAAAACGTCGTCAAAGTCCTCGTAAAAAGGAGGAGGAGGATGTGCATTCCTCTGACTCTTCGTGCCCGGGGTGCGGCCATGAAATAAACCAACAGGAGTGGCTTGATGCTTTAGTTGGATTTGTTTCCGGTGCACATGATTTTGCAATAGGTAATCCAGTCAGAGCAAGAATCGTTGCTACGCTTCGAAATGAAGTAGCTCGAATGCAGCTACCTAATCCTCATGATGCGTGGGAATTGGAAGTTGTTGGTAGGCTCCTAAAAGAAATTGAACGAATTGTGGTTGCAGAAGTAAGAAGAAATCAAATGGATACTGAAGAACAAAAATGGGTTTCAGTAAAGGAGCAGGCATTCGCTGAAGCTGAAGTGGCTCTTCGCCCCGTACTAGAGGCTGAAATTAGGAATCAAGTTGAAACTGAACTCTGGGCTCAATTTGAACAGGCTTGGAAAGAAAGACAAAGTAAAGAATCCGAATAATTACAATTCGGAAAGTTTTGTCGAAAGACGGTTTGCAATTGATTCGCCTACGAATGAGCAGCTGGCATCCCCGCCCAAATCATATGTTAATGCAGTACCGTCCTTTAGATGGTCTGTAACGCTGTCATCAATCAAACCCGCTATTGATACTAGTTCATCTACGCCTTTGCGTCGCCCTAGCCATTCAAGCATCATCTGAATTGAATTAATACTGGCAATTGGATTTACTTTGTTAAGTCCTGCATGTTTTGGGGCTGATCCGTGAACGGGTTCGAAGAACGCATGTTCGTCCCCGATATTTCCACTTGCTGCCATTCCCATTCCCCCTTGAAGTACTGCGCCTAAATCGGTTGCAATATCACCAAATAGATTTGACGAAACAACAACATCGTAATGCTCTGGATTTCTAGTAATCCATTGCATGAAGGCGTCTATGTATCCATAGTCACATTCTGTGCCTGGATAATTTGCTGCAACCTTGTCGAAGGTTCTACGGAATAATTGACAGCCTCTTGTAACATTGCTCTTGTCAATACATGAAACTCGTTTTATTCCATCTGCAGGCGCGCCATTTCTAGTTTCTGCGATTTCAAATCCCATGCGCACTAAGCGTTCAGTGCCATTTGCTGATATCGGTCGTGGATCATATGCAACTTCGCCATCAAGACCGGGGAATGTCATTTCTGGAGGCTCGTATAACTCGCGACCTAAAGCACGGTCTGCGCATCGTCGCAATAGTGAATGGTACAGCCCTTCTGTATTCTCTCGAAGAATTGTCATATCCACCATGCCTGGCTCCCAAATCTGTGTAAATTTTCCATGGACCTTGTGGGGGACTCCTTCGTAGAGTTTGATTGGCCGGACATTTGCATAGAGATCTAGGCCGCTACGCATCCCTAAAATTACGGAGCCTCCAGCAAGATCCCCATTTTCTAAGATTGCACCGGGGTGTCCGATTGCACCAAGAAAAATCGCATCTGCATCGTCGCGGCAATATTCAAATGAACCCTCGGCCCACTCTTCGCCTGTTTCCAAATAATGTTGCCCTCCGCATGAAATCACATTCTGCTCAAACCCGTGGTTTGTGTGAGCTTCAATCGTATCCAGAATGCGTTGCGCCTCAACCGCAACTTCTCTTCCAGTTCCGTCGCCGGGCAAGATTGCGATGCGGTGGTCGCTCATAACCGGGCCATTGGTCGCCCCTACATGAACGCGTCCCCGTGTTACTATCGGTTGGGGAATGAGGTTGTTGACCGATGGAGGGTATTATTGACGTTTGTTCCGCGCAGTGCTACGGTCCTCCAATCGAACTAGGGGTTGGTTGCTAATGTATACCTTCATAGAGCGTCACAACACCGAGGGTAAGCATGGTTGATGATGGACGTGAGAGTGCAGAAGGAAAGATTCACGTCGACCAATTGCCTCTTGCTGTCAAGCACTTTGTAGAGACAATGATTGGTGTTGACCCAAATTTTACTCTTGAGGATTGGCTGATACAGAAAGCAAACGAAGATTTGCGTTTATTGACACATGACCTCAAACGTGAACGAATTCAACTTGAGCAACGAATGCACCGCCTTGAATCGGTGGCAAAGCGCCTTAAGACGGGGGATTTGACAAGTGTAACCTCATTAAATCAAACCAATCTATTCGATTGCTTTGATATCCCAGAACGATTGAAGCATCTAACAAATAGAATAGAAGAAATTGTTGAGGAGCCACATCCGGCAAGCACATTCCTCTCCTTTACTCCTGGAGATGCCTGTGATGACCCATTACTAGCAGTAGCGGCACAGATGATGTTGATGGGCGCTCAAGATAAGATTGGGAATGGGGCGCCTTTTGTGAACATTGAAGAATTGTTTGCCCCTCTTCTAAGTGGCGGAATTGCCACAGAAGAATGTGACGAAGCATTGGACCATCTGATAATGACTGAGCAGATTCATGAAATTGATGATGATTGCTTCGTTCCAGATGAATGATGGGGGCCCACGGCCCCCCCGCCTCGTTTGTTTATACTCCGGTAACTAAGTATTACTTGATGGGAATAACAAGAGCCGCACTGATTGGTAGCTTCACATGGGCCATGATGGTGGTTGCGGGTGTCAATCACAATATTGCATTGGGCGCGGGCGTATTTACAGCATTCTTTGCAGAGTCGATTTTTCAATCGAATACTCGTGCTGTACTCAAGCATAAAGCGACCAGTCTCGAAACAGAACTTAATCTCGCTATAGTTCAATTAAATGATATGAAGCGAGCTTTGGATAAGACAACGCATGATTTGCGTAATGCGCTAGGTGAGCTTCACAGAAGAGATGCGATCGGTAGTCCTGCAGCGCGTGAATTACTAGCCCGCCAGGAAGAGGCTTTAGACGCCCAGTCTGCAGCGTTGGAAGTTTCCAGTAGTCGTAGTATTGAAACGCTAGAATCATTGGAAAGAATGGTAGTAGCCCAAGGCTCGCAAACTGCACGAATGCAAGAGGTGCTTACTCAAGTATTACAAAAACTCGCTTTGGAGCCTCGTCAAAATATCCATATGCGCGATTCAGTACTCATGCAGGAACAGGATTCAATACCAACGATGGATGACGATGTCATGGCCATGCTGGCTTGAGGGTCTCTAAATGCATGATTCGATTTCCGACCTAGAGGATTTTCAATGGCAACGGCGCCGTGGGCGCTTCTTTGCATGGATGGGGATTTTCATGTTTTTTTGTGGTGTAATATGGTTTCTTTTTGTCCCTCAAATCGAACTAATTGGCCTCGGTATTGCGTTCAGTTTACTGGGATTAGCCGTTTCTATACTCGGTAAAGCCTCCATCCCTCATGAAGAAGATTTTGCCATGCGATATGACATGTCTCATATTCTAGACATCGATGATGAAGAAGAGCGATTAGTAGCATATCGCGAGCATCTAACAGAATGGGTCGCTTCGGGTATTGAAACAGTAAATCCAGTTCGCACAAGAGGTGATGATCCATCTGGGCCCGATTGGGGTAAAACCGATTTCAAGATGGGGCAAGCGCCTGTTCGTCGAGATGCTGTAGTTGAGGGAGAAAAATACGAAGGGTTGGAGGGCGAACTTAGTGACGGCGAAAAAATGGTCGAAGCTGCAAATATTGAATATGCTGAAATGGCTCAAAAAAGATGGGAAACTGCAGAAGCAAATGATCCTGATTTAGTCGAATACGGTGTTGAGAAACTTGGAGATTTAGTGCGTACTGACTATTTCGACAAGAATGCAGAAGATGATGCATTCTCTAAGGCGGCAAGCCCTGAAGAAGATTCCCAGTGAATCAATAAGTGTAGACCATGAGGGTCGTAATATGAGGGCCATTATTGTCGCTGGAGGGCACGGTAGTCGTCTTTTCCCAATGACATTGTACACGCACAAAACTCTCTTGCCTCTTTGTGGCCGACCCATTATTGATTATGTCCTTTCATCAGTGCGTTCAGCGGGAATCGAAGATATTACAATCATTGGAAATCGCTTCATTAACAAAATACAAGACCACGTTGGTGAAGAAATTGAATATGTTCTTGAAAAGGAGCCTTTGGGTGTTGCAAATGCCCTGCAATTGGCACGCCGAACAAATGAAGATGGTGCATTACTAATTTGGTTCTCTGATAATATTACCAATCTGGATCTATCGGAAATTGTTGCAACTTTTTCATCGGGTGCAATGCTATTGACTCGAGAGGTTGAAGATGCTTCTTCGTTCGGAATTGCAGTGCTTAAGGAAGGGAAGATTTCTGATGTTATTGAAAAACCGCAAAGCGATGTAGGCAATCTTGCTATTGGAGGGATATATTTCTTTGATGAAACTTTTTGGCAACGCCTTGATGCAACTCAATATCTACCAGACTTTTCCATATCTGAAATCACTCGTCAGTATATTCAAGAGGGTTCTGTTGAAACGATTAATGTTGGAGAAAATACCTGGATTGATTGCGGAACACCTGAAAGCCTCCAGCGTGCAGCACAGATGGTAGAAGAAGGATTGTTTAGGGTCCCGGGGGCAGAGGAATGAAAATTGGAATCATTGGTGCTGGCATGGTTGGTGGAGCCATTGAACATAGTTTTGCTAATGCCCATGAATTATTCATTCACGACCCTTCAAGGGGTACAACACTCAGTCATGTCACAGAGAATGTAGGGATGGCATACCTTGCAGTACCAACTCCTGCCAATGAAGATGGCTCCTGTGATACTAGTATAGTCGAAGAAATTCTTGCTAAGCTTCCTGATGGTTTTATTGCCGTATTGAAAAGCACGGTTATTCCGGGAACAACCGCTCGCCTTCAATCTGAGTTCTCCTCTCTAAAACTAGCATATTCGCCGGAATTTTTAGTTGAGCGACGAAGATTAGAAGATTTCTCTAATCAAAAAATCCTCGTCGTAGGAACTGAGCATCGTGAAGTGGCTGAAATGGTATTTCAGCATCATAGAGATGCGGGGGTCCTCTCAAATGATGTAACATATCATATCTCAAGTACTGAAGCTGAAATGGTCAAGTATTCCAAGAATAACTTCTACGCCCTCAAAGTATTATTTGCAAATCAAATGCACGACATATGTGAAGCGCTCAGTATTGACTGGGCGGTGGTTCGTGACATTATTACCGCCCCTCAAGATCAGCCCATTGGGGACTCTCACCTCGAGCCGATTATGGGTCTAAACCGTGGATTTGGAGGCAAGTGTCTTCCAAAGGATACTCTCGCTTTGAAAAAACTTGCAGAGGACCTGGGGGTCGAATACGAATTTCTTGCAGCAATTCAAAATGACAATACCCGTTTGCGCTCAATTGAAACTGGCCGACCAAGCGATGTTGTTACGGAGGATGATTGATGCTTCCCCCTCATGGCACATTTAGGCGCTATATGATGGTAGCCGGAATCAATGTAATTGTTTTCTATGCCATTTGGGAATTTCTTTATTGGGTTTGGCCATCTACTGGATATTGGCCAACAGTTGCATGGGCTGCCGCATGGATACTCGGTAGCCTCTTTGCTCATTTTACACACAGAGAGTGGACATTTGATTCAGACCGTCGATTGCGCTGGACAATTACTGCGAGTATGACAATTTACACAATCGGCATGGTCGGTTCGACGGCCTGCTTCTATGTAGGTACTGTAAATTTTGGACTTGATGCGCGAATCGTATGGGTTCTAAATTCAAGTCTTTGGGGAGTTCTAAATTATCTTGGTCAGCGGGAAATTGCCTTCAAGGCGCGTGAATTACCAGAAATACATGCTGGCTGATTATGGAAAGAATTTGCTTCACGGTTATCTTGTAGGTCAATACTTCTGGCCTTTCAAATATCTAAATGTTTTTTGGCAAGTACACATGCGCCACATCCTTTGTTGGTGTAAACTTCCACCTTGGCCATGATGCGGTCACCTACAGGTGCCATTTGAACCCGCTCATCCGGCGTGGGTTTGAAGTCACAGGACAGTCACGGCACTATCATGCTGCCAGACACACTTCACAAACTCCCCCAAGCCGAGAGATTCGCATATGCTCAATTATTGGCCTATATGGCTCGTATAGATAACGAACTTACTGTGGAAGAAATGGCAATGTTCGAGCAGCGGCTTGGTACTGCTCTTTTATCGCCAAAACAGCGCGATAAAATCCGTGTCTCTTTGAAGCATCCTCCTACGCTTGAAGAGTGTCTTGACAATCTTGGTCCTGAATCTGGAAGGCTCGCGCTTCGCGATGCTGTGCTCATGGCTGCTGCTGATGGTACAGTTGATGAATACGAACGCGAAAGTCTCGATAAAATCGCTGCACATTTCGGACTTGCGCCAGATGCCGTAAATAGGCTGCTAAAATGGACTGTAGAAGGATATTCTTGGATGCAATCTGGATATGATCTACTGAACGATTTATCCCAGTGAAGTGGCGCTATGTTGCCAGATGCCCTTCTCTCCCTTTCCGAGGAGCAGCGAAGACGCGTCGCTAGTATTCTAGTATTAATTGCTGCAGTAGATGGCACATTAGTCCGCGAAGAGATGGCTGCAATTGAGGCTGCGATGGGGGCTATGATGCTTCATCCCGAGAGTAGAGAAGAGGTTCGGCAACTCTTGACGGAGCCCCCAGAACTTGAGGCCGTCTTAGAATCGATGGAGCCGGCCGCGATTAGATTGGCCCTGCGTGATGGCGCCCTTCTTGCATCATCAGATGGCGACTACGACGACAAGGAGCTTTGGATATTAAGAAAAATCAGTGCTGCAGGTGGTCTTTCAGAAAAAGAATTGTCTGAAATATTGGATTGGGTTTCTAGTAAATGGAGAGTCGCGGCCCAAGGTCGTTCTATTATTGCTACCCCAATGCCTGGTGATGAGGATATTCTCTGAAGGGTCGGAAACCGGTTATTGATTTCGGGATTGTAGAATTAGAGGTGTTTTTCCCACACTCTTTATTATCAGTACCTCACTCGGAAGAAACATCGAAACTATTTGTTTTTGAAGAAGTGGTTCAAGTGGGAATACATCCAAAGATTGGAATTACTGGTTTACCGCGTAGTGGTAAATCTGCAGTCTTAGCTAAAGTTCTAGAAATGCTCAACGAAGAGCGGGTTCGAGAAATCGACGCCCGTGGCGGAGATGGGCGTGGTTCTGAGATTATTGGCGGTATACGGACGGAACCAATAATGGCAAATTCCGAACGTGAAGGATACAAGGTCATCGATATTCGAACAGGAGATGAAGCAATTATGGCTCACAAGAACATAGATAGTCGCCTCCGGGTTCTTGGATATGGAATTGATACTGAGGCGCTTGAAAGTGTTGCTATTCCTGCAATTGAACACGCCCGAGATTATTCAGAAGTAATTGTAATCGATGAAATCGGCAAATTCGCTGTGGAATCTGAAGATTTTGTAAATGTGGTACGATCTGCGTTGAAGGTTGACAAACCTACTCTCCTCGCACTCCACAAAAAGAGTCGACATCCTCTCCTTCAAGATATTCGAAGACGTGATGATGCTCGAATCCTTGAGGTTACTCCAGTAAATCGTGCACTACTGCCCTACAAAATTCACAAGTTGATGCGAGAGACGTTTTGAGCCGTTGGGTTCATGCGTTGCCGATAGGTGGAGTAAGCATGACGCCTGCAGCCTCAGCACAGAGACTGCTATTTGGCACGGGTCTCGGTTTGATTTTAGCAAGTGGGCTTGCACTAGGTACAGGGCTGTTATCATTTACTAATCTAGGTGTGATCTCTGTGGCGTTTCCAGTCATTGGAGTTTTTTGTTTGATTCTCGCGCCAATTACGGGAAGAGGAGAGGGGTTTCTTGGATCCATATTTCCAAACGAAGACAAAACAGCGATAGTATCTAGAGTGGAAGCAGACCTCGCTTGGGTAAAGAAAGATGTTGAGATTGGTGATGCGTGGGCCCAATTAGAAGAATCTGTTTTGTCAAATGATATCGAGGAGGAATGAAATTGGTAGTACAAGTCAGAGCGCCAAATTCCGGGGGTAGTTCCGCTGGTGGAATCGTAATGATTGTGCTTTCTGTCCTTTTCTTCTTTATCGGGTTCTTGGTCCCTCCACTTCTATGTCTTGCTTTTATCATGTTTATTATTGGAATAATAATGGTCGCTACCTCAGGTGGTAGCGGGGGCCAAGCTGTTGTTATTCAACAACCAATGATGATGCGTGTTCCTGTTCAACAAGTGCATCGGGCTCCCGTTCCTGTTCAACAAATACGTCCGGCCCCTCGTGCAGCAGTTTCTGCCCCTCCTGCACAAATTAGACCCCCTCCTGCTGCAACAGATATGGCTGCCACTGTAAGAAAAGCACAAAATTTAGAGAAGGCTAGAGATTTCGAAGCTGCTGCAAAGGCCTATCAGGATGCTGGGCTGTATGATGATGCAGGGAGAGTGCGGCAATCTCATTTGGAAAAGGATGCTGCTTTGGTAAATATCGGCCAAGTTGGTGATACTGTACTTCAGGATTCAGTAATGATTCAAGATACTGCTGCCACACCTGTTTGCCAAGGGTGTGGTGCTGAAGTACAGGCTGGATGGAATATTTGCCCTCATTGCCAAGCTACTCTTTGAAGCAATAGTTGATTGCCCTGATTATCTCAGCAAGTAAGTAGAGGGAGTAATATGAGCCAAGTCCCAGAAGAATTGTACTATACCAAAGAACACGAATGGATTCGAGTTGAAGGTGATTCCATTGTCATTGGCATTACCGACCATGCTCAAGATGCATTAACCGATATTGTCTACATCGAATTACCAGAAGCAGACCAAAATTTCGAAGACATGGGTGAGTTTGCAATTGTTGAATCTGTAAAATCTGCATCACCGATTTTTGCTCCGCTGTCGGGCGCAATCGTAGAAGTAAATGAAGCGCTGGAAGATGCTCCAGAATTGATGAATGAAGACCCGTATGGAAAGGGATGGATTGTTCGTATGAAATTGGATAACCCTGAAGCGGTTTCTGGATTGATGTCTGCTGCAGATTACAAAGAAGAGATTGGCGAGTGATTCTATTTGTTCCATGTTTACGTTGATGGTTCCTGTATTGGGAATCAGAATGTAGATGCTGAAACTCCTGCCGGTTGGGGCGTAGTTATCATTACCGGCTCAAATGATTTAGGCCGAGGTAATGGAGAAGTTCATCACGAGTTTTCTGGTCCAGTAATAACCGATGTAAATCATTCCGATTATATCGGAGCGGAAGTTGGTTCCAATAATACTGCAGAACTTACTGCATTCGCTGAAGCGTTGAGGTGGTTATTGAAAGAGGGTGGAGATGAGCCTGTAATAATCAAAACCGATTCACAATATGCTGGTAATCAGGCCATTGGAGCCTGGAAGGCCAAAGCGAATCGGGAGTTGGTTGGGCATGTACAAAGCCTTTGGAATGAAGTTTTTGAATTACGTGAATTATCGTGGGAGCATGTAAAAGCACATAGTGGACACCGATGGAACGAGAGAGCAGATCATCTCGCTATTCGTTCGGCGAATGGAGAATCTCCGCTTCCTCTATCGTTTTGGAAACCTGGTCAGCGCTGAATTCTTTCAGTCAACCAAGTTCGTAAATCATCGGACATGTCATCTCTGCGAAGCGCGTGATCGATCTGACCCTTCAACCAAGGTAATGGCGCCCCAGAATCATACCACTGGAAGCCTCTGAGTTCTACGCCTACCAAGCCTTCGTTTTGCATCCAATGTTTCTGTACAGCTATGGATTGTAATTCGCCATAACTTTCGAAATCATATTTTTCTAACAAGGTAGCAGTATCGGAAGTAAAGAGATACCTTCCGCATAAGACCAAATTCGTAGGGGCGCTTTCCCGGCTTGGTTTTTCTATGATGTCAACAATCTTATTTCCGTCCATTGAAACAACACCGTAGTTCTCCGGGTCCGATACAGACGCAAGGCCAACGCATGGCAATCCGGTCTTTTCGAATGCCTCGACAAGAATTGAAGATGCTGAAGAGGGAGTGAAGTTTGAGGACCCGCTATGAGAATCCATCAGAAGGTTGTCCCCTAGTAGTACTAGAAAAGGGCCGTTTATTGCATGTAGGCTCGTGTAAAGTGCATCGCCGAATCCTCTTGGAATTTGTTGAACATGTACCAATACTTCGATCTCATCGAAGGGCGATAATAAGTGGGGGTCAACGTCTTGTGCTTTGTCAACTAGCCACGAGTTATCTTGGAGAAGAGAGCTCAGGTCCTTCTTTGGCGAAGTAATAATGTGGATTCTTTCAACTCCGGCCGCAATTGCTTCTCTTGCTAGATGAGTCAAGGCGGGAACATCGACCAGTGGTAGGGCTTCTTTGGCTACACTAGCGCTTGCAGGAAGCATTCGTGACCCGATTCCGCCGGCTACCAAAACCGCATCCTTGACTGCCGCCATCACACTGGGAGAGGGCGTTGGTCTTTCAAGCGTGATGGGTCTGGAGGGGTTCATGGGCGACAAGGTGGAGTGGCGCATCCATGCCGTTTTTGGCATTTTGATGGTCGGTGTGACATTTACCGATATTTCGCCTGCAGGCCCATGGAATGACCCCACATTCACTTCAGGAACTATTGGCTTGGCAGGCCTAGTATTGCTTTACATGGCTTGGTTTAGGATTACTTTCAACCAAACTGGATTGGTGCCTGTTATTGAAAAATGGCACGACCCACAGAAATCATCGATTATGGTGATAATCACTGGCTTCGTTCTTTTGGGCCTTGCGTTTGGCGTTGGAAGAATTGAATTCTTCCCAGCACCTGCTGGGCTCATTGTTTCATTAGTGGGTTTGCTTGTATTATTGAATGGTGTGTACGTTTGGATGATTTCTGCTGGCCCATTAACAGAAGAAGAGGAATAATCACTCCTCTTCGCGTAATGCCGATGATGGGTCTCGCATCATCACCATTAGGTAACCAAATAGTACAATCATTAGAACGCCAATGATGTAGACTGCAATCGTTCTTTCATCTTCAGGAGTGTGCCCTTCAATCTCATCTTCGGACTCATCGGCAAGATTGTCTGTATCCTCAATCACACTGACGGATAAGCGCATGAAATGAACCTCTTCGCCATCAACATACACGCTAACACCAATCTCCCTGTCCGCAGTTATTTCGAGGAAATAGAGGCTAGGGCCACCCAGGGTAGCAACTGTCTCTACATCGCCAAAGGTACCATGAGTTATGTTTTCCACTTCTTCAGAAGTTCGAATCAATACTTGACTGCCGTTTATCATTCCATTGAGATTATACGAGCCGCCATCGCCAATCAAGTGCCATTTGTTATCAAGGCCCCAGACTTCTACTGTGAGATTTGCTTCTACGCTTTCATTTACTGGAGGTGCCAATTCACTGATTGAATCAGTCATCGAATTAATTCCTGCTGACATAGTTTCATCGTGCCAAGGCAATGATTCGGCCCCCCATGAGCCTTCGATGGAAACTGCATACCAAACCGAATCTAGAGCGTCGGGCGGTTGGTGGCTGAAGCTAAGGTATCCAACGTTTGTGGAGCCTACTTCTTCCATGTCCTGAAGTGAATCTATCGGCCCCGTTATCGAACGCCAGATTTTGGCTGTTGCGTCGGGGTTTCCTGTATTATCATGCCAGGACACTGTGATTGTCCCATCGGCCAAACGTTCTGCTGCAATACTATTCACTGTGGTTGAAGAATAGGTGGATTCGATAATTGGCCCTGTACTTGGAGAAGATGGTGTGATCGCTAATACCTCATTACCAACTTCATCTTCTAGCGTCACTGTATACCAACTCTGACGGTGTTCACCAAATGGAACCATCACTTCGTACATCGACATGCTCGCATCCACGGTAGCAACATGTGTATTTGGGTCGATTTCCTCCAGCACTATCGAAGAGCGATAAATATTGATTACCAAGCCCGAATCGATAATCCCCTCTCCCCAATCCAGTATTGTTGTCGAAGTATCGGGATTGTAAATTGCGCTTAGTTCACCAAATATTAATGGAGCAATATTATCCTCGAGAATAGGTGTATCAAGTGTATTGGTTCCGATGAATCTAACGTCCTCAGACATTGGATATTGGAATGTTACTGAGTAGTATACTTCCTCTTCAATTGATGTGCCCGAGTGGTCCACAGCATAGCTAGTTTCACCTTCCGAGATCGAATTGGTCAGCATTTCTTTAGTCATCATTTGCCAAGTAGCCCCGCTAGCAGGAGTGGTGTGACGATATATTACAATATGATACCCTGCTGGAGTTTCAGAAGGTATGATCCATTCTAAGTTTGTGACTTGATTGGTTGAATCATATGCTGCAGTCAAAGATTCTGGTGCCAATATTTCACTTGTATTTTCATTGATTTGAATGGTGCCGCCAGCATATATCGTCCCATCGGAAAGCGTTCCTACCAAATCGTAAATCGCTTGCCCAGAAAAATCAGGAGGTGGGCTTATTGTGATGTTTACAATATTTCCAGCGCACTCTGAATTCAACATTTCTAAGGTGCAAAGGCTGAATTCATCGCCGACTTGGCTACTATTTCTCAATAATTTCCAAGTTGACTGTTTTATTTGATCGAGGAAATCGGCATCGTTGGTTTGAATGACCTCAATTGAGATTGATGTTTGTTCGGACGTGGTTTCAAAACTGCCGCTGAATGAAGCGATTGGATCGGATGAAAATGATGCAGATGAAACGGGTGCAATTCCCATCAGCAATAGAATCAGGCACACGGCTACATGGCGTCGCATGACTCGTGCAGGCAGGCTCATACTCAAGATAGTGGCGGTCAATCTAAGAATCCAAGATCGTCTAACGAAGCAAGTGCATCATCTAATTCTGGTAACTCAGCCTCGCTCATATCAGAAATATGGATCTGGGGTTTTTCCGGAGTTCTCGCAGGCACTTCGCCTTCTCCTGCTAACCATTTCTTCCATCCCATCACCGTTTCACTTCGACGAACTTCTAAAGGCGCCCATAGGCTCTCTAAATTCAAGTCTTTCATCGACTTCAATGTAGTTGCAAATCTATCGGGGTCCACTTCTTCCATTCGAAGTAATAGTTCCCGCAAGCGAGTCATAACTACTTCATCGCCATCTTCCCATAGTGCAGGAATAATTTCTCTTTCGTCTATTGGGAATGCTTCAAGATAGTCACGCAGAGTCAAAACAAGATTTCGTCTTACAATCCTGACGGGATGGGAGCATAATTCCTTAATTCTGTTAGCCCACAATTCCTGATCAATAAATCGGAGGTCGCCCACTGTAGCGCTAGCAGCGGCCAAAACACTCTCGTCTTCGTCATCTAACATATCATTGAGAAGAGAGACGGCTCCTTCTCCAATGCGTCGGAAAAGACGGGTTACTGTATCGGCCATTGCTCTTTTGACAAGAAGATCTTTGCGTCCGTGCAGAATACGAACGCACTCTAGTCCCGCTTCTTTATCCCCTTCAATTAGCCTCGCTAGGCAACCTACAACGCGGCTAGCTATTTCTGGTGATGAATCGCTTGAACGACGGATAAGGAATCCTGAAATGTCAAGAGCAGAAATTAATTCCTTTCTTTCTAAGAGTAGTTTGCACCATTCGATTAGTAGTGTTCGACGTTGTTCATCGCCTTGCTCGAGACGAGTAAGTAGCCAAATTGCAGCTTGTGCCCCTTTATCGTGTGCAACAACTGAAGTTATTCTTGGAGTCATTCCATGGGGATTCCAATCAACATTTGCCGAGGAGATTTCTGGTTGTGTGTGCCAGGTTCCGGGCCTTTCGGCTAATGCGATGGATTCAACCAAGTGATACCCTTGATGGACTGGTTGGCCATGGGCCTTATTCGCCAATCCATTGACCAATGCTATTGCAAGCCACCATCTGTCCGGGTCGGGGCATGACCGGTCAAGAGCCAATGCCAACCACTCTGTTGCAATTGCAAATAGTAATCTTTCAGTTAGAACATCGAGTCTACGCAATAACCACTTCTCATGTACTTCGAATGCATCATCGGTGAGATTCATTCTATGTGGCACAATAGAATCGACTACAATTGCCAGATGTCTGTCGAACATCCCTCTATCTGCTCTGAGAAGCCCCAGACCTTTCTCTGTGAGATGATGTGGGTGCTCGGGTATTGTCGCTGGGAAGTCGGGGTCGGTCAAAGGAGGTGGTGGAAGGGGCCATGATTCTACGCCCCTCTCTAGGGCGGCGACTAGGCTTGCGGCTAACGCCTCCATTGCCTTATCAGAAACATTCCTTCGACTCTTCATATTTCCACCTATAGTACGAACTCAGGGGATGTCCTTTCACACCCCATATCCAGAATCGTCACCGCCCTCAAATATCGAGTTCGATGTTTAGATTTTGGATGAGTTCCTTGTAGCGGTTACGGATTGTAACTTCAGTCACACCTGCGACCTCTGCTACTTCGCGCTGGGTTCTACGCTTTCCGCATAGTACGGATGCGATGTAGATAATGGACGCGGCAATACCGGTAGGTCCACGCCCACTGGTGAGTTCTTTCTCCTGTGCAGCCTTGATCAACTCGTGAGCTTTTGCTTCAACCTCGGCATCGAGCCCTAATCCTGAACAGAAACGAGAGATGTAATCTTCAGGGCCTGTTGGCATGATTTTCATCTTCAGTTCACGTACCATGAAACGGTAGGTACGTCCGATTTCCTTGCGTCCTGTTCGACTAGCTTGGCCAATCTCATCAAGAGTGCGTGGAACGCCACATTGTCGACATGCTGCATACAGAGATGCTGCAGCTACGCCTTCGATTGAACGGCCTCGAATTAGGCGCTTTTCTACTGCTTTCTTGTAATTTACAGCTGCTGCCTCTCTTACCGACTTTGGTAATTCAAGTCGGCTCGCCATTCTATCAAGTTCAGCAAGAGCCATTGCAAGATTTCTCTCTGTTGCATTACTGACGCGGGAGCGCTTCTGCCACTTTCTCATTCGGTAAAATTGCGAACGGTAACGTGAATTGATTGTCTTACCAGAGCAATCCTTGTTCTGCCAATCGATATCGGTTGACAGTCCTTTGTCGTGCAACATGACCGTCATTGGAGCGCCTGTTCGTGCGCGTTGGTCTCCTTGCTCTGGACTAAAGACGCGCCATTCTGCGCCTTGGTCGATCACATTGTCTTCAAGCACTAGGCCGCAATCGTCGCAGACGACTTCGCCCCGGGTTTCGTCTCGGGTGAGTGCGCGACTTCCACAGTCACTACACTTCACAATATCCTCGACATGTTGGTTGTTATCCATGATGTATCCCTCAGAAAATCCAAAGGGCAAACTGCCCATTGAATGTAGATGTGTCCTAAATCGGGGGGTATTTGAATCGTTCGCCGGCACGGTTATTAGATGAAAATGGCTAATTTGGACTCAGTGCGTCGATTCTATCGTACAAATAATATTCAAAGGGAAAATAGTGGGTTTTTTCATAGGCGATTCGGCTGGATTATGGAGTAGATTAACGAATGGGGGATAAATTTGGGTAATTCAAAAAGAAAGGGGCGAAAATGACGTGTTTATTATTCGCGCGACATGAAATTTACAACAATTCCGAACCCGTTATACCCACCTCCCTCCTGAAGTAGATTGAGGACAAAGGCGTGATGGAAAATTGGCCCCCCAAAGAAGTTCGCCTCTCCCCTGAAAAGCGCGTCTTATTTCTCACCAAAGATCTTGATTTGATCAAGCGCCAATTATACGACGGGCTCGACCTAAAAATGTCAGACCTTCGCCCAGAAGATTTGCTCGACGATATCAATACAGATGTTATGACTCCAGCATGGGTTTGCTTCGACCACGAGCCTAGTGAAATTGCAAAGAATGCGTATGCGGGATTAATGCTCGAAGGAATGAGAGTGTTTAGTGAAAATGCCCTCATTAATGGCGGATTTGAAGTGATTGTCTCTGGGCAAAGGAAGGGTACTGGCTCCTCTAGAGAGACTGCTGCCCAATGTGAAAGGTGGGGGGGAATTCGGCTTGTTATTGCTTCGTCATTCGCTCCTATTCACGAAAGGAATAATATCAATCTCGGTCAATTGATGGGGGACCATGCCATGCTGGAACGCCTGCAAAATGGAGAGAGTGTTTCGCTTGACGAATTTACATCACAGTATGACCCTGTAACCAAGATCATTATCGAAAGTGGAGGGTTGTTTCCTTTTGCATCTAAACTACAAGCAGGCGCTATTGCGCTGCCTCCGATAGATACGCCATCTCGTCCAATGACAATGGCTGAGAAAATAATCTCAAGGAACCTTGTAGGACAGTTGGAGGGGCAATCGGTCAAACCTCATGATCCAGTAATTGCCCAAGTCCAGGGCGGTTATTCGCATGAATTTACTACAGCGCAGGTGCATTCGTTCCTAACAGAAGAATTTGGAGCGGATTATTCCTTGCCTAATCCTAGTAAGTTCGCAGTGTTTGAAGACCATTTGCTATATGCACATCACAATCCAAAATTTGTTAGCCATATGGATAAAGTGCAAATTTTACGAGATATGCAAGTCGCCTTCCAGAAGCACACTGGAGTAAGAGATTACTCTGCTGTTGACGGCGTCTCTCCAGGAATATGCCATCAGGTTGCAAGAGAAGAATTCATTGAAGTTGGAGATTTTATTCAAGCAACCGACTCTCATACTTGTATGGGCGGTGCATCGAATGCTCTCACATATGGAGTTGGAGCAACGGAGTATGCTAGTCTTGTTTATTCCGGATTTACCTTTGTCAAGGTGCCCGAGTCAATTAGATTTGAACTGAATGGATCTCTTCATCCAGGCTGTACGGCCAAAGATGTAATCCTATACATTCTAGCTGACCATGCTCGAGAGGAGTTAACTTTGAATCGTTCTATGGAGTTTGGTGGACCAGGGCTATCTTCTCTCTCGGTTGATGAACGAGCAACCCTTTGCAATATGGCAACTGAATGTAGTGGGAGAACGGGTATCTGTGAATCCGATGATGCGTTGATTAGATGGATGGTAGAGGCTCAAAACGTGGATGCTGAGAGAATGAGAGCCCTTGCTGTTCATCCTGATGAAGGCGCAATATATGATGGAGGCGTCCATAAAATAGACCTCGCGACAATTGTTCCAATGGTCGCCCATCCGGGTAATCCTGACGAGGGTGTTCCTTCGGATCCAACGAATGGCGCCAATGTATCAGATATTGGTGAAATTAGCATCAATATTGCATATGGAGGCTCCTGTACCGCTGGAAAGGAAGATGATGTAGCATATTATGCTGAAGTTTGTGCTGCTGCAGATGCTGCCGGATTAAGTGTGAAGGAAAACGTCGAGTTTTACATCCAATATGGGAGTGGGCAAGTCAAAGCGCTCGCAGAGAGAAAGGGATGGCATGACTTATTTCAGAAGGTTGGTGTCAATTTGATTGATCCTGGATGCGGAGCTTGTATTGGCGCTGGACCAGGGGTTTCCACAAGTTCAGAACAAGTTACCGTTTCAGCGATTAATAGGAACTTTCAGGGCCGTTCAGGGCCGGGAAAGTTGTATTTGGCTAGTCCACTAACGGTTGCCGCTAGCGCTTTTACTGGCAAAATTACCGCTTGGAATCAAGGCCTTTTTGATTGAGGTGCTTGTCTGTCGGTAAAACGTAATGCTACTTTTGGAATCGTTGGCACTATTGGTGGCATCGCTCTTGTCATCTTACTGACCCAGACTATTTTTGCTCCGATTATTGGCTGGATGGGATGGTTTCCTGAACATGGTGTCGTTGGGATTTTTGCATATCTTCTTCTTTACATCGTATTGGCATTATTTGTTGCACCAGCGAGTTTTCACAAATTTGTCAGTGGGCTATTATTCGGTTTCTGGGCCGGGTGGGCGATTGCATTTGTAGGGGCGTGTCTTGGTGCAATTCTTCCGTTTTGGATCACCCGGAAATATTTGTATGAGTGGATGGATGGCAAACTCAAATCAAAACCCATGTTGAAAGCGCTCAAACAAGCGGTGGGTAATGATGGTGTTCGGTGCGTATTGCTAACACGAATGAGTTTAGTAATCCCCTACCCATTTCTAAACTACGGATACGGCCTTACCGATGTTACTTGGAAGGATTATCTCGTTGGAAACTCCGGAATGGTCGTCCCAGGGGCGCTATATGCATGGTGGGGTAGTCAGGCCAATGGTATTGCCACAGCAATGAGTGAAACTCGTGATTGGACATACTGGACTGCGATGGGGGCTTCTCTAATTCTTACGGTATGGGTGATTTACTATCTTCGTAAAATTACGCTGGCTCATATAGAGGCTTCTTCGGAACCTCCGGCGGGGATGGTTCAAGAACCCTAGGCGATACGGTACCTTCGTTCGAGGCCCAACGTCAATAGGACGGAGGAGGACCTCTTGCGGAGTGAGCACCATGGCGGGCATTGCAGACAAAATGGCAAGCAATCAAAAGCAAATAGCTATTTCAGAATTCTTTGAGAAGAACAAGCATTTCCTCGGATTTGATACCCTTCAACGCTCAATAATCACTGCTGTAAAGGAAGGCGTGGACAATGCTCTTGATGCGTGTGAAGAAGCGCGCATCCTACCTGATATTCGTGTGAAAATCAACAAAATAGATTCGAAGAAGGATATTATTGAACTTATTACCGAAGACAATGGTCCTGGAATTCCACAAAAGAGTATTGAAAAGGTCTTTGGGCAGTTATTATTCGGTTCAAGGTTTCACGCTATTAGGCAATCTAGAGGCCAGCAAGGAATTGGTATTACCGGCGTAGTAATGTATTCCCAATTAACTACGGGCAAGCCAACTCATATCCTATCGAAAGTGGCATCAGATGCCACTGCAGTAAGTGTGAATATTGGATTAGATACTAGGAAAAATAAAGCCATAAAAAGTGACCAGGACCGGATTATTTGGGAAAATGATGATCACACATTCAAGGAACATGGAGTTCGTGTTACCTCGCGAATGAAGGCAAAATACCAACGCGGAAGACAGTCGGTTTTCCAATACCTACGGATGACGAGCATTGTAAATCCCCATGCAGATATTATTTTCACGGATCCTGATGGAGAAGTCCATCATTGGCCACGAGTTACTGAGCGGCTACCAGGCAAAGTCGACGCTATCAAACCACACCCCCATGGAATTGAACTTGGGCAATTGCAACGTATGTGCAAAGAATCGAAGGATTCTCGAATGACTGTTTTTTTGAGATCCAACTTTTCTGGAGTTTCTATGCGCGCAGCAAAGGAATTGTGTGAGGCATCTGAACTGGCCGTCACCGCTAAACCAAAATCTCTCAAGCCCGATCAAATACGTGCTCTACTCGAATCGTTCCAAGGAGAGCGTATGATCAACAATAAGGCGATCAAACTCCTTTCCCCTCCTACTAATTGTCTATCTCCTATTGAAGAAATGTTAATCAAAAAGGGCTTATCGAAAACTATTGATTCAAAATTTATTGCAACCATGACGCGTGCGCCAAATGTGAGTCACGGCAACCCCTTCCAAGTGGAGGTTGGGTTGATTTTTGGCGAGGGAATGGCAGCCGATAAACCAGTAGAAATTCTAAGGTTTGCAAATAGAGTGCCGCTAATGTATCAACAAGGTGGGTGCTTGTTAACCAAGGCTGTTGAGAGTGTTGATTGGCGGCAATATGGCTTAGACCAGCCAGGAGGGAGGGGGGTTCCAAAGGGACCTGCTGCTGTATTAGTACATCTTGCAAGTACCAATGTGCAATTCACATCTGAAGCTAAAGAAGCGCTTTCTGATAATGAAATTGTTTTCGAAGAAACACGAAAGGCCATGCTCGAAATGGGCAGGGGTTTGAGAAAACATCTTGAGAAAAAGAAGAAGATGGCAAAAACTCGCGAAAAATTCGAGTTGATTAATGATATTCTTCCTGCCATAGCTGCAAAGTCTGCATCCATCCTGAACCGCCCAGTTCCTGCTTTAGCCGGCTCAATTACCAAAATTATGTCCGCGGTAATTTGTGAAGAGGAAACCGTTTGGAATACTGAAACTAAACTCACAGATGTCGAGATTATCTTGTTCAATTATACTTCCCGGGCGCGGTCATATTCTCTATTGGTAAACTGGCCCGAAAAGGAAGGTGCCGAGATTACCGCAAATGAACGCGGGGGTAGAAAGGAAGCCATGGGGATATGGGCATGGAAAATTGAAACCCTAGACCCGGGAGAACAAGCGCGTGTTACATACTCATTATCGGGTCTCGAAAAAGGCGATTGGAATGAAACTGAAGTCTTCTTCAGAGGAAATCAAGATGTAATTGGGGCGACCAAATTAGATGAAAAGATGCTTGAAGAAATTCGTCGCCAGGAAGAAATTCTCGGCGATTCAGAAATACCCGCTGGTGAAGAAGAAATGAATGGGTTCGAGCCTGGAGTTGTTGAGGGGCAGCCCGGCCAAACAACTCTCTTTGGAGGTGAACAATGATGTCACGAGTAAATGATCCAGAACTTACCAAACAGCGCCTCCATGAAGTGGTAGAAGAGATGTATGATCGTATCGTAAAGGGAGAGCCGCCCACTATGACGCTTCCAGTTCGAACGAAGAATAACATTGGCTTCGACAAGAAATTTGGGGTATTCAAATACGGAAAAAAGCGCTCTACTAGAGATGCGACCAGCCTTGGTTCCGCAAAGAATCTACTCCGGGCATTGCATGTGGTAGAATTTATCGAGGAAATGATTGAAGCAGGGAAGTCTTCGACATTAAGAGAAATGTACTATATTTCTGAATCTTGGGGTCTTGGTAAATTCTCTAGTCAGAACGAATCAAATAATCTCGCAGAAGATCTCGAAGTTGTGACCACATGTCTAAGAGAAGATTTCAAACTACGTCCAGAAGAGGATGGTTCTCGAATAATTGGCAATGTTACTCTCAATGAATTAAACCGTAGAGGGCAATGGATGAGGATTAATGCTCGTGACGATGTCGGTGATTCGGGGTATGGAGTACCATATAATGTGGAAAGTGAAAAGATTGAACTCGTGGAACACGACATTAAATTCCTAATGGCTATCGAGACGGGTGGAATGTTCGATCGGTTGATTGAAAATGGTTTTGATGAAGCTTATGATTGCGCTCTAATCC
Source organism: Candidatus Poseidoniaceae archaeon (assembly GCA_030747785.1). Lineage (GTDB taxonomy): Archaea > Thermoplasmatota > Poseidoniia > Poseidoniales > Poseidoniaceae > MGIIa-K1. The sequence continues at coordinate 56,866 of JASLKC010000026.1, read as the reverse complement.
ATTTGAAGGGCCAACCTGCGCGTTCTACACGACGAATTATGAAGAGGATGAATGAAGAATGGGATGTGCCGGTTGTTGTATTCCTTGACGGTGACCCCTGGTCATTCCGTATTTTTGCTTCAATAGCGTATGGAGCGATAAAAACCGCACACATTTCAGAATATCTTGCGACACCTTCGGCGAGTTATCTTGGAATTACATCTGATGATATTATTGCTTATGACCTTCCTTCTGACGACCTTTCAAAGAAAGATATCGAAGCGCTCAATGCTGAGTTATCTGATCCAAGATTTGCTGATGGCTGGTGGCAAAATCAGATCAATATGATGCTGGAAATTGGCAAGAAGGCTGAGCAACAATCACTTGCAAAATACGGTCTCGACTTCGTTACAGACACCTATCTCCCTGAAAAACTGGGCGAGATGGGCCTAGTTTGATTCCGTTTGGTTGAAGGATGGGCGCCGCAACGCCTCTAACATGCAGGCCGTGCCCGAAGTATCTCCGTGGCCCAAGCGCTTGCTGATTATTGGAGTAGGTCTAGCTGTAATTGGGCTAACTCTATTGGTGTTCCAAAATGACGAAATGAACAATCTTTCAGATCCTAGGATGTCGGCAGATCATTCGATTACCCTTGGTGAGACAGGGGGTATTGTCCTTGAGCCGGGGTGTTGGGTCGTAGAGGTCGAAGGCGTAACTGAGGATGTCATTCTTGAACTCAAAAGAGTAGAGGGCGCTTCTGCTACAGAAGTAATTGAAGAAAAATGCAAACCCAATTATGAGGCGCTAGCAGGAGATGGTTCTTCGTTTACAAATGTAGGTAAATGGTCAATTGACGAGGAAATAGAAGTGCTGGTCTCTCCCGCTGAGGGATGTGTTGATTGTGATGGGATTACTGTTTATTTGACAAATGATGCAACCTACTTTAGTTCGTTTGTTAGCAATCCAACTCTTGTGGTGATGTTTGGGGCCTGTGGACTTGGATTCTTACTAATTCCTCTTGGGTGGATGTTGATGATGATTAATCGAGGTCAAGCTGCAAAAATACACCTTGTTACAAATCAGCATATTCTTGAAGCAATGGCTCCAGAAAGTGAAGAGCAGCCGATTCAGACTGCCGGACCAGATATCCTGACTACAGACCAAATTTATCGACTGATGAAGGGTGAAGATCCCACTACTCTTGTAGAACGTGAACCCCCCTCTCCGTTTTCAAATGCAGACACTAGAGTCAAACCAACTCCGCCAAGTTCTACTGGCGGGTCTAGTAATGTCGCTTCGGGCTTCACTCCCGAAAAGCCGCCGAAAGATGACTCGTGGAAGAAGTGGGACGAGGCTTGATGTCTCTCCGACGCCTTGATAGGTGTCGGCCGGTAGGTAACCACTGGTTGTGTAGTCATGGCAGACCTCGACGATGCCCTTAGCCTGCTTCAAAATAAGGTACGGAGAGGTATTCTTGAACGCCTCGTAAGAGAACCTCATTATCCCTTGCAGTTGGCCGACCAGGTTGGCGTTTCACAACAAGCGGTAATGAAGCATTTGAAGTTGCTAGAGCAGGCGGGATTTGTTGTAAAAATGAAGGCTGCTAGCAGCAAAGGGGGCCCTCCGCGTAATATTTACTCCGTTCAACAAGCAATTTCGCTTAGAATTGATTTAGGCCCGGATCTATTTCATTGTGAACAACGTTCACTACCTACAGGAGGTCCTTTGAAACTTTCAAAGGCCCTTAAAGGGAAGGTTGCTCATGTGGCTGAAACTGTTAGTGGTAGGAAAATGATTGGTGTTGGGGAAGGTATGCAGCATTTGTCCCAAATCACAAATGAACTAGAAAGGCTCGATGTAGAACGCGATGTTTTGATTGCTTTACATCAACAAATAAAACAGCGTATTTCTGCAACTGTTGATACTGACTTTGATTCATATGAACAACGACATGTGATTCATAATATGCTCGAATCTCCCACGTCTTCTTTCGATTTCAATGCTCTAGCAAAAGAGTTGCAACTAGGGGCTGTGGCTAGTGAGAAACTCATGGACGAAGTGCGTTCTAGAGTCGTAAGGCAACTCGCTGAACGCACAGGTCAATTTGTTGCGGCACCACAGGCAGCAGAGCTGCCTTGGTGGGCTGTGCTAGGCATTGAACCAACAAAGGACCGCTGAGGTTCTTTGTGGGTTCTCGAATCAATCCTCGTCTTGAAGGACGCTGATTAGACTGCTTTGCTCTGCAAGTCGACTCTTCACTTCAGCACGACGGCCGCGTCCAACAAGGAATAGTACTCCGAACAAGGAGAAGGTCAGAAGCAATACACCGAATGGAAGAGCCCAGTCGTTGATGATTTCCCCTGCGACATCTAGGAATGGAGAACTACTGGTTAGTTCCTCATTGACCTTACGTAGATTGTCTGCTTCACTTACCTCGACGATATTATTGTCGGGATCGACTACGACGACTACATCGTGGCTACCAGCGGTAACGGGGTAGAGTAAGTATATCTCAATCTCGTTAGCATCCTCGCTTGCGTCTGGTGCTAGTAGAGCACCGACTACCTTGCGCATTACGACGCTGTCCTCTGGACATCCGTTCTTACGGATTTCCTTTTGCATTTCATCATCGAAATTATCGAACTCGCAGAGTACGATTTCAATGTCGGTTGCGTGAACGTTTCCTGTATTCTGTAGAACTACACGGATTGGAATTGTCCTATCAACATCAGCAGAGGTCTCAGCAACTGAGACATCAGAGATTACCAAGTTTGGCGCCCTGAGCCTTAGAGTTACAATTAACTCGTTGGTATCTAACAACTCTCCTGCCCATTGTGGGCTGTCGTCGTGGTCGCCTTCTGCTTCCATATCACCAGCTATGCTAGTCACCTTTAGGCCGATGTGGCGGGTGTCGAGTTTAGCGTTTGTAGAAACATGGACTGTAGCAACCAGAGTATGTGTTGTGTATGGGTCCATTTCTGGTAGTCTCCACTCATTGAGGTCTGTGAGATAAACACAAACATCATCCGGGAATTCTGCTTCGTTGGAAACCATCTCTATACACTCGATATCGACGGTTAGATCACTGCCGATGTATTCTCTCATCTGCCATTCTACCTTCCATTCCGAAAGAGCGCCCATTCCAGGTAATGTATTCCAAATGAGTTCACCTGTTGAACCATCCTTCTGAGAGGTGTGGTTGTGTAATGATGGAGTGTCTGGTACGTTTCCTGCATTTGTGACATTTACTATGTATTCAACGATACGGCCAGGTGCGCTGGTTTTGATTGCGTTGTCAACGCTTGTGTCGATTTCAATCTGCATATCATAGAATTCGTTAACTGTCACTAGGATGACCACTTCATCGCGCAAACGGGTGCGATGTCCTGAGTCATCTGGGTAGTCTTCTTCGCTAAATGCTTGAAGAATAACCGTATAGTCACCAGCTGGTACTTGGCTTGGCACATTGATTGTTACATCAACGGTTTGCGAAGTGTCGCGTGATAGTTCGGTTAGGATACTTCGAGGGACGTCGACATCCCATAGTACGTCAATTCCTTGAGAATCGTGGACGCGAGATAGTCTCAAATCATATCTATCTGGGCCATTTCCTATATTTACAACACTGGTAGGTACTGTCCATGATTCGCCTGGGTTTGCACTGATTTCAGTAAAATCACTTGAGGCATCAAGCGAGAATACGTGAATAACGTTCGTTGAAAGAATAACTGAATCTGCAACGCGCGGATAGCCTTCGAGGTGTGCCTTAATTGTGACAGCCGGACCAAGTCCCGCATTCGCATTATATGGTGCACAAACATCGACTACAACCGTATATGTTGTCTCGATTGGCCAAAGTCTAGGGCTATTCATCTCTCCAGGATCACGTGGACCGGGGGCATTAGAGAAGTCTAATTCTACTGTCCAGTGTTCTTGCCTCCAAGTATTGAGGTCTACTTCGTCAGGCTTTGCTTCTGGAGAGCCCGGGGTGGTGAATACTAGATAACCTGCCTCGTAATTCTTGATTACATTGACATCGTATTCAGCACATGTGCCTGGTAGAATAATCTCACTGGTATCATATATCTCAAAGACGATGTTGCCGATTGAACGGATAGAGACGTTAATCCATAACTCAAGAACATCGTATGTTCCTTTCTCTAAGGATTTTACCGGCTCGCCTTCAGACCATCCCTTAACGTATAATACGAAAGTTCCAGGGTCTTGGCTCGTTGGGACGCTAATTTCTAGATTCTTTGTCACTGACTGTCCGGGGTCAAGCGCTACTTGCATTGGGAAGTCCACTTGCCATCCGAATGGCAATAGCCATTCCTGTTGACCTTCCAAACTATTCGGATCATAGAAGGCAAACGAGTCGTGTACGTTACCAGTATTGGTAATTGTAATCGAGAAGATTGCAGTCTGTCCTTGTTCAACATCTGCCATACGATGGCTGGTATCGAGATCGATTCCGTGTACAACGTCCATTAAGGTAAGAGTTACCCTATCGGACCGTATCGCGGGATCTTTGTTTGAAATTGCTGAGACCGTGATTTCAGCTAATTGGTCTTCGGCCGCTTGATAGATGGATGGTGCCCTAACGCGTAGGTAGAACCGAGCCATCTCTCCGCCCTCAAGGAAGATTGGAGTGTCAGCGAAGATTGCAGTATGATTATTCGAGAAGTAGAGAGTTGCTGTCCAGTTCTCAGGAACGCCGGTGATGTTGAGATTGTAAGTATCTGCAACGAGGTCTTTTGGACCGGGCGTTGTGTTATTGATGGTCAGGTTGTAAATTGTCTGCTCACCGGGTTCGATTACGTGATAGTAAGTTTCACCTTCATCGAACTCGATATCTACTTGTCCTGTTAGAACGTGGGAATAGCAGATGGTCCATTTACCGTTATTATCAACATCAGCACACTTCTTGGTATCAGACCATGCTACATGGGCTCCGCTACCAAGGTCATTAGAAAATGCCGGTGGCTGTCCAACTGAAGGTTTGCTTCCTGAATATGGTCCAAGTTTGGAAGATTGCCAAGAGGTAATTGGTACAGGCTCCCATGGGTCTAGTGCGGTCTCTCCAGGCCCTGTTAGGTCTGTAGCGTTGAGACGAACGTAGAGAATCTCAGAAGATGCGCTAGCATTTCCAAAGTCGTGCCATGCGATGTGAACCTTGTTCTGATCGTCGGTTAACAGTGCAGGGTATGCGGAGTTAGGTGATGCACCCTGTGGCGCTCCACCCCATCCTTCAACCTCTGAAATTGGCGTGTCGTCAATTTTCTTGATTGCATAGGTGGAGAGGCCATCGGGTACTCCGTCCCACTCTCCTGCTCCTTGAAGTCGCAGTTTGGTGTAATAGATCTCGTAAGGTACTCCCTTCTCAAATCCATAGTCGCGTCCATCCATCCATGCAATGTGGGTATTACCCATCATGTCCACGGCAATTGTTGGATGGTATGAGAATGCGTCATCGATAGTGACCCTAGTGTCGTTTACAACGACGAGGTGGCCTTCGCTTCCACGTCCTGTGTCCTCTGCATAGGTGCTTCCAGCGGTGGAGTGCCCAGAATTTCCTGGCACCCATGATGGGTCGTTATTCATCTTACCATATGGGTCAAGAACGGTCATATAGATCTCACGAGAGTTGTTTGTGGAGATGTATACCATTGCTTCAACGAGAAGTTGCATCTGACTAGCTCCGCCTGTTCCTGATGGGAATTCGTATGTCTGTCCGCCAGCATCAGTGCCGCGAATAGTATTTCCAGGGCAATTGCGTGTTGCAGTTGATACAACGCCGTTAGGACACTGTGCAAGGTCCTTCATGTGAGACTGGATGTTGTTGGCTCCACCGTATGATTGACCGTAAAGGCCAACTGGAACGACTCCTGCTTCGATACAGTTGTCGTGAGCTTCGTTAATCGATTGGAGATCGTCTGCTTGTTGAGATGGGTCTCCATCTTTTGGTCCCTCGTCAGAAACTGGAATGACAATCTTGGTTGCATTCGGGTTCCAGCGATGGTCGTCGGCAGTAGGTGGGTTTCCTGGAACATTTCCAAGCGAATCCTTCCATGAGAGGCAGGCCCAATTTGACCCTGGGCCCCAATCTTCACCGGAGTATCCGGAATATGTTGCGCCGTTGTAGACAGTTCCCGGTAGTTTTCTGACGCCGCCGGAATCATCTCCTGGGGATTGTCCAAGGGGCGTATTGCGTGGTCCCGCTCCGCTACCACCAGTAGCGTATGCTGTTGCACAATTTCCGCTGCTAGCAGCGCCTGGTAAGAATCCACCAAGGCCGTAAATTGTATCGTATACTGTCATGTTTCCTTCTTCGAGCATTGGCTTAAGTCCTTTGAAAAATCCGCCACCAGCGAAATTTCCACCATATACTACAGTACAGACATCAGCCCACTCGGAATACATTGAACCAGAGGTATCTACAATGAATGCAAGTTCGACCTTGCCTCCGCGTGTGTCGTCCCAAACAACCTGAACGTAATCGTTAGCATCGACGACGATATCGGGGTGGCCTTTGTGGCCAATGATAGGGGTTAGTAGGGTGTCGTCAAAGAGCATGAGTGACGATTGTGTGCCATAATCTGGTTGTAGCATTGCGTAGTAGATCTGTGGTTGTTGGAAGAAGATATCAAGAGAATCATAGTTGTCCTGCCACACGATGTGGATGTTTCCTTGGCTATCGACATCTATTGCTGGCCAGTCACGGTTATTGACGGCCTGAGCGATGATTGTGTCATCGATTGCAGTGAGGGTGTTTTCTTCTGAAACGCTTCCATCCATTGCCGTATTGAATGGACGTAATGCGGTGTACATGATTTTGTGTTGCCCCGAAAGGTCTGCCCAAACGATGTGAACATTGTCGAGATCATCGATTACCATGTCGGGATGGTAGATTTTGTGAAGACCGGAATTGGAAACCTGCGTGGCATCAATCAACGTCTCTCCACGTGGTGAAATCATTGAATAATACAGATGCATATTCGAACGACTCCAGACAACGTGAACGTTGCCTTCTGAATCTGCTGCTACCGCTGCCATTCGGTCGTTTGATGGACCGCTGTCCACGACTTGAATAGCTTCGGTAATGACCACTTGAGTGGCGGAGGCGGGCTCCGCCATTAATGCGGTTGACAGGCTTGATAGTAGAAGTATTGCTACTAATGTGATTGACTTCATCGGCTGACTCATTGAATATACTCTCCAAAGACAATCAGTAGGCCTTCTTCTTCCTACTTAACCGCGCCCCTTTCGGGTCATAGATTGTAGTTATTGAAAGCGAATACTTTCATACCCATTCAGAGGGGTCAAATCCTGAGCCGAAGGTCATGGTTTCATCTATCTCAACTTGCTTCGCGGGCTCGGATCCTGTTTTGCCAGAACTCTTTCCTCTCATACCCTTCTTTTCCCAATCATCAACTGGCCCAGGAGAGCCTGTTCCGGCGCCAAATGTATACTTTATTTCATGAATTACTCCAAGCTTTGCTAGCCATAATCGGCGTAGAGTTTGCATCAATTCGTTTTTTGTAAGGCCATCAAACCAAATCGGCTCGCTGACATTGAATGCTTGAAGGGGGCCTGGTCTTTCTTCGCCAGAACGACCCATGTGAACCGACCAATCGACTCCTGATGCGATGAGTTGCATTCGGCATTCATGTATCCATGCCTTCCACTCGTCATCGTCTTCTCCCATCAGCTCCTTCATTGAATTCTGCTGACCGCCATCGACCCGTGTCATACTCGAAATTGCAACAAGGTCTCTGCCTTTGGGAACAACTACCGCAAACATGTGGCCATTACGGCCAGCCGGGTATCTAACAAGCATGTGAGAGATGGCCCTTTCGTCAGGCTGGTCCCTAATCTCCATCCTCTCACTTGTTAGCCAATCCCTAACTGCGGATTCAACTTCACTAGGAGTCATCGTCCTTCCGAAGAGGTGGTCTCACTTGAACCCGTTTACTCAAGTAATGAAAGTAATTTTTCGAGTTTGGGCGATATTTTTTGCCCAATTCTTTGGCGGGATGTGAATTTACGAATATCGACATAAACGTCCCAGCCATAAGAAAATGTGTTTGCAGATATTAAGAATAAAATTAGGCTTGCAATAAATGCAAGAATGTGTGAGATTACCTTCATTGTTTCATCTTCTCCAAGCATTGTCGTCCAATCGACGCCTATCATTAGATGAATTTCAGAGTGGAAAGAAGAGGCAATAAGAACGGAGGTGACGCCAATTATCGGCCAAAAAATCAACGAGCCAAACATACCTGCTAAGAATTGGTATGTCGTTCTTGCATCCATCCCTTCATCGGTACTGTCTCCTAAATATCTACCAAGTAAAATTTGCAGAGAAAGTGAAATTATGGTAATTGGGAGGAAGGTTAGGAATAATGCCAATTTTGCAAGATCAATAATGGCGCCTAGTGGAGAAACGCTTCGTAATCTTCGGCCATCAGGGGAAATATCTCTTCCATCAAGGTGATTATCGTACAACACGTTTCCAATATTCTTTGCAAGTTTTGCCGCATCCTCCGAAGGGGGTTTTGCTTTTACTTCTCTTGCCGCTAATACTTCCTCGCGCCATGTTGTTAGAGGGGTTTGCTCTTTTCTGGCCCGCATATGGGCGACTAAATGGTCTGCTCTGTAATCGCCAAAGCTCGGACTATCGGGAGTCATTGGGGCTAATTTGATTTCCAAAGCGTCTCTTAGAGTAGTAACGTTTTGAGCGGGGGGTTCAGCCCAATTTCCTTCCGAAACCGCTTCTATCAAATCCTGCGGCAGCCCTTCATCGGGAATTGTGATTGGGTCGCCGTATTCCACCCATGCGTCGGTTCTGTAGAGGTGTCTGACCCTGTAATGAAGTCCGATTGGGATCATTTGAGGGGGTTTGAAATCCTGCGCCTTAGCAATTGCTACTGCTGCCAATACAGTTCTCATTGGTCCTGTTCGTAGACGAATTAAATGACTTTCAGAATGGCTTGTCCCTTCGGGAAATAAAGCGCACCCGAATCCTGCAGAAATTCCTGTTGCGAGGTTTAGTAATGAGCGCCCGTTTAGATGGGTCGCTTCTTCTTCGGAACATCCTCCGCGCAATAATTCGGCCTTACGGACCACTGGTTGGGCTGCAAATTTTCTAGCCCACCACCCAAAGAGGGGGCGAGTTACCAAATCATGACGTCCACCTACAACGAATTTCTTGGGGTGAGTCAGAAGTATAGAAATCGGATCTAATAATCCATTTGTGTGCCATGCTGCACAGAGGGTTCCTCTGTCTGTAGGAATTTTTTCATCGCCTGTAACTTCGAAAGTTCTGAAAATATTCGAAAAGGTTCGGCGTAAACAAAAGTATCCTACTTCCATCCACAAAGGAGAGCCAGGGTAATTCCCCTTAAATCGAGGGAGGGGGGCACTAAGTAGCCGCTCATAATCCATTTTAGTTGCGGATTTTGATAGTTCAGGGAGGTCTTCGCCGTGATGGTCTGTGCGCCCATCTTTACCTGCTTCCATACTCATTCCCCCCTTATTGATTCACAAAGTTCGGCTAAGGCAGCAAAATCTGGTGTGCCGGATGGCATAGGTGAATCTGGCCATAATGCGAGTAAGGTTTTGCCTTTGTCGCCTTCTTGCCGCGGCAATACGTGGATATGCACGTGTGGTATTTCCTGCCCTGCGAGAGGGCCGTCGTGGACAATGATTGTGAAATCTTCAGTATTGAAATATGCTGAGAGTTTTTTTTGAGTAGTTTTTACTCCACTCATTAATCCAGCGAGTTCTTCATCTGTTAAATCCGCTAATCGTGAGGCTGGTCGTGTAGGGACTACAAGAGTATGTCCTTCTCTTCGTGGGAAGACATCGAGGAACGCCCCCCAATTTGGGCCTCGAGCAACAAAATTCCCGGGGATAGTTCCGGAGAGAATCTTCTCGAAGAGAGTCTCTTCCGCCATGACCTTGCCAAAACAATGCCCCTCAAAATATTGGGGGCTGTTCAAAATTATGCATTAGGAGTTAGTACCCACGATCCTGATGCGCCTTTTCGTAGTGCCAAGGTGGACATTGCTCCCTTATTATCAACTAATGTGTGGTGTAATTGTCCATCATCGCTATCGGTGAAATCGCTTCGTTGGTGTGTACCGCGGCTTTCTGTACGAATGAGTGCGCTTTGTGCGGTTGCAATTCCCATTCGGATTGCCCCTTGAAGTCGGCGAGTTGCGAGTAAGTTGGAATTATACAAACGGCTTGGGTCGTCTACATGCAAATTTTCTGCATCGCGAGATAAATTTTGTAATTCCTCGATTGCAGATTCAAGGCCGGTTGCATCGCGAGTATAACTTACCTTGGAATTCATTATCTCAAGTAAGCGGTTTTGAATGGTTCCTAATCTTTGTACTGCGCCTTCGGCGCTCACCAATGTAAGGTCGAGATCGGCTTCTCCCGCCCCAAGGGCTGTTTCAAGAGAACCTCTGCCTGTGAAGGATGCGTTTGCAGCATATTCGGCAGCATGCTCTCCGGCAGCAGCACCGCCTGCTAATGCATCTAGCAAACGGTTTCCTGCAATTAGGCCAGCACCGTGTAATCCAGAACAAGCTGCATCTCCTGCGGCATAAAGGCCAGTAAACCATCTTGACCACTTGCCGGAAATTGCTCGGCCGTGCTCATCGGTTGCGATGCCGCCAAGAGTTGTTGCAACTCTTGGATGAATTGGGATGGTTTGTCTGTTCATATCCATGCCTAGGCGTGAAGAGAGGAGTGTGGCGGTTTGATTCCACCATGGGCTTGCATCTCCAAGGGCGCGGGCATCAACTACGGAATCCGAGTTATCTCCAATTGCATTAGCAAGGGTAGTCGTATCTGCAAATGGGTCAACCTCCAGTTCAGCCCCATTTGCGTGGTGCAGTTTTGCTCCGTCGGCTAGCATTCCAAGTGGAAGAATGATGTTGGTTCCCTTTACAGCCATTGGTGCCCAAGCAACAAATTCTAGGTTTCGTACAGCGAGACCAGTTTGAAGAGCGAGGTCGAGGCCGAGCGCAGTCGATGCACCTGTCCAAGCGCCCTCATATCCGCCATCAGCGATTATGATGGTCTTGGCTTGTAATGCAAGAAGTTGCCCGGTGCTCATATCTAAGGTAATGAGGCCGTGTATTGATTGGTTAGAATGTACTAATTGTAAGGGTAATTGTTCACCGCGACGAACAACGCCATGGCGAATACATTGTTCTTCAAGAACTTGCGATGTTTCTCTAATCATCGCGTCTCCAGCTCCTGTTAAGCGAGGCATGCTATGGCCTGCTGCTCTACGAACAAGAGGGATTCCATCAGAGTCGCGACGGAAGATTACTCCCCAGCGCTCAAGGAGATCGACTTGTCGAGAGGCTTGAGAAACCCTGGTAGAAACTATGTCTTGATCGCATAGGAATTCACCTGCGCGAACTGTGTCCTCTCGGTGGGAACGGGTGGAGCTTTCCTTCAAAGGGGCTGCAATTCCGTCTAATGCCGTAGTACAGCCAGACCCCAAGGTGTCTGCTGACATCAACAGAGTGCTTGCTCCTGCCTTTGCTCCAGATGCTGCCGCGCGTAATGCCGCTGGTCCGTCTCCAATGATGATGATATCCCATGCTTCCATGAACTCCACCTCCGGTGAAATGTGCGAGATGACGGCATGTCATAAGCAACGCGCTTCGAATGTTAGAGTTAGATGCTCAGAGTCTCCTTACTAGGGAGGGGGGATTCACCAATAGATCTCGCGTTCAAGATTTGTTTTATTCGGCTTCCAGTAGCGGAATTGATTAATGTGGCTTTTTCAGTTTGTATCACCCTTGAGTCGAGAACACATCCGTCATCATCTCTAAGAATCACTTGTACGTTTTTGATACCTCGCATTCCTCTTTTCCATGCAACGCCAATCCATAGAATGATTCCTTTTTCAAGATATTTTGGCATCCAATCAAGAACATCTTCTGTCAATGAATTTGTTAGAGGTAGAGGGGTTTTTGGTCCCGGGCAGGGAGACAATTCAAAGCGGTGTTTTTGAATTTCGGGAGTTCCTCCAGGAACTATTACTTCCACCCGCATATTCCGATTTCTTGTAGTCTGATTATTGAGAGCGATGAAGAGGTGGCCGGTTCCATCGTCGCACATCTGTGCTAATGCTATGTCCATCCTCCACTCATTATGGGTGATCGATGTTGTTCCTGAAAGTAGGTTGCTCTGTAGGCGCTCTAGTACTTCAAAGACCTCGGGGCGCCATGCTTTTGCGTGTTTAATCAGTCTCTGCAACCTTCTCCAATTGAATTCTGATTCTTCGTCGAAAAGGAGATCTTCTATTGCCATCGGCTGAATGAATTCTTTTAATTCTGCGATTGTTTCTTCTGTAGATAATTCTCCTTCTACGTGTAGATATAGAAGATAGAGTATTCGTTCCCTTGCTTGGGTTGATTCGTTTCCAGGCAATATTGAACGAGATAATTTCTGTTCCCACATTATCCATTCTTGGGATATGTCTGGGTCCAAATGTGCAAAAACAATGTCGCCCAATATTGTGTCGAGTTTTGTCGGGTGGTGGGTGGGAGAATGTAGCGAAAGGAAGGGGAGCCTATCTCCTAAACGTTTGATTTCATCGGTGATAAATATTGAATGAAATGCCAATCCAAGACTGGTTGCCATTGCGATAAGAAGTAATAGGTTGTACGCCAAACCATCTGTCGACATTCCCGCAGCTGAAATTAACATGAATACTGAAAGTGCCGCCAATATTGAGGCTATGTAATTATGGCGGCGTGCGTCGATTAGTCCCTCTCTAATTCGGTCCATTCCTGGTTCTGACATTATGTCGCGATTGACGTTTGGAATTACCATGCCTTGTTTCCAAAGTGCTGCGCGAAGAGACATTGCGCTCCACGCCCTTTCCCCCGCCACTAATGCTGACCCGATGCTCACTAACAGCATTGGAATCCATAACAAAACGAATAATGAAGGGTGGGTAAAGGCGTGGGTTGGAGCGATTACAGCGGCAAGAGCCCCTATTGCCATGAGTATACCTGTGGTTCTTCTCAACAATAATACAGGGTTGCTACTAGCTATTTTTCCAAATTTCACTCGTTGCGTTTCGGCTGAAATCCAGTCTGTCTTCGATTTCTCCAAGGGGTCAGTGACGCCGTGAAATCCTTTTCCATAGGGATCTGGCATCCCGTTTTCTTTACCGGGAATGACCCGTTGAGTAGATGGGTTTGCCTCCATGGTGGTTCATGCACGACCGGCGGCGTGTATTGCGCTTTTGGTCCAATAGTAGCGGCGATAGGTTGTTGAAAGGGCGCTTGGTCGCTCGCCATGGACACGTGGCCCAGCTGGATAAGGCGGCGGCCTCCTAAGCCGCAGATCGCGGGTTCGAATCCTGCCGTGTCCGCCAATTAATCAGCGGTGCTTGCTGAAATTTCCCCCACTTGGTAGAGGAATTCTTCTAACTGTATTCGGCCATGGTTAGAACGTTGTAATTTAACATCGCACTCTGCTAAAGAGGCAAGGAGGTCGCAAAGCATCTCTTCGTCGAGGAGGAGGCGCCCTGTAGTCAATAGCCGATGCATGTGGACTACTATGTCATCGGCCTCAAGCGCGTGTTCGTTCATCAATTCATCGAGAGTTCCAAGAGCGCCTTTGAGTACGCGCTTATTTCGGCCGCCCACCTTCGTCCATTGCCAGTCGTGAATTTTACCTCTAATCGCTTGTTCCAATACTTGCTGCACCCCTACAAGAGTTGTAGCTGCAACAATATCTTGGAGATGTTTTCTATCTGAGAGTAAGTTTCTCCGCACTAGTAATTCTAGAAGGAAAACCGCCCTGCGTAAGTTGCCATTTGCAACGTGGCTAATATCTCCAAGTATTCCTCTTACTGGGCTCATTTCTTCGGCTTGGGATATCTCTTCCAGACGTTTAGTAATCATTGTTCGGCTAGTTGCGGGTATTCGTATCTGTTGTGATCTAGAACGCAATGCGTCAATAATTCTTGATGGGGAGCGCGCCGTAAAAATAAACCTAGAAGTTGCTGAATTTGATTCCATCATCCGGCGAAGATAGGGTTGGCGTGTGGCGCCAAGATGGTCTGCATCTTCGATAATTATCAAGCGCGACACCGGGGCGCTTTCGTTGTGTATCTCGCTATTTTCAACCCCTGCAGGAGCGATGTCGTCGGCTGAAGCTTGGGTGAGATTCTTATCGAATGCATCCAAACTTGACCTCCCTGCTAGCGTGTCGCCCGAAGTTGAGCCCTCTGGTCTGAGGAATTCTTCGAAAGTTTTCATGGCTCCAGCGGTCCTGACAAGATCTCTGGCTTGGAGTATATGGGTTGTTGATTTCCAACCTGGGCCGAGTATTTGGCGGGCGATTAGCCGCCATGAAGCGGTCTTACCCACGCCTGCTGGCCCTGCTAAAATCAAATGGGGAGGATTTGCTTGCATTGCTGCTTTCTCAAGCCCGTTGACAATTGTATCACTCATCGCTAAATCGCTAAATTTGCGAGGGGCGTGGGTCTCAAGCCAACTAGCCATCAATAGCGTTTGGCTGCCGCCAGTCTTTCAACTCTCCCAAAGGAAGGGTTTCACTCGGCGTCTAGGATTTTATGACCAGTTCTTCGCAACTTCATGAAGATACGGGCGCCGCATGCTTTGCAGCTAATTCCATTGCGATCGCGAGCAAATGTTTCGATGTTGCCACAGATGGCACACTTGTAATCGACTTCAGCTGACATGGTGTTCACTCATGCGGCCGACCGGCCCCCCTGTTTTGAACCTGTTCGTCGCGACTGGCAATGTTCATGGGTGGCGCGCGGTGCCAGAAACCCATGGGCGCCGACTCTCTAGTCATCGATGTTATCGATAATGGGGGCCAATGGACCCACCGCGAATGGCGAATGCTGAGATACCTTGGCGTTGATACCAAGATTGTTGAGAATGATACTCCTGTTGAGGAATTACGCAAGTTGGATGGGCTAATTCTTTCTGGGGGGGCTGCCCGTGTTGGACTAACTGGTGAACTTGGGAATTGCGGGGCGTTTCTAGAACTTGATATTCCAATTCTAGGTATTTGTGCTGGACATCAATTTATGGCCAGATTCTATGGAGGTAATGCTTGCGAAGCTCCAAAGCCTGAATTTGGAGCAATGGTGATTTCTCTTCAGAATGGTGGTGGTAAAATTTTCGCTGGGACGGGGGAAACACAAACTGTATGGGAGTCTCATAATGACGAAGTGTCTGAGGTCCCCGATGGTTTCTTCATTACTGCATCTAGTTCTTCTTGCAAAGTTCAAGGGATGGAGAATGAAAAAGGTGACCGCTTTGGACTGCAATTCCATCCTGAAGTAAATGATTCAGAATTCGGCAAAGAAATGTTTGAAAATTTCGTAGAAATCTGTCGAAAAAATCGAAATTGACTACTACTCAAATCTTCAATTTGGCTTGGCGAGCAAGAAGTACAATTTTCATACTGTGCTCGAGCATTGCCGCATTCGCCCAGGCGTCATCTAAATCAGCTCCAAGAGAATATGCACCGTGGCCTCTGATTACCACGCACTTCATTCCACCTTGCTTTAGAGCATCAGCTGTTTGGCGCAAGAAATCATCCGGGTTTTCTTCGTCGGGGTCAACGATGATGATATTTCCCAATTCCTTCTTTCCACCTTCGTCAATTGGAGTGCACAGGATCAAATCTTTCTCACAACTCGCTGCAGTAGTAAAGGCGCCATGCATGTGAATGCATGCTGCTGGACCGCCGGTGTCAAGTGATTTTGATGCAAGTAAAACCTCTAAAACTCGCCAATCGCTTGTCGCTTCTTCGGGTGGGCTTTGACCTAGCCTTCCGCCGGTAATCCCTCTTTCATCGAGCCTTGGAAGTAATGTACCCTTTTTTGTTGAAATCATAACACCCGGCATACCTGGGTGTAGCATTGCAATTGTACCCATATTTGCTCTTACTAATTGTTCTCGATCTAATTGTCTTGCTAAGCGTGCTAAGTCTGCAACTAAATGGTCTTGGACTACAATATCTGCGAAAACTGCAGGGGGCATTGGAGGGGTTTCAAGATCTTCAATTACATCTGCTGCACCAGCCAATGACTTTCGAAGGGTATTGACTTCTCCCGATAGACGGAGAACTTCGGCTTCAGCGGCTTCTGTTCGCGTGGCGTTTGGTGCCGCAGTGATTACCTCTGGTTCCGAAGGTTCTTCTGGCTCCGAAGGTTCTTCTGATTCCGCAGTCTCTTCTTCAACTGCCTCTTCTTCGACTGCTTCTTCAGGTTCCGCTGTATTTTCTTCAGCAGTCACTTCTTCGGCTGCTTCTTCTTCGGGCTCCTCTGCAGTTTCTTCTGCTGCAGGTGGGCCTGGTGGGCCTGGTGGGCCTTTGGAAGGTGGGCCCGAAGGCGGACCTTTGGAAGGTGGACCCGAGGGTGGGCCTTTGGAAGGTGGGCCCGAGGGCGGACCTTTGGAAGGTGGGCCCGAAGGTGGGCCTTTAGGGGTCGTAATTTCTTCTTCCGCTACAGGTTCCTCTTCTGTTACTTCTGCGGGGTCTTTTTCTGCAGAGGATTCTGCCTCTGTTTCTTCCTCGGAAGGGTCTTCAGATTCCTCTGAATCTTCTTTCTCTTCTTCAAGGGATTCAACCGGGGCCTCTTCGGTTGTTGGCGCCATGTCTTCAGCGCCCCCAAATGCAGAGCCAAACATGTCCGACGCTTCGGTGTTTTTGGCTTCTTCTCGTGCCTTCGCTACAGAGGTTTTTGGACCTGCCATTATCTCTCCCCGTTAGGGCCACAGAGTGCGGCTTAAATAGCGGTTGCCGCTGGGCGACCTGCTGCCCGCGTGGTGTAGCGGTTATCATGAGGCGTTGTCGATGCCTCGACCCGGGTTCGATTCCCGGCGCGGGCGCTTAAACACCCGGCTGCGGACATGTTTACCCTCATAGAATCCTTCTTGAATGATGAAATATTGGCCATTTTATGCGCGTCATTATCGCCTTCTTTGTACTCATCCTGTTGAGTCCAATGGCATCGGCGTGTGAAACCGAAGTTGAGCGGGCTTTGAATGGTTGGTTCCCATCCCCTACGGGCATCTCGCCAGACAAAGATGATTCAATAAGAGAAACCACTAGAATTGCCGGAATTGGACAACATGTTGCTCGTGAGATGTTATGGGATGTCTTAATGGGCGCCAATCTCACTGAAAGGCAGATTGCAGATGAAATTGACCGATCTATGATTGAAAATGGTTCAAACCCAAATTGGCCTAGTTTCGAGACAATTGTTGCGTCTGGGTCAAATGGTGCAATTCCTCACGGCGACCCCGACAATCGCGGAGCTGGTCCAAAGCAGGTCATGATTGGTGATGTGGTGGTGGTTGATTTGGGAGCTCGAGTAAATGATTGGGTGAGCGACGTAACCCGGACATACGTCGTTGGATTTACCGATAATGAGACAATTATTACTTCTTACATGGCTGTATATGATGCACAAAATCTAACCTTCCCAGTAATTGAAGCAGGTACTCCCGCTTGGGTTCCTGACGATATTGCTCGTACTCATATCGAAGAGCAGGGGTATGGTGACAAATTTATCCATAGTCTTGGACATGGCTTTGGAGTATGTGTTCACGAGCCTCCTTTGCTTTCAAGTGGCTCCTCAGACCCTCTCTTTGGTTTGTCTTACAATGAGCAACCTCTCATGATTTATGACGCTGTTACTGTTGAGCCTGGTATCTATCATGATGATTGGTTTGGAATTAGAATCGAAGATGATTTTTTGGTTGATCAAGACGGTCATGAATTCCTTACTGAAGATATTCCTCGCGACCTAGATTGGTTCATGATTATGGAAGACGATTACGAATCAACTCATGAAACAGATTTGGATAATCGAGATGAGGATAATGGATTCTTACCATACCCTGCTGGAATTGTTGAAATCATAGTATTGGCGGCAATCGTTGCAGCAATACGAAGGCCGGATAATCACGAACTGTGATGCGTAGTAACCGTTCCACAAACGGTACAATAAACGTTGATTCCATCTTTACGAGGCGTTGCTCCTGAGATGTCAATCTCTTTTCCACATTTACACTTAACATGGGTCTGCATGATAATGCCCAGTGGCCCACCATAGATGAGAGTGACGCTTACTCGGATAGTAAGAGGTGTGCCTCGATACAAGTATAGGCGTCTCGTGGAGAATATGAGCGAGATGGTACCAGTTCTAATGAAAGTAAATTATTCGAACCTAATATTGCCCTTACTTTCTTTTCTGCGGCATCCATTTGTTCAAGAGGTAATATTGCCCACCCTCTGATTATGACTTCGTGGCCCTTGGCTAACAACGGAATCATGTCAGGAAGGTGATCTATGCTATTGTGTGGAAGATTGACTAGCACAATATCTGCAAATCCAGCCATTTCCTCGTGGAGTTTTCGCGCATCTCTACATCCAACCCAAGCGCTATCTGGGAGATTTTTTCGCAATAGGCTAGTCGCTTTTGGATTGAGGTCGCTAGCAACGATGCGGTCCACCAATCCCTCTTCCGCAAGCAATGGTAGTAGGGCAGGGCCAACTCCTGCATAGGGGTCGCATATGACGAGTGGCCTCTTTAGGCGCGTGTTAAGGCCTCTGGCGCAAGCAAGTGTCCCTTGCCTTTCAGTAGCTAATCTTGGAGAGTAATATGCTGAGCCCGGGTCCACCCATAGCAATGCTCCGTGTTCTTTTACTCGAGTTTGTGTAGTGGTGGTGCCATCTCTGGATGCAATCGATTCGAGACTTCTTACGCGGAATTCTCCTTTTACGCCTTTATCCGCGCATACAATTCGCGCGCTTGGAATTTGATCGAGAATGCATTGGCCAATGATATTGGAATGTGTCTCGACGACTTCGGGAATTTTCAAAATTACGACGTCGCCAATTTGATCATGCGCCATCGGCCAATCGGATTTATTTGCCTCTCTGATTTCCTGCGGTAAGCGTTCCGTCCAATGCTTAGGGTTTGATGTTAGAGGGGGCAGGTCGAGGATTGGGAGGCCGTCTATTTCCTCAGGGGCCGCAGTTGTCAAAGGTATTCCGCGGCGGTCATCAAGGTGGTGGATACCATGGCCTTTGGCAAGCCACTCTTCACTCTCTAAACGCGCCTTCCAAGAGGCGGTTTCCTTGCTCGGCACGCTCAAATGGCGCATAACCCTCGCCCCCTCCAATGGCACAGGGGGCTTGAGCATGGCGGCTGGATTATATCTCATCGGCATCGGTCCTGGAGGCATTAATGGAATGACACGTGAAGCGATCTCTGCCGCAAAGGCAGCAGATGTAAGGCGCTTCGAAACATATACTGCTTTTTGGGAAGAGGACGCTATTTCCGAACTCGAGGAAGAAATCGGTGACATAGTCCGCGTAATGCGTCCTGAAGTGGAAGAGCCAGATGAATTGTTTAGATTGGCGTCTACATCAAAAGTCGCTTTGCTTGTGGTCGGAGATCCATTGCAAGCAACGACTCATGTCGATTTACAATTACGTGCAATCGAAATCGGCATCCCGTGCCATGTAATCCATGGGATTTCAATAACTGGAATTGTGACTGGCGCAGTTGGCCTCTCGAATTACAAATTTGGCCGTCAAACTACCCTCACCTATCCATATGGAGGCTGGGTTGCAACTAGTCCTCTCGAAGTCATCGCGTTAAACCGGTCGCAGGGCCTTCATACTCTCGTTTTTCTCGACCTTGATCCGACTGGTGCCGGAGTGGGGGAGCAACGGCCGATGCAGCCGGTTGACGTAGTTGAGGCGTTTCGTGCCATGGCTTCCAAACTAGAATCTGAAATTGAACATGAACAATTAAAATCTAATCTCATAGGATTAGAGGCTGCTAGAAAAATTTGTGAATGCATAGAAGACCTTCCGATTGTACTTTGCACTGATATGGGTACGCCAGACCAAAGAATTTTGAGTTGCTCGCTTAGTACTCTTGGTGATGCACAAGAAGGCCGGATGCATTGCCTCATTATCCCTGCGAATACTAGTGAAATAGAGAGTGAAGCTTTGCAGCGTTGGTCGAAGTAATGAACAGGGAGGTCCGTCTCCCCCGCGTGCATGGCGGGCCCTTCGAAGGTAGAATTTCCGGGTAAAACGCGCCAGCGTATGCGTATGCGTGGCACGAAACAGGCCAACAAGGATACGCAAAAACGCCTGCGGAAAAACCTTGACCGGTTACTGGAAGAGGGGGAGACTCTTCTTCCGGCAATGGTTTGGGAAGGAAGAATGTCTTGGGGTCGTACAGATCCTGTGACCAAGACCTTGCGAGAATTAAACCGAATTCTGGATAGGCGTCATGATAAAAAGTACCTTGCAAAGCGAATGATGGCGAAGCGCGGTGATGCTGTTGCAAAGGCGTTCGCTGGTTCAATGATGGCCGCCCATGATGATGAAATTTCAATTGTCGGGGACTACAAACACCCCTCATTTGGAAGCGCATCATTCGTGCGTCGTGGGGATGGTAAAACCGCATACCAAGCGGGAATTCAAAATTATCATGTTCCTAAACTTCGGATGCTTCCATGGGAAGACCATGCTCGTAAGGGCTTCCATTTCTTCTCGTGGAGAGGGGGGTTTGTTTGCACGGGGCTCGATACTACAATACCAGAAGGATGGTTGCCTGATGTATTGGAAAGATCTAGATTCAAATTCAAAAACGATGATGATGTTTGGTACACTTCTAAACTCAATGCTTCGGATGTTCGCGAGGGTAAAATGTGTGGCCCGGGATATGTTCTGATGAAATTCAATGATGGTTCTAAAGTGGCTATTGATTTTACCACAATGACTACTGAAAAGGATAAAACCTCTTTCGTCCATCACCTGGCTCTTTCAATGATGCCTCCAAATCTTTCCGGGGTACTCGAACTTGATGCGGCATGGGCTCCTGATGGTTACGACCTTCAGGTTGCTGATGGCCCTCCTGAATCCGTTGAAAGGGTGCTTGACGCGTGGGTGGGTCTTACTTTGAATGAAGGGTCGGTTGCTAAGCGAGTAAAAATCGCCACCCTACACCATTTAGATGATGGTGTAATTGTTGGAGAGAATTGGTTTGCAGAAGCAAAAGATGCCGTTGGTGCATTGAATGGTTCTAATCCAGAAAAGGAGCTTGCAACTATCCTACTCGAAAACGCCTCGGGGTCTGGCATAAGAGTTTCACAACGCGGTGAAATTACAGAAAGAGAGGGTTCGGCAGTTGAAATTGCTGCTACTTCTCTAAATGATGTTCTTTCAGCATTGTGGGAAGAATATGGCTTAGAGGGGCTTATTGCCTTAGGTCTAGATGAAGATGAAGCGGATGCTCTTTGGGTTGAACAATCTAAGAAAATGAGGCCTTTTGGAAAATTCCTTCGCGAATTAGACGATGCGCGTTCGAAGACTTCGCTAACTTCGGTTTTCCCTCACAAAATGGGTAGTCTCCCCGGAGCAGTGGGCCTAATACATGACTTGGTGATGATGGGAATTATCGATGGATTGGGTCGTGCTGAAAAAAAGGCCGTTTCATTCAAAGGCGATATTGAGTCTGAAGCTTCGGCTTGGGCATTCTTGGTTGCTTGTAATAGATCATCAGGCAAGGAGTGGCAATTTTCGCCAGATGCAAGAGACAGGGGGGGCGCTTGGGGCCATGCGGCAACTGGGCTCTGGAATTCTGGGAAATCTTTGGTTGCTGGAGAAGAAACAAATTACCAATCAGAATTAGAATCGCTTGCGGTTTCTTGTGGGCAAAGCGGTCTGTTCTGAAGATTAATTAGAAGATTCAAGGGCTTGTGAAATATCGTCCCAGAGATCTTCAACGTCTTCGATACCAAGAGACATTCGTACAAATCCTGCTCCAAGGCCTGCTGCTATTCGGACTTCTTCGGGCACAAACATGTGGCTAGAATTGAATGGGCATTCTACTAAACTCTCGACGCCTCCAAGGCTGGTTGCTTCGAAAATAATGTTCAGGGCGCGCATGAATTTTAGGGCCGCTTCGTCGCCGCCTTTTACTGTGAATGCAAGCATGCCGGTTCCTTTAGGAATCATTCTTGATGCTACTTCATAATCTGGATGGCTTGCAAGTGTAGGGTGGTGAACTAATTCGACCAAGTCATGTGCTTCCAATCTCTTAGCAATCGTTGCAGCATTAGAGCAGTGTACTGGCATCCGAATTGCAAGAGTTCTCATTCCCCTTTCCAATAAGTAACAGTTGTGGGGGTCGGGCGAGCCCCCAAAGTGGACCTTTTTGATGAACATTTGAGAAATTAAGTCGGCTCGCCCAACTACGGCTCCTCCAATAATATCCGAATGGCCTCCAAGATATTTGGTAGTGGAATGAATTACGAGATCTGCTCCCATGGATATTGGCTGGCACCCCCATGGGCTAGCAAATGTATTGTCGATAATGAGAAGGAGGTTGTGGCGTTTTGCGATTTCCGCCATCGCCTCTATGTCGCAGATTTTTATCACTGGATTAGTAATAGTCTCGATGTAGAGAATTTTGGTATTCTCTTGTATTGCTGCCTCGTAAGAAGACGGGTCTTGCATATCTGCCATTGTAGTAGATATCCCAAACCTGGGTAATTCTTCGGTCATCAAGCCGTAAGTGCCGCCATATACGTCTGCGCTTGCCACAATATGGTCCCCCTGGGAAAGAAGCCCCATGAGTGTTGTAGAGATTGCTGCCATTCCGCTTGCAAATAATTCGCCGTCTTCTGCGTCTTCAAGAGCGCATATTTTCTCAACACAAGCTTCTGAATTCACACTTGATAATCTGGCGTATAGTAAGGTATGTTGAGCGCCGGCCGCCCATCCTGCATACCTCTCGTCGGTCAACTTGTATGTTGATGATTGGAAAATGGGAGTATTTACTGCCCCTTCGATGTGCTGAGTCCCAGAATGAACGGCCTTGCTTGCAAATCTCCTTTTGTCGGACATGATCTTCTCCAATTACTCTAAAATGTCGATTCCTGATGAACGATTCGATGTATTTTTCTAGAAATTGTCGGTAAAAACCTCTGTTTCCATTGGAAACTCCGTCATTATGACGGAATCTTTCATTAATAGAAGTCTTTTCGTTTAAATCATGAAACTTGATTCTTCGGACCTGAAACTTATCGAGTTGCTCAAGGCAGATTCTAGGGCATCTGTTACCTCCCTTGCGGAAAATATGGGAATTGCGAGAGTTACTACGCATGACAGGATGGTGCGCCTCCAACGCGAGGGAGTCATTCGAAGATTTACAGTAGATATCGATGCGAAGGCATGGGGCTATGATTTACGCGCGTTTATTTTTGCTCGGTGCGATAGGGGAAATGTGGACCGGCGGGAAGTCGCTCAAAGGATGTGCGCCCTTCCATATGTTGTACGTTGTAATGTCATCGCCGGAGATTGGGATCTGCTAGTCGAGGTTGTGAGCCCTTCTATGGATTCACTAGGAGATGCAATTTTAGATGAGTTGTCCAAGGTAGGAGGTATCGCTAGTACCCAAACGATGGTGTCGTTCTACGATTACTCTGGCCCTGCATCTTCGTTGAGATGATTTGGTTCCGATTCATCGAGTTCTACAATCATGTTTCCGATAAGGAGAGCTCCTCCCCCAACCGCGAGCCAGAATGAAGCGTTAACGAGTCCTTCGGCCATTCCGTACAATGTTGCCCACACTGGTTCGAAGGCATAGATAATTGCCGCATGGGTTGGATTGAGATGGCGCTGTAGTGCGTTTAATGCAAGAATGCAAACTAACGAGCCAAATATTCCAAGGCATAATAGTGGAACAATTACATCGTCTTGCCAAACTACTCTAACAACCGAGATATCCTTTGCGCTAACAAGGCCGATTAGGATTGAGCCTGCTACCACTACTGCGAAGGATGTCATTGTCACAGAAATAGGATCTAGGCGTTTTGTGATTTCATCTGTATAGATGATATGTAATGCAAAGAAGAACGCACACATGACTGTGAGAATTTCGGCAAGGCCCCAGACGATATGGGGTGGGCCATCAATGAATCCCGCTCCAAAGGTGGCAAGCAATACGCCCAGAATCATTACTCTAGTTGGCTTTCTTTCACTCATTCTGGTTGATAGCAACGCGGTAAATACTACGTAAAGAGAGGTTAGAAATGCTGAGACGGAGGGCGATACTGAGTCAATTCCAATCATTTGTAGAACGAAGCCTGCAAGCATCAAACTCCCAAGTATTAGACCCCCTTTCCAATTATCCTTGGAAGCAAGTCCCGCCCTGGCTTTTTTAGAAATAATTCCCAATAGAATTAACGCTATGAAAAAGCGTGCTGCCACCATTGTACCTACTACTCCGGTTCGAGAAAATTCGCTAACCTCAGGGCCCAAGGCGTTCAAAGCTTGCTTCATCCAAACAAAGGTCCCTCCCCACAGCAAGGTGATTCCAAGTAGTCCTAATGCAGCCTGCCTCCTAGTCACCATGGCCCTCGCTTTCATCGAGTGTTCTTGATAGTGGCGGTGTTTTTCCACCAATGGGAGTGTGGGGTTAGTCTCCATTTTCTATCTCGATTGCCTTTGTTACATGCCATTCAACCTCGAGAATGAAGGTGTGTTGGTGCACCAACGCTCTTGAGCCTTAGCGGGTCTGCGGTTTTCATGGCGGAGGTGCGTTTCTGGGAAGAGGCCATCCAAAGCGGCCCAATTCCGCAAGACGGTTCTACTTTCGATGCCATCGTTGTGGGCGGAGGGCCGGGGGGTTCGGCTGCTGCTGGATATCTTGCGATGGAAGGTAAAAGTGTGCTTTTGATTGAGAAAGGTGTTTGGCCGCGCGACAAGGTTTGTGGTGATGCCATTGGAGGTAAATCTCTAGGGCATGTCAAGGCCCTTGGAATAAAGACTCGTTTGGAGTCCACTCCTCATTTCAAAGTCACTGGAATAGTATTCAGTAGTCCGAATGGCTCCGAGGTAATGGTGCCTCTGCCGGAAGAAGATGTTCAAAAGATGGAGGCAGGATATTCCCTGCCTCGAAAACAATTTGATTGGTTGCTTTTTGAACGTTCGAATGAATTGGTTTTAGCAAATGGTGGTTCTGTAATTCAAGGCGGGGATGTTCGCGAAATTAATGTTGAAGAGGGAGTGATTGTCGGAGTGTCTGTCAGAATTGGTGGACGTAATGGCGAGGTATTCTCCTATTCGGCGCCGTGGACTATTGGTGCAGGGGGGTATCAATGCCCAGTTGCACGAAAGGTGATCAAGGACCTTGCCGGTGAAGAATTAGTTGACCGAATGCACTATTGCGGCGGGTATCGAGAATACTGGGACGGAGTAAAGGGATGTGAAGGAAATTCTGGAAGTATCGAGATTCACTTTGTAGATTCTGTCATTCCCGGTTATTTCTGGCTCTTCCCTCTTGGAGACGGTAGAGTAAATGTTGGCATCGGAATGGTCCTAGGGATGTTGGATAAGCAAAAGACGAAACTCAAGGCGCTTCAACGTGATGTTATCGCAAACCATCCTCTATTCAAAGAACGATTCGAAGGTGCTGAAATGGTTGCTGGAACTGGGAAGGGGTGGCAATTGCCCTTCGGGTCGCCAAGAAAGGGGGCGAAAAACCAACCTCGTCGCTCCTGGGGCCCCGGGGCTCTCCTCGTTGGAGATGCTGCTAGCCTTGTCGATCCGTTTTCAGGAGAGGGTGTTGGAAACGCCCTCGTGTCTGGTGAAATGGCCGCTCGGCATGTTATTGAGGGGCGCGGTGGAGATGAATATCAACAAGAATTGTGGGGTTTGCTTGGCCCCGAGTTAACTAATTCATACAAAATGCAGAAAACTTCACGGCGCGCGTGGTTGCTAAATTGGTTTGTCAAAAAGGCAAGTCGAAAGCCTGCAATTCAAGAAATGATGACTGAAATGATTGCTAGTAAAGAGGCTCAAGGCGACCTACACTCCAAATGGTTCATGGTGAAGACCCTTCTGTTCTGAGGTGATGATGATGGATTCTTCGTTGGGTGGTGTCGAGGCGGTCTTCCTAGATCTTGATGGGACAATCTACCTCGGAGGCGATTTGATTCCGGGGGCCCTTGACTTCCTTTCGCGTTGTGATGAACAAGGCGTTAAGCGATTTTTCCTCTCGAATAATTCCTCTCGCTCTGTTGCACAATACGTTGCAAAACTTGAGGGGATGGGCATCCCTTGCACAGCCGATGACATTTTGCTTTCAACCCATGATTTGCTTGCTTGGCTCTCTAATGAAGGCGTAACTCGAACTTGGGCTATTGCTACAACTGGAATGTGCCAAATGATGGAAGAGGCTGGAATTTCAACAAAAGATAGCGACCCCCAATATGTAGTACTAGGCTACGATACTGAAATTGATTACGACAAGATTTCCATTGGGAGTATTCACATGCATAGGGGAGTCCCGTTAGTGGCCTCTCACCCAGATATGGTGTGCCCTTCTCCGGATGGGGGTTTGCCTGATGTGGGAGCGTATCTCGCTATGCTCAAAGCCACTACTGGTCACGACCCTGTGCACATCACTGGTAAGCCCAATCCAGGTATGATTATGCATAAAATCGAGGAGTTGGGCTTGAGTCCGAACCAATGCGCAATGGTTGGAGACCGGCTCTATACCGACATGGAAATGGCAATTCAAGCCGGATGCGTTTCCGTTCTGGTCCTTTCTGGTGAGGCTACTTTGGCTGATCTCAGCGCATCTGGCAAGGAAGTAGGAGTAGTAGTAGAGTCTGTTGATGAACTATTGAGGTGATTCTTTGGGGCGATTTTCTGAATGGTTATCGCGGCTAAAGAAGTTTGAACCAGAAGGCCATGTGGTCTCTGGTAGACTTGCTGAATTGCGTTTGCTAAAGCTCACGCGCGCCGTTGCAAAAGATGCGCTTGTTCTCGAAGGAATTAGGCTACCCGACCCTGAAGAAGGGGGGCGGAGAGAAATCGATATGGTAATTGCTACCGCAAATGAAATTCTATTTGTTGAACAAAAGCACTGGTCGGGTTCTTTTTCAATAACCGATGAAGGAAAATTTCTACAAAAAAGAAAGGATGGTTCGTTTCTCGAACACAAAAACATCATTTCTTGGACCGCGAGAAAGGGAGTTTTGTTATGCGATTTACATTTGAAAAGAACTGGTGCCGAGGCCCCTCCTTCAAGAACGGTTTTGGTCTTTTCAAATCGGAATTTAGATTGGAGGCCCCTGCCCGAGGGTTCGGGTTCAGAAGCATATGATGAAATGGGGTTCATTTCAATGGTTGAACAAATGGAAAAGCGCCCTCCCTCTTCGGAACTTCGTGAAACCTTGTTGGGTTTTGGAACATGGGACACCATTCATCTCAATGGTGGGCGTACATTACATGGTGACATTCTGAAGTATCCTGCACGAAGAGAAAATCTAGTTCATGTAAAGAATAGTGGAATTTTTGGTATTATTACAGGCCCATCTAGTGTGCTTTCAACTGGGGAGATATTTGTTGACCAAAGAGGCCCACTAGTCTCTGTTGTTGGTGAAAAGGGTTCACGGATTATCCCCTTTGCCCACATATCAAAAATAGTATTTAGTAATCCTAAAGCGGAGTGGGGCTGATGTTAGAGGCGATCGGATTTACTGCAGGGGTTTTGGGTATTGTTGCATGGATCCCTCAGGTTAAGACCGTGTGGGTTGAGAAACGACACGATGGAGTGTCTCTCCCTACATTTGCTGTAGTGGCTCTCGCGCTGACCTTGTGGATGGTCTATGGGATAATGTTGCCATCAGCCGCCATTATCTTCAGCAACGCTGCCGCACTATGTATGATTCTCGCCGTCATAATTGGCATTACCAAACTAAGGCGTAATCAATAAGCTGACTTAGTGGTTTCAATAATTACTGCTGCGATCTTGTATGGGTCGCCATTCGATGAAGGGCGGCGGTCTTCAAGACGCCCTTTCCATCCGTCATCCATTGTGGTGATTGGGATTCTAATCGATGCTCCACGGTCAGAAACACCATAGGAGAATTCGTGAATTGATTGGGTTTCGTGCAAGCCTGTTAGGCGCTGTTCGTTATGGGCACCATAAACAGCGATGTGCTTTTTGATATTCTTTCCGAACGCTTCGCAGATTTTGTGGAAAACCGCTTCATCGCCAGATTCGCGCATTGCTGTGTCGGAGAAATTTGCGTGCATTCCACTACCGTTCCAATCGGTTGCTCCGAGAGGTTTTGGATGCCATTCAATATGGAGCCCGTATTTCTCAGCATTGCGTTCTGCCAAATAACGGCTAACCCAAATCTGGTCGCCGGCGTCTTTTGCACCTTTTGCGAATATCTGATATTCCCATTGTCCTGCTGCAACTTCTGCATTGATTCCTTCGACGTTGAGTCCTGCTTCCAAGCACTGGTCAAGGTGGTCTTCTACAGCGTCTCTGCCGAAAGCATTCTTTGCGCCTACCGAACAGTAAAACTGGCCTTGTGGCGTTTGGTCACGAGGGAAGCCAAAAGGAAGGTTTGTATCTGGGTCCCAAAGGAAATACTCTTGCTCAAAGCCAAACCAAAACTCGTCGTCGTCTTCCTGGATGGTTGCTCGCCCATTTGTAGAGTGGGGGGTTCCGTCTGCGTTGAGAACTTCACACATAACTAGGAAGCCGCTATTTCGGTCGGGATCTGGATAGATTGCGCACGGCTTTAGTAAGCAGTCCGAAGCGTTTCCTTCCGCTTGTAGAGTAGAGCTCCCGTCAAAATTCCACATTGGGCAATCTTCGAGTTCTCCTGAGAAATCGTGTCTTACCATTGTCTTGCTGCGCATGCTCTGTGTTGGCTCGAATCCGTCAAGCCAGATGTATTCCAATTTCGCCCACATGGGTATCGTCCGGGGGGTTTGGACTACGGTATATTATCCAATCGCCTCAAAAAACTGCTATTTTTTTGCATATTATTATAGATTTTTTTCCTGAGATTGTTCAAATGCACATAATTTACCCTCTTACCATGGGTATTTGTTGGATGATTGGTCAAAACTTTCCCCGTTTGCTAGGAAATTGTTCAATCGATTTTTCTCAATTACCATAGAAATTTATTCGGTGATTTTGGTCGATTTAAATCGCCGCGCCAACAGTAAAATGTGTAGCCCGCACTTCGGAAGAATATGGTTGTCCTCGTTACTGGGTCCACGGGATTCATTGGGTCGCACGTCGTTCGGGTTTTATCCGAACGTGGACTCGAGGTGCGGGCTGGTATGAGAGATTTAGCCCTGGCCAAAATGTTCGATGGTTTTGAAGGGGTTACTCCTGTGAAAATGGATCTCTTTGATGTTGATTCTCTGCGGGATGCAGTAAAGGGATGTGAAGACGTTATTCATTGTGCTGCGGCGTTATATGTTGGTGCAAAGGATGTGCAACGTGATGTGGTAGACCCTTCTGTGATTGGAGTAAATAATCTATGTTCTGTTATGGATAATGTGAAAAGAATTGTACACACTTCTTCAGTTGCTGCGATTAGATCGAGCAGATATCAACACGGGAAAATATTCACTGTTGATGATTGGTGTGATGATGCTTCGCCAGAGTCAAATCCATATGGCTTTGCTAAAGCAGAAGCTGAGCGTGTTATTCGCGCGTGGGCAGAAGAGAGGTCCGTCCGTTTGGTTACCATTCATCCCTCTGTTGTTTTCGGCCCAATTTTTCACAAGCGGCATGCTGAGGGGTCGATGTCTTACATCAAGCACTTCGTGAAAGGCCCTCCTTTTGTCCTCAATTTCAATGTGAATTTTGTCGATGTGAGAGATGTTGCTGAAGCGCACGTTAATGCTCTTGAGATGGGTAAAGACAGAGCAAGACACCTTATCCATGCGCGCGGAATGTGGATGAAAGATATCGGTGTTGCGTTGAATAAAGAATTTGGTGGGGGTTTTTCTACTCGCCGCCTTCCTACTCCTTTGGCTTATTTCATCGCTATATTTCATCCGAAATTGACTTGGAAGCAATTGCGCGGTGGGCTTGGAACTGTAGTAGAATATGACGTGCGGGATTCTTTTAGCGAATTGGGTGTCGAAATGACAGATTATGCGATAACGCTCCGGAACTCTGTGGAATCTCTTCGTGCGTAAAGTTGACACGCATCGTGCCGCGAGGGCTCTGTGTGGCGAGCGAGTATTGGGGGGAGCGCTGGAGTGCCTGTGAGCAAAAAATGGCTCGCCAGTTTATGGAAACTGCAGCACGCAAACAAAGCCTTGTTTGTTTGGCTGCCGACCGCAGAACAATGGCTGGTCTTTTCGAACTCCTAGAACTCGCCGGAGAAAGTTTGGCTGCGCTGAAAACGCATGTGGATTTGATCGACGATTGGTCCCCTGCCGTGTGGGCTGATTTCTGTGCAGCGGCCCGTGCTGCTGATTTATTGATTTTCGAGGACCGTAAATTTGCCGATATTGGTAAAATTAGTAGGGACCAAATGGCGGGCGTCTATGACATTCGCTCGTGGTCTGACTTAGTTACTGCACACTTGATTAGCGGCCCAGATATTGTAGATGGTTTGCAGGCGGGCTGGTCAGATGTCGATAGAGAAGGAGGAGTTCTCCTCCTTGCTCAAATGTCGAGCAGGGGCAACTTATTAGATTCAAATTATACCAAGAAAGTTGTAGACATAGGAAAAAATCATCCCGGAGTTTTCGGATTTATTGGAAACGGAAGCCGCCCCTCTGAACTCGCCGAATTAAGATCGAGCGTAGGAAGTGCGAAGATGATTTGGACCCCTGGAGTTAACCTATCGGTTGGTGACGGAGAAATGGGGCAACGATACGGTAGTCCCCGAGAAGCTGTTCTTTCCGGTTCTGATTGTATCATTGTTGGTAGTGGTATTCATCGGGCCGAAGACCCGGCAGCTGCAGCGCACGAATATGCGAAGGCCTCTTGGGGGGCGCTGTTAGAGCGTGTGTCATGAGTGCTGCGGCATCTTTGGCTGGCTGGATTGTGGCCATTCCTCTTATTGGGGTACTTATGTGGTTCAGTTGGTGGATTTGGAATGCCAACAATAAGTTAGATGCTCGAATACTTGCTGGAGATTTGGATCTGTTAACCTCTCCTTCGTTTTCTATTAGCGAGGTTATTCGTGCCCCTATGGGAAGTCGGGTAGATGCTGCACAAACTATGGCCGTTCAGCAATTACCGCCGAATATGATGATGGTACCTGTCCAACTTCCAGATGGTCGTATGGGTATGATGCCGGTCAGAACGGCAGTAGCCCCTGTGAATGTGCAAACCATCCACCGGCCCCCAATGCACTGAATAATAACACTACCACAAAGAGGCGCTTGCCTTTACTGGAGCGTTTCTTAGGAGTCTTTTGGAGAACTACTGGTGCCGTTTCTAATACTGGCACGACAGGGATTGGATCTGGTGGATTTGGGGAGTCGTCTGGCTCGATTTCAATTTGATTTGCTTTTTCTGGATGGATTTCGTCAAGATCTTCTAGGCCCGGCGCGTCTGGAATTGGGCCGAGTATTTTCGGCCATATTGTTTCAAATGCTGAAGCTGAAATGGGCTTTTCAATCCACGCTAATCCTCCTGCTGAGTGCGTTGCATCTTGAGCGAGTTTTGCTTGGCGTTTTGGTGCGGTAAAAATAACTCTGCACCCATCGTCGTGCTCTCTCATTTCAAGAGCAGCCAGGTGTCCATCAAGAGAAGGGATGTCTAGTGACATTACCACAAGTTCTGGGTCAAGACGAATGTATTCATCAACCGCCTTATCGCCATCTTCACAAGTAACAACGACGAATTCCTTCTGCCGGAAAATCCCTGAAAGCCTGTGAAGGGCCATCTGGTTATTGTCTACGAGAAGGACCGTTGGCGCTTCTGGATCGTCAACATCTGATACTCGTGTCATGTTCCTACACCCCCCTCATACCGCTTTGCCTCATGAATCAACCGCACACTAATACTGATTTTCCTTCATTCTTCGTCATCTGAAATTACTTCAGAGGGTCCTTCTCGTGGATTTGAGAAGGTCTCTCTAATTGTTTCTTGGCGCGCTGTGGCCTCATCTAATTCTTTTTGACGCGCGGGGGCTTTTACGAATTGAAGTTGAAGTTCGCTGATTACTCCGCTTAACATAGCCCCTTCTTTTTCGTCAAGATTTCCTTTTGTCCGATTTTGCAGCATTCGAAGAGTATCGATTGCGGCTCTGGTTTCTCCCAAATTGAAGTGGGCGCGTCCTTCTGAATCGGGGAGCATGCCCATGTGCATCATCGCACTTCTTTGTAACATGAATATCAATTGGAAAAGATGGGAGCTTTCTTCGGTTTCAAAAAATTCTGACATTATTTCACCTACTCAAATAATTGGTCCATCAACCAATCGGGGTCGAATTGCATTATATCATCATACTCTTGACCAATTCCTGCAAGTACAATCGGTCGGCCTGTAGCATGAGCGATTGATAATCCTGCACCGCCTTTCGCATCTGTATCGAGCTTGGTAAGTACTGCTCCATCAAATTTGAGAAGTTGTTGGAACATTTTCGCTTGGTCAACTGCGTCGTTTCCAGCAAGCGCGTCGCCTACGAAGAGAGTTAAATGTGGGTTTGCGACCCTTCGAACCTTTTCAAGTTCGGCCATTAGATTGGATTTGTTTTGCATTCTTCCAGCGGTATCAACCAATACTACGTCTATGCCTTTTGCCTTGGCTGAATCCACAGCATCCCTTGCAATGGCCGCAGAATCTCCTCCGCGTTGTGAAGAGATGCATTTGATGTCTAAGCGCTCACAATGAGTTTCTAATTGTTCGATTGCCCCTGCTCTGAAAGTGTCGCCTGCTGCTGCTATTACAGACATTCCTTTTTTCTTGAGCCGGTGGGCAATTTTTGCTACAGTAGTTGTTTTTCCCGTTCCGTTTACTCCAACGAACATAATGACGGCCGGGGTGTCTCCTTTGTCAATAAAGTCCTGGACGCTGGCGTCAAAGTCCCAGTATCCTGCTTTGAGAATGCTTCGCAGTGCTCGTTTAAGGCTGGCTTCAAGGATCTTTGAGAGGTCTGCTCCCTTTCGAAGCCTTTGCCCGATTAAATTGGTTCTAAGGGCGCCCATTACCGCAGAAACGGCTTCCGAGGAAATATCTGATTCGAGCATTATCCATTCAAGCTCTTCTAGTAATTCGTCAAGAGCTGCGCTCTGTTTGATTATCTTGCCGCCTGATTCAACAACCCCTCCTCCGAGATCGATGTCGATACCGTCGGTTTTTGTCGTTCCGCGCCCGCCTGTTGGTGTTGCTTTGACTTCTACTAATTGTCGTCCAGTAGTAGTTCTCATCATATGGAGGTCGACGTTTGCGCCGGCGAGGCGTCCAACTTCTTTGCCCCCTCTCCTCTTGAGTTCTTTTGCTTTGGATTTCTTTGCGGCAGCGGCTTTTTTTGCCGCTTTTGCAAGGATTTTCTTTTCTCGCCTAGAAGGTTCAGAGGGGAGTGTGTATGATTCTTCTTCCTCGTCCCATTCTTCCCATTCATCATCAGCAGGAGGTAAAGCAAGTGGTTCCTCTTCAGTGATTTCTTCCCACTCTTCATCGGGTTGTGTTGTGTTTGAGTCTTGTACTGCAAGTGCTTCTTGCGCCTCTTCGCTTTCTTCATCGGCTGAAAGCGCATCAATATCGACTTCTTCAGCCGCCTTATTTACGCGCTTGCGGAATTTATCGAAGAGTCCCATTATTATCCCTCAATCATCTAGTGTAAGACTGCTTCCAAAATTTCGGCGCCGCCTCGTGCTAGTTGAAGGTGATGGCTCCGGCTCAGAGGGGGTTTCCTCTTCAGTAACTTCAGGTTCGGAAATACTCTTGGCCGCTTCGTCGAAAGCGTTTGCTAATTCTTCTGTCCTCTTTGAAATAATTTCAATTTCTGCCTGAAACTGAGTTTTTACTTCAATTAGATCGTCAATTCTTGATTGAACAATTGAAATTGCTCCTTGAGGGCTTCTCTCACCTAAGATGCCCGTGCCTAAATCCACAAGAGTTGTTGTTCCTTTGTTGATTGGTAACATGACCCCGGCTCCAAGGGACATGTGTCCGCCGGGCGTGGTTTCTATTGCCTTAAGAGAAGTGATTGTTTCCTCGTGTTCAAACAGCACCGCGTCGACGCGCTGCACCTGCTCTTGGAGTTCGGCGAGACGTTGTCGATTCATGTCAACAAGCCTCGCCATCCGTTGAAGTTCAACTGCATCAACCATGGCGACCACCTTATGGGAGCGCCTCACCCATCAAGAACCCGACGATTTCCGGCGGTTCACTCTTCTGCGGTTGGGGCGAGTACTCCGCCTGCTGCAGCAATTTGCTCGCGGAAGGCGTCTAGAATACGCGCTTCAGTAGAAGTTCGTGGATCGATTTCCTGGACGGAATCGATGGTGATTGCCCTGCGGCCCGCTTTATGGCGGGAGCCGATTATGGAATAACATCGGTGTGTTGCGTCCTCTTCGGAGTCCGCTGCCAAGTCAAGACTGAATTGCTGGCGCTGGCGCCCAAATGGGGCGGTCCCGGATACACGGTAAGCCTGCATGGCCCCGCCGACCTGTGGATGTGTCTTAAACGCGCTGGCGCGGGTCGGCGCACCTGAAAATTCAACCGTAGTAGGGATGGTGGGGCAGTTATGCGTATAGTGGGGGCTTTGGTTTTGGTGCTTCTTCTCGCACCATTTACTGCGGCTTCTTCAACATCAGAGAGGGGGTTTTCTTCTGCTGACATCCTTGCCGATGGAGTTCTCGATGGAGTTCAGTCTAGCGAATACAATGGCAATAATGTTATTATTGCTGTTGCGGATTCTGGGGTCGATTTTGATCATGCCTGTTTTAGAAACTCTACAGATTCTGTTGGCATACCTGGGGCCGAACACAGAAAAATTGTCTATCTTGATGATACCATAGATGGATGGGATACGCAGGGCCACCAGCAATTCCGCCACGGCACACATGTGGCGGG
Source organism: Candidatus Poseidoniaceae archaeon (assembly GCA_030747785.1). Classification (GTDB taxonomy): domain Archaea; phylum Thermoplasmatota; class Poseidoniia; order Poseidoniales; family Poseidoniaceae; genus MGIIa-K1. Next base: position 21,963 of record JASLKC010000026.1, on the reverse strand, counting down.
CATTCTCGCCTGTTCACACGTAGATGGAAATGAAAGTATGATGAATTCGTTTTCTAGTGGTGCCCGGTTGGTAGTACAAGATATTGTCAATCAAACAGGATGGCATCCCCCCGAAGTAGATGTTTTGTTATCTCAAGCATCGGATAATGGCGCTGTCATCAATTCCTGGTCGTGGGGTGACGATTCTGTCGAATACACTAACAGAAGTTTGGATGTTGATACGTGGTTGATGGAAAATCCATGGTCGTTAGTTTTCGTCGCACCGGGAAATAATGGTAATCAGATGATGGAACCGGCAAACGCCCGTAATGTTGTGGCGGTTGCCGCCACTAATTATGATGAAAATGCTTCTTTGTGGTCTTCTAATTCACATGGCCCCGATGCCGATGAGCGCCGGGGTATATTCATCGCAGCTCCCGGTCAGAATGTTGTTTCGGCTGGTGCTGACGGAATAATTGATTCAATGAATAATGAAAGCAGATCGATGACTGGTACTTCGATGGCCGCCCCTATGGCTGCATCTTTTACTGCAGTATTACAAGAAATGGTGGAGGTGGAGACTGGGTTTACTCCTTCGGGTGCTCAATTAAGATCTTTACTCGCTCTTTCTGCAGACCCAATTACAGGAAATAGTCCGGATGAATTTCAAGGATATGGTAGACCAAATTTTTCTCGAGTAGATGAGGTTTGGATGTATGATTCATTTGCAATGAATGGTTGGTCGGATTTTATTTCGCAGCGCGGCGCAACGAATGAGGAGTTATTGGCGTCACCTTGGAATGGTAGTGGTGCTGCTGGCCCCTTCCTTTCTGAAGGAGAGAGTGAGGTGTTCAGAGTTATTCCAATGCCTGGAAGTGATTTTGTCGCAACCATGTCTTACAATGCAAAACCACAACCCTATGAAATAGATGATTTGAGATTGATTGTCCGTACGTCTAATGGGATGTTTGCTGTTGATGATGAAGTAAGGTCTTCGGGTACAAGCGCCCTATACTATTCCTCTGTCACCTCCCCCCTTGGAATGAATTCCTCAAATGAAACCACTGTAATGATTCGTCTTTCGGCGGACCAATTAGAAGGGGTTGAGTGGTTAGATGTCGAGGTTGTAGCTGTTAATGTCAGCCAAGGAAGTAGTCCTGGAACTGTTGGAATTGAAGGTGATCGCCTTGGGTTTGCGCTTTCTCTTACTGGACTAGATGGTGATGATGATAACGATGGTGTTGCCAATCATGCTGATTTGTGCGCTGCCACTATTCCTTCGGCCCCGGTTGATTCGGATGGATGTGCCATCCAAAATAGTGCCCCTGAAATACAATTTATCATCAATCCCTCTGGTGGAAACTACACACATGAGCTTGTGATAATGATTGGTGTTTCTGATGAAGAAGGGGATGCTGTCAACGTTGTGATGCGTTTAGTTTCTCCCAATCTTACGATTGATCTTGGTGATTGTGCTTGGCGTATAGAAAATGTAACTATGTACCAATGTACTGTCGTTGTTGAAGAAGACCTTGTTATCTACCAAATCAATCGTCATGATTGGCGCTTAGAAATTATTGCAATCGATGAAAATGAATCAGAATGGACCCATTCATTAATTTCGAATTTGTCCTCGGATGAATTCACAATTTGGTGGGAAAACCCCGCTTTAATTGGAGATGGGGGCGACTCAAATCTTAGTGACGGAGATAGCGGGTCTAAAGTCTCCCAAAATAGGGCTTTAATGTGGGGTATTTTTGGACTCGTGACTGGAGCAATTGTTGCCGCAGGCTTCGTGTTTCGTGGTTTTGAAAGGAAATATATTGGCGAGGTTTCGCCGCCCTTTATGGAAGAAGAATGAACTTTTCTCGCGAGTGAAACTTCAAGACAAGTGGCTTCGTCGCCACAATGTCCTAGGGGCATAAGGTGAGATAAATGGCAGAACGACTCTATGTGGGAATCGATCTTGGAACGTACCAATCAACAATTGCTTCGAGCACTGGCTCGTTAGAAACAATTGAGACTGTTGTTGGTCGTCCAAAAGACCCAGTTGCACGAAATTTCCTTGGCAGAGATGTCTTGTTTGGCGCAGATGCGCTAAAGAATAAGCTCGCCTGCAATATTTACCGCCCAATGGCGGCAGGGGTAACTCAAGATGATGAGGCAAACCTTGCTGCTGCAAAGGCGTTTGTTACTCACTTAGTCGAAACTGTTGACCCCGAAGAGTATGATGAAGTATTTGGAGTAATTTGCTCTCCGTCACACGTTTCATTCACTGATAAGAGTAACCTAGTTGCTACTCTGCGCGGCCAAGTCAATGCGATTATGGTTGTTACTGAGCCCTTTGCAACTGCGTTTGGTATTGGAGAGATTTCGGGTTCTATCGTTGTAGACATTGGTGCAGGCACCACAGACATCGCTCGTTTGTACGGAACATTCCCCTCAGAGGAAGACCAGTTAACTATCACTGAAGCTGGTGATTGGATCGATGGGCAATTAGTTGAATTAATCCGAAAGAAGTACACCGGGGCTCAAGTCACTAAGGACATGGTCCGTAAGTGGAAAGAAGAATTTTCATACGTTTCTGGCGATGACCGTGAACAGATGGTTGAGTTATCTGTTGAAGGTAAGAAGCAAGTTGTCGACATTGGAGACCTAGTGAAAGATGCTTGTGGATTGATTATCAACAAGGTTGGTGCTGCAGTAAAATCGATTGTTGCAAGTGCTGACCCCGAATATCAGCCTATTCTGCGTAACAACATCATCCTATCTGGTGGCGGCTCGTTAATCGAAGGTGTTGCTGATGCAGTGGCTCATGAAATCGCTGACATTGGAGATGTTACTGTTACTTGTGTTGATGACCCTATCGAGAAGGTCGCAACTGGCGCAATGGCTCTCGCTCAAGAGATGCCTGATGAGCAGTATACCGCTATTAACTGAAGGTTTTCTGTGGGCCGTATGCCTTCGGGAATGGTTTAGAATAGATTTTTTCCTATTGGAAAGGTCCAGTTTCATAAATACTTGAACTTGCAGCGAACCATATGGGCTGTAGATACAAGTTGCCGCTGGCTCCTTTGATTTGTGTAATAATCTTAGTGTTAACTACACAAATTTCCTTTGTTGAAAATGAGGAGTTAATGTCTGAGATTTCTGATAGTGATTCCAATGGCATTATTTCAAATCCATCGATTACTCCAATTTTGACCACGCTTAGATTAGCCAATAATACTCCAATGCCCGATGTTACATTTTCGTACTCCCCTTCTTCGGATGGACAGGTGGTAATCCCTGAAAATTTGTCATTGGTTTCCGACATACGGCCCGGCTCTTCAAGTTCTTATCCAGATGAATTTTCAATAGTGGGAAATCAGTTGTTTTTTGCAGCAAATGATGGAACTCATGGTGAGGAATTATGGAAAACAGACGGTACGGCCAACGGAACAGTACTTGTCAAAGATATACGGCCTGGATCTTCTGGTAGCGGAATAAATGATCGGGTTGTTGTTGGCAACATCCTCTTCTTCGAAGCTAATGATGGAATACATGGTACAGAATTATGGAAATCAGATGGAACTGCCAACGGTACGGTTCTTGTCAAAGATATTCACAACACAAGTAGTTCTGGAATAGAACATATGGCTGTGCTTGGCAACAAATTAATTTTCAAGGCAAGTGATAACATGCATGGAGGGGAGTTGTGGGTAAGTGATGGAACACCTAGTGGGACATATATGCTCAAGGATCTGAGGCCAGGCCCTTCTGGTTCTGGTGTTGCTTATTCAATTTCTTTTGATGGTAAAGTATATTTCAGAGCATGGAACAATACTTATGGCTCAGAAATTTGGTATACAGATGGTACTTTGAACGGCACACTGTTGTTCAAAGATGTACGACCAGGTGGGGCAGGAAATAGTATGGGGGAAATGATAGTAGCTGATGATAGATTTTACTTTAAAGCAAGGGGCCAATACGGACTTACACTGTTTGTAAGTGATGGAACAACGAATGGCACACACGAAGTGATGATGCCCGATGGGTCAAATGGCACATCATATGGTTCGATTACTATGTTGGCGGCAGCCGGTAGCAATCTATTTTTCTCAGCAGTGGGAGGCACTGTTGCATCTGGAGACCAATACACTGGCCAAGAGCTTTGGTTTACTAATGGTACAGAAAATGGAACCATAAAAATGGACCTTTTGCCAGGAAACAAAACGGATAACACTACTCGTAGTTCCGGCCCGAAAAATGCAATATATCACCCTCATGATGGAAATTTATACTTTTACGCTTGGTCAGATGATGGTTTGACCAATGGAGTTGATAGTAATGGAAATAATATTACTGGTGTCAAATTATGGAAAAGTGATGGCACGCTGAATGGAACCCAAATCATTGCTCCGGGTCTTGTAAAACCGGGGTGGAAAGGAAAACATACTTCAATTATTAGTTCTGGACTTTATGTGTACGCCTCACTGTATACTCCATCTTCAAATGATAGGCACTGGTATAGGACAGACGGCACCGATAATGGCACTACAAAACTATGCCAATCTAATACAACTACATGTGTGACCCATCCTGATAATGCAGAAATGGCGATGATTGATGGCACACTTTACTTTGAAGCAGGAGGTGGTGGCTCCGGCAATGGATATGAATTGCATTCCATAAAAAATTCAACTGGACTTGTTTCTGAAGTAGATTGGAGTGTAAATCCTTCATTGCCCCTCGGGCTTTCAATTAATTCTACTGATGGTAAAATAAGTGGCTCTCCTCTTGCTGTTCAAAATGCTACACAATATACGGTTTGGGCAAACTCAAGCCTCGAATCGGCTTCGGCAACTGTAAATATTGAGGTTGTCGGCGCTCCTGAGTTCAGTTATGAGCCCTCCGTCTACAATTTGATGCGCCTCCATCAAATGCCAGATGTAACGCCCATGAATATAGGAGGATTTGTTGAATCTTGGGAAATAGATCCTGATTTATCAGAAGGTTTGAATTTTGATATTAATGATGGTAAAATTAGTGGTACCCCAATTGTGAATCAACCCACAACAATTTATTCAATTTGGGGTAATAGTTCGGCAGGAAATTATTCATTTGATATCTCAATCACTGTCTCCGAAGAGCCACCAAATATTGTATATCAAGATTCTTCTATAGTGGCTACACAATACGTTAGGATGGACGATGTGAGTCCAATTAGTAACGGGGGTTTAATTGAAACGTGGGAAATATCTCCCCAGTTACCTCTCGGGTTGTTCTTTAATAATGGACTAATTACAGGCACACCAGCAGTAAATCAATCTGAAATTTCGTATACTGTATGGGCAAATAACTCTGAAGGTTCAGATTCAGACGTAATCACTATCGAGATACAAGAGCCCCCTCCTGGGATTGTGATGTCTCAATCGGAATTGATACTTGTTGAAAATACACCGATGGACTCAATTTCACTTATTTATATTGGCGCTCATCCTTTTGACTCTCAGAGAACATGGGAATTAGATGGTGACTTACCGCCGGGCTTGATGTTTGAAATATCTAATCTTACAATATATGGAACACCAACTCAAATTGTAAATCAAATTAATGTCATGATTTGGGCAAATACTAGCTTAGAGTCTGTCTCGGTTTCAGTTCCAATCAACGTTTTGTTGGATACAGATGGTGATTCAATGCCGGATGATTTTGGAGCACTATCGCCTTTGTTCTTAGTTGAAGATGATGATGATAATGATGGTTTATCAGATAATGACGAGCAGTCGTCCAATCCAAGCACAGATTCGTTGTTGGCCGATACTGATGGTGATGGGGTCTGTGACGGGTTAGTCAACGTATCTTATGGAGAAAACAATATTTGTTCAAGTGGTTACGATTATTTCCCAACCGATCCTGCGGCAGATGCAGATACTGACGGAGATGGTTATCCAGATATTATACGAAGTGGATATAACACAACCTTGGTCGAGGATGATGATGATGATGGAGATGGTTTATCTGATGTTAATGAAAGTTTAATGATTTCACAATCGAGTCCTCTATTTGCTGATACCGATGGTGATGGTACTTGTGATGGTTTCATTGATGTAACGATTCGTGAAGAATTCATCTGTAATGCCGGCCCTGATGCGTTTCCAAATGATCCATCGGCCTATATGGATACTGATAATGATGGTAAACCTGACGAAATTTTTGGAGATTCTACAACTAATTTGATAGAAGACTTTGATGATGATGGTGACCAATCAACCGATATGGCTGAAGTAGAAAATGGAACAGATCCGAAGAATTCATCGGAATTCCCTACTGATGACAATGATTCAGACGGATGGACAAATTCACAAGAATTGTTTTGTGGGACTGATAAAGAAGATGGGGGGAGTGTGCCAGTTGATTTTGATTTAGATAAATGGTGTGATGTAGATGACCCTGATGATGATAATGATGGTTGGAATGATGATATTGAATCTGATTGTGGGACAAACCCGAATGATTCGTCGGACGCCCCGAAGGATGATGATCGAGATGGAATTTGTAACGGTTTAGAAGTTGACGGGTCTTTTCCGTGGTGGATAATTCCTCTGTTAATATTTGTACCTCTAATCGTTGTTGGGTTTTTCCGAATGAATCGCCTTTCAAAACAGATGTCTGAAGTAATTGCAACATCGCCACTAATAGATCCAACAGATTCTGTTTGGGATGATGATATTGGTGGGTTGGATTAGAAGTATACCGCACTTAACTAAGGGTCGCTTAATGGGCCCGTAGGGCCCTTCAGGAGATGAAAGGTTGAAGTGTGGTTGATGTGCGATTGCGTGTAATGACGCTCGGCGCTTCGAACCCAGGTGGTATCAGCCGCATCGGAGATTCTTCCGGAGATGAGCGCGCTGCGCTCGAAGGAATGCTTCGCGGTTACCCGGTTGACCAACTTGTGGAAGAAGTTTTGGTGGCTTGGCAAGAGCTCGCTGAAAGGAATGAAGACCTTGTAACTTCCAAGCAAAGGCTCCGTGTTCTTGAACTCGACCTTGCTGAGAGGAAAGATGCTGTTGCTCCAGAGGTTGCTCAACTACAGCAAGCAAGTGCTGAATTAGAAGAGGGTAGTGCTAGAATTATTCATTTGGAAAGGCTCCTGGAAGATACTCGACAAGAGTTGTCTGACAACCGCTCCTCGATTTCATCAGAAGAAAAGGCTGCTCTCGAAACCGAGGCGGGCCAACTTCGAGAATTAACTGTTCAACAAGACGATGTCATTGCTGAAATGGAAGGTCGTATTTCTCAAATGGTGGAGGCTTTAGAGCGGGCTGCTAATGCTGGATTGACAAGTGTTACTGCTGATGAAGTAAGGGCGTTGAAATCTCAAACGGATGCCCTCTCGGCTGATCTTGATGCTGAAAAGGCTGCAAATAATGCTTTAGAAGAAGAAAGGCAGAGACTTCGTGACATTGCTGATCGATTGAGAGGGTTGTTAGATCAACGTGATAGTCGTTTAGCAGAACTTGAAGAACAATTGGAGAGAGTTATGCAAGGTCCTCGTTCTGTTTCAGCAGAACATGATTACTTGGTCGAGCAGATTGAGGAATTAAAGCGCCGCCTTCTTGAGAGAAATCGCGAATACGAATCATTACGACGACGAGAGCGCCGCCTACACAACGATGTATTCGAAAGAGATGAGCGTGTTCAACAGATGTCGCTTACCATTGTTGATTTAGAATCGGCACTTACTGATCGCACAGCAGAGATTCGTGAATTGGAATCACAACGTAATACCGCGGTCACTGAATTAGATGGTGTTCGAAGGTCTGAGCGCACCCGTGAAGTGGTCGGGCGTGTATTTGCTGATTCGCTTTCGCTGGTTCGAACCCATGATGAACGTGAATTGAAAAAGGAAATTTACGCCAACTCTCCTGACGTTTCAAGAACGATTTCTGCGCCGGATTCTGATGATATGCATACTTTAGCAAAGGGTGGTTCTGTTGATTTAGAAACTACTACTGAAGAAATTTCGAAGGGTATGGATGTTGATGAAAGCCGCCCTCCCGCCCCTGGTGGCTCTGGAGACCCTATTGTCTACGATGACGAGGATTGAATTCCTCTAATTACGGCTTCAAGGCGTGATTTTAGTTCGGCGTCCGATGTTGCATCTTCAGTAAGCGTCCCTGTTACTACCCAGTTTGCGCCGGCCGCTGCTGCCTTTGCGGCCTGTTCTTCATTTCTGATTCCCCCTCCGACTATTAGACAAAGTTCAGATACTTGTCTAGCTGCTTGAATAGAATTAGAATCTACTTGTGTTGAAGAACCACTTCCCGCTTCTAAATACAGGGTATTAAAACCATACATTTTAGCTGTTAAAGCATATGAATACACAAGTTCTTCTTGCCCTGAATTCACTAGATCTGCGTCCCCTACTTCTCCAACCCTGCCACCTGGTGAGAATACAAGGTAACCAGTGGGTATGGTTTCGACCCCGTATTGCTTGAGTGCTGGGGCACCACGAAGTTGTTCGCCGATGAGGAATCGCCTTGATTTTGAGTTCATGAGCATCATGAACAAAATCCCATCTGCTGCTGGTGAAAGAGCGTGTGCCCCTCCTGGAAATAATACTACAGGAACTTTCCAAACATCTTCGTCTGCTGTTGGATCTTGGCTTGCTGTAAAGGTTTTGAGTTCAAGAATTTCTTGAATCGCTTTACAGGTTTCATGTACTACGTCGTCTGGGGTATCTGTTGAGCCTCCTACGAATATCATTCTCGAACCAGTTTCAACGGCAATAACGGCTCGCTTTGCAGCAACTTCTGCACTTTGCTTACCCGGATCAATGAGGATGATGTGTTGACATCCATGCCCCCTGTTGTGGACGTGAGAAAGTAGTCCCTCATCGGGCGTCATAGTTCGGCACCCCCGGCTCTGATTGAATGATTTTTCGGGCGATTGCTTTCCCTTGAATGATTGCGTCATCGCCGCTGATTTCTTCGGGTGTGGCGGGGTGTTCTCCTTTCATCACCTCTAACCACCCTTGTTTTGGGCGTGGAAGTTTGTCGTTTCGTGACCAACATTCTACTAAGCCATCGCCTCTTTGAAAACACAATGTGTCTTCGGTTTGTGTGTTGATTGAAAATTCAACGGGTAAATTATCCTCTATTGTAATGCCGCCCGACCAATTAATGAGGGAATTATCTCTTGCTCCTACAGGCCAACCGGGCGCTGAAGATTTTCCTCCAGTACAATCAATTGCGCCTTCCGGAGCTCTTGTTTTTAGGTTAATTTTTCCCCCCATTTCCAAAACTTCTCTAGCCATTTCTTTTTCCAACCACTCTCGTCTAAATCCCCACCCTAGTGGTCCTGAAGTTGCACAACATATCTCGATATATTTTGGATTTATATTTCGTAATAGTCCTGGTGATCTTACTGGATTGCCTATTTCTTGACGTGCCTCGAATAATGTTACTTCCCTATTTGTTTCAAGTAATTCTAATGCGCATGAAAGGCCAGTTAATCCAGCGCCTGCAATGATTACCATTTTCAGCCCTCCTTAATTGAAAGTGCAAATACGGGACAAGAAGGGATACAATGATTGCAAAGAGTACAGTCGTTTTGAATAACGATTGCAAGTCTATCTACTAATTCCAAAGCATTGGTAGGGCACATTGCAATACAAGCTCCACAGCCATAACATAGATCTTCATCAACAACGAAAATTCCGGTCTTAGACTTCGTCATCAATTCTTGGAGTGGACACAGGGTCATTGCATCTTCGGCCAGATGGCCATTGGAATATTGATTTTTTATTTGATTTAGTTAATGGAATAATGTGGAGTGGAAATCAATTAAAATAAAAATTAAAAAAATTCGTACCCCCAACCCCTACCCCTCTATTTCCACTGGAGTTTATTTTAGATGGTTGTGAATAGTAAGAAAAGATGTGATTAGAAAAGAGCGTTAGCAAGACCCTTTGTTGTGTTTCGCGTCTAGTCCTTAACCTTCGCGAGATAATAATTGATCCATTTACTCTAATTTTACTTCCATTGGAAATACAGGGGTGCGACATGTTCATGCATGGTCGGCACAAGGAGATAATATGGTTCTATACTCTCCAGGTCGAACCACTTCATATCCCGAAACACCTCCTGATAAAGGAATGAGATATCATTACCTTGGTGGAGGAGATGAAGTAGGAAATGTTGGATGTATGTTTGAAGACTATAAAGGAACTAAAATGTTACTTGATTATGGATTAGCTCCAACAGATCCACCACGTTATCCACACGAAGCCCCTCCTGTAAAAGATGCAGTAATTACACATTCACATATTGATCATTTAGGAATGGCTCCATGGCTTTGTTCAAATCATAGAACAAAATTACATGGTACAAGATTAACTGCAGAAATTTCGAGAATGATGTGGAATGATTGCTACAAAGTTAGCAGAATTGAAGGATATCCATTAGCATGGGATAAGAGAGATATCGATGGCGCTATGGCCTCATGGCAACCACATGACCTCAACACCCCATGGAAAAATAATGACTGGACACTCAAATTACTAGGAGCAGGACATATCCCTGGTGCCGCAATGCTTCATGTTGAAACAGAAACTCACAAACTCCTTTTCAGTGGAGATTTTGATACAAGAGACTCATCTTTAGTAAACGGCGCTAAACCAGAAAAAACCGATGTATTATTTGTTGAGGGAACTTATGGGGGAAGAGAACATCCCAACAAAGAGGAAGAAGTTCAACGATTCATAGAGAGAATTGTAAAAGTAACCGAACGCGGTGGTACAGCATTAATTCCAGCATTTGCTAACGGAAGAACCCAAGATGTTGTAATGACACTTCACAAACACCTTCCAGAGTTAGACGTTCATGTCGATGGAATGGGAAAGCGTGTAGCAAAAATCCAGATGGAGCACCCTGAACTTCTAAGAGATCCCGCCGCATTAAATTCAGCTTGGAGTTGGTGCAAGAAAGTATCATCAAAATCCGATCGCAAGAAGGCCCTAAATGCAGATTGTATCGTATCAACATCAGGAATGATGGATGGCGGCCCATCGATTTGGTATCTTAACCGCCTTCGAGAAGATCCCCGTAACGCAATATTACTAACCGGTTATCAAGCAAAGGGTTCTGGGGGAAGAATGTTACTCGATAAAGGCAAAGTACCCATTTGGGATAAGGAAACTACAATTAATTTAGAAGTTGACCAATTTACATTTTCTACCCACTCTGGACACTCTGAAATTGTTAATTTCGCCTCCCAATGCGAAGCAGAAACCGTTGTTGTATACCACACTGACCCAACAAATGCTCGCCCCCCTCTTGTTGAAGCACTTGAGGCCAACGGGCACGAGGTTCACACTCCAGTAAACGGCATTTCCACCAATCTAAATTAATGAAAACAGCCGAAGCGGTTGAATACCGGAACACTAAGCGGAAACCGATTCTTATGGCGGCAAAGGCACCAGCTCCCGGCAAAAGGCGTAGAAAGAAGAAGTTTCGACTTTCTTTGAAAAGCTCCAAATTAAAGAAAACGGACGCGTATTCAGACGCCCGCGGGTGGTCAACAGATGTCGGCCGTACTGTAGGTGCTCCTGAAGCGCCAAAAGCACCGGAAACAATTCGTCATCAATGCGAAATGTGTGGTTCGATCATGAAGGTCCCAAAGCCAAGAAAAGCTCGTTACACAATTACATGCCCGCACTGTGAGCACGCAAAATCCTTTGAGTGACCCCGGGTATCAATATGGTAAACTTTGGATTTGTAATTGACAACCGGACTTGCATTGGGTGCCATGCATGTACTGTTGCATGTAAATCCGAACACGACGTCCCCATTGGTGTAAATCGCACCCACGTCAAGTACATCGAAAAGGGAGAATACCCTAACTCCACACGAGAATTTAGCGTTCATCGTTGCAACCACTGTGAAGATTCTCCATGCGCCACAATTTGCCCGACTAGCGCATTATATCCACGCGAAGATGGAATTGTAGATTTTGATGACGAAAGATGCATTGGTTGTAAATCATGCATGCAAGCATGCCCATATGATGCATTATACATCGATCCAAACAAAGGCACAGCAGCAAAATGCAACTATTGCGCACACCGAATTGAAAATTCATACGAGCCAGCATGTGTAGTGGTGTGTCCAACAGAATCCATCATCTCTGGCGATTTAGACAACCCAAATTCAACAATATCTCAACGTATTCAAGAAAATGACGTTAGGGTTCGTAAGCCAGAATCTGGGGCAAAACCCAATCTATTCTACGTGCAAGCAAGCGACGAAATGCTAGACCCAGCCGCAACACTCAGGACGGGAAGTGGAATGTGGACTAGCCAGGAAGGGGGAGTGGGACATTTTGCGAAGTATGCAGATAATCGCCTCCATCAAGCAGACACCCCGTCAATGATTGTTCAATTAGCGTTGGAAATGAAGGCAAAAGATGCAAACCCACGCGACCGCGCAATTATTCACGACGTCATGGAGAAATTGGGTTCTGAAACCACTCCAAAGGCCACTAGATCATACGACGCCCCAAGCAAAGGAATTCTATGGGATTGGGAGGTAGCAGGATATCTCGTAACGAAATCAGCTGCAGCGGGCCTCTACATTCTATTGATGGCTAGTATACTTCTCGGAAAACTTGAATTTGATACAATAGTGGCGATTGGAATAGCACTCAGCATCGCTTTACTAGGGCTTACAGGGGCATTATTGATTCACGATCTCGACAAACCAATGCGATTCATCTATGTGCTACTAAGGCCAAACTGGTCTTCATGGTTAGTGAGAGGAGGATTTACTCTCGGAGCATTTGGTGCATTAATGACTCTCCACCTTGCAATATTTGTTCTTGATTTACCAGTAGAATTACACAAGTGGACAGCAATAGCTGGAATCCCAGCAGCATGGTTGACAGGATCTTACACAGGCTGGCTTTTCAAGCAAGCGAGGGGAAGGGTTGTCTGGGCTAACAAAAGCAACACCTCAATCATATTGACAGGTAGCACTGAAATGCTCTTCTTTGGAGGTCTAGCATTTATTTCACTCTTCATCTTCTTTCAACAATCCCTCAAAGGGACATTCTTCTTACCCGCCATTGCAGTATCATTAATTGGATTTTGGTTTGGCTACCAACACATCTTACACGGCCTGAGGGAGGCCCAAGCAGCACCACTGCTCTGAGGTGATATTATGGCGAAAACCATCATCGAACACATCGCTCAAACCCTCCGCATAATCCCCAATCTCGATAGAGAAGAGGTAGTCAAAATCCAAGGGCCCCTCCGGAAATTTCCAAGCCCTGATGATTGGCATAACCACATGGAATTAGATGCAAACGCATGGCCAAAGAAAGTTGAGAAAAATTATTCACTAATTCCAACAACTTGCTTCAATTGCGAATCTGCTTGCGGATTACTCGCATATGTAGACAAAGAATCTGGTCAAGTTTCTAAATTCGAAGGCAACCCCCATCACCCGGGGAGCCGCGGCCGTAATTGCGCAAAAGGCCCCGCAACAATCAATCAAATCAAAGACACCGAAAGAATTCTCAAACCCCTACGCCGCAAAGGAGCACGCGGCGCCGGAGAATGGGAAGAAATCACTTGGGACGAAGCCCTTGATGAAATTTCAACCAAAATTCGTGCAAGCCTAAAAACGGGCGCTAAAGACAGAGTGGTATACCATGTGGGGCGCCCAGGTCACGAAGGCTACACCAACCGTGTCCTCAAAGCATGGGGCGTCGATGGTCATAATAGTCACACAAATATCTGTTCAGCAGGTGCTAGAACGGGATATGCAATTTGGCACAAACACGACCGCCCTTCACCAGATCACGCGAACGCCAAAGTGATTCTATTAACCTCATCACACCTCGAAACTGGCCATTATTTCAATCCGCACGCACAGAGAATTCTTGAGGGAATGATGGACGGTGCAAAACTAATTGTCATCGATCCAAGATTGTCTAATACCGCTGCAATGGCAGACCACTGGGTTCCAACCTGGCCGGGCTCTGAGCCAGCGCTATTCCTCGCATGGGCAAAGATGATTCTCGATAAAGGAACATATGATCGCAGCTTCCTTGAAGATTGGGTAAATTGGGAAATGTGGTTAGCCGCAGACCATCCCGGAGAGGCACAAACATTTGAGAGATTTATTGAATTAATGAAAGAAGAATATTCAATCTATACCCCCGAATTTGCTGCAGAGGAATGTCGAATTCCCGTAGAACAAGTAATTGAAGTTGGAAACATAGTTGCAGAAGCAGGTAGCGCACTTTCCTCTCACGTTTGGCGGTCAGCATCAATTGGCAATCTTGGGGGTTGGCAAGTTGCGCGAACGCTCCATTTCCTCAATGTTCTAACTGGAAGCGTTGGTACTGAAGGCGGAACAGCACCGAACTCGTGGTCCAAATTCAAACCCGAATTATTCGACGAGCCACCAGCCCCAGACGGCTGGAATGAACTTCACTACCCTCCTGAATATACACTATCTCATTTTGAAATGAGCCACATTTTACCACATATGGTGAAAGAAGGAAGAGGAACAATGGATGTGTATTTCACCAGGGTCTTCAATCCGGTTTGGACATATCCAGATGGGTTTGCATGGATGGGTATGTTACAGAACGAAGAGGCAATAGGGTGCCACGTGGCAATGACTCCTACGTGGAATGAAACGGCATTCTTTGCAGATTACGTGCTTCCAATGGGACACTCCTCTGAAAGGCACGACATCAATTCCTATGCTACAAGCTCAGGTAAATGGGTGGCGTTCCGGCAACCGGTTTTACGTGAATATGCAAGAAGAGAAGGAAAGGAAATAGAATTCACCCACGAAGTAAACCCCGGCTCAGTTTGGGAAGAAGATGAGTTTTGGAATGAACTATCCTGGCGCATCGACGATGGAACAATGGGCATCAGAGAACATTTCATGAGCCCATATCGCCCGGGTGAGAAGATTACCATAGACGAGTATTATCAGTATACTTTCGAGAGGGTTCCCGGGCTTACTGAAGCGGCCACTGCAGAAGGTTTGACAGAACTTGAATACATGAGAAAACACGGCGCCTTCCTAATCGAACCATCAACTTACAAGAAACACGAGACAGAAGGATGGCCAACCCCTAGTGGGAAGCAAGAATTCTATTCTGAGACAATGATCGAGTTTGGATACCCTGAACATTCAATCCCTCATTATCGAATTAATAGCCACGTCCATCCAAGCAACCTTGAAGGTGAAGACGAGTATTGCCTATTACCAAATTTCCGCCTACCACAACATATCCATTCACGCAGTGCAAATGCAAAATGGCTGGTTGAAATAGCTCATAAAAATCCAATATGGATTCACCCAAAAGACGCCGCAAAACTCGGCGTTGCTGAAGGGGAGTTGCTTAAAATCCGTACTGAAATTGGATGGTTTGTCGACAAGGTATGGGTGACTGAGAGCATTAAACCAGGGGTAATCGGCTGTAGCCACCACATCGGAAGGTGGAGGAGAAAACAGGATGCTGGCAACCGGTTTATGACAAACGAAATTAAAATTGAAGACCGCGGCGATGGGAAGATGCGCATGCGGACAACTAGTGGAATCGAATCTTTTGATTCAATAGACCCAGATACGAAACGCATCTGGTGGAGAGATGGCGGCGTTCACCAAAATATCACTCACGCAGTGCAACCCGACCCTATTAGCGGCTCACATTGTTGGTTGCAAAAAGTATGGCTATCGCGACCCGGCGATGATGAATTATACGGTGATGTAGAAGTAGATATGGAGAAATCCATGGCACATTACAAGAAGTGGAATGATTGGGCTAAAGAAAAGGAAACTCACCCTCGCGGAGAAAGGAGGCCACTTTGGTTTAAACGGCCACTAGCGCCAAAACCCGAACACTTCTTTATTGGGAAAAAGTAGGTGATAAAATGGACCCCACAACAATTTTCGCAGTAGCATTATTGCTATTTGTAGCGTTAATTTTCAGCCCACTCGGTTTAGGAGGGGGAGTACTATATGTGCCAATATTTCTCTATCTTCTTGATTGGGGAATGAAAGAATCAATCACAGGATCTCTATTACTAGTTTTCATGGTGGCTCTTGGAAGTAGCCTTTCCCACAAAAAATCTGGATACACCGACTCTACTATTGCAAACGCAGGACGAATTTCAGCAATCCCGTTCGCAATAGTGGGTACACTTCTTGCAGGAATTCTTATCGATAAGGTTGGAGAAGTAGGAATCAAAATTATTGCAGCAGCAATTCTAATCTTCATTATTGAACGCACGATTACAAGGATGCGAAAAGAACAATCTGAAAACAAAACCCCTCCAAATTTTGAACCTCTGAAGAAGAAGTATCAGGTTGGAACAGCTCTTGCAGGCACAGCGTCAGGAATACTTGGAATAGGAGGAGGGGCAATCCTAGTCACTCTGAACAGATCGTTACTAAAAATGGACGCCCACAAAGCCGCAGGAACAAGTTACCAGATAGGCGCAACAATCGTACCAGTTGCATTGCTAAGCCACATTGTCCTTGACGGAGTAGTCCACTCTCTCTTCAATTCAGTCGGAATTGTTTTGACAATCCTAATTCCGCTGCTAGCATTTACATGCGCCTTCTGTGGAGCGAAATATGCAATTCAACACATTTCAAATAAAATCGTTACGATAATTTTCCTTGCTGCAGTGAGCTTGAGCCTATGCAGATATTTCATAGATTTCGCATTGATGTTTTGAGACCAATCTACCGCGACACTCAAGCATGAATGCCCCTTGGTGTTGACGATGACCAATCTCCCCTACTTCGTGTCCCTCGAGGAAGCGTTGGAAATTTGTTGTCAAACAAAGCCCGCTGTAGAATCGGAAATAGTCAATTTGGATGACGCCCACGGCAGAATATTAGCACAAGACCTTGCTTCTTTAGTAAACGATCCACCATTTGATAATTCAGCCATGGATGG
The DNA here is from genome assembly GCA_030747785.1 of Candidatus Poseidoniaceae archaeon. Taxonomy (GTDB): domain Archaea; phylum Thermoplasmatota; class Poseidoniia; order Poseidoniales; family Poseidoniaceae; genus MGIIa-K1. The sequence goes on along the minus strand of JASLKC010000026.1, from coordinate 5,010 downwards.
CTTTGCAGTACGCTATGAAGACACACGTTCTCCACCCACTGACCTCAAAATTATAGCAACGATTCAAGCATCCGGGCAAGAAGACGACGTCCTCGTTAGCAAAGGGGAAGCGGCCCGAATAATGACGGGCGCGCCAATGCCCGATGGGGCCGATGCTATTCTTCAAGTCGAGCTTTGTGAAACAGATGGAGACAATGTTAGATTACTCCAAGAAGGTATGAAACACTTCATTCGATACAAAGGAGAAAACATGACGAAAGACCAGATTGCACTCAATATAGGCGCACACCTCACTCCTTCAAGAGTGGGCCTTTGTGCTACGATGGGCCATGAAAAAATACCCGTTGTAAAGCGTCTAAAAGTAGCGATCATCTCAACCGGGGATGAATTAAAGCAACCCGGAGAAGAACTGGCGCGCGGTGAAATTTACGAATCAAACTCCTTTGGCATAGCGGGATTGGTGAAGTGGTTAGGCCACGAACCAGTTAGGATGCAGTGTGTAGATGACACATTGGACGCTTTACGAATCAGCCTAAACGAAGCAGCGAATACATGCGACCTGATTCTAACTAGCGGCGGGGTATCGATGGGGGAATGGGACCTAGTCAGAAAAATAATGGAGGAAGAAGGCGATCTCCATTTTTGGCGAATTAAGTTGAGACCAGGCTCCCCTCCACTCTTTGGAACTTGGAATAATTGTCCAATATTTGGATTGCCGGGAAACCCAGTAAGTTCACACGTAGTTTTCAGGATGCTCGTTGCCCCCTGGCTTAGAGATGCAACTTCTGCAGATGGGCCAAAAGAAGCTAGAACAACCGCTCGCCTTGGAACCGATGTAAAATCAACACAAGATTGTCTCACGCTACGCAGAGTCTCTCTTGAAACAACTTCAACAGGCCTTGTTGCGCATCAGAAAGTACACCAAGGCTCCGGAAACCTTGCAAGTATTGCATGGAGTGACGGATTTGTAGTGCTGCAACCCACCTGTACCAAACAAGCGGGAGATGTAGTCGACGTTATCATTTTATGAGGGCTTAGTATGAAATTCGAAGAAGAGATCGATTTACTGGAAGCAGCCCAGAAAATGCTCCCTACCTCTAAGAGAAACACCTTACGGCGAATGCTTACTGAAGGGCGAATAAGAGTTGATGGAAAGATAGTTCACAAGGCCCGGTACATTGTTCCAATCGGCAGCGATGTATCAGTTACAGACCGTTTAATTGCAGCCGAAGATGCACCGCCCCCCCAACCAAAAAAGAAACGAATTCGTATCAAAATTCTATACGAGGACGAACACATCCTAGTAGTGAATAAGCAAGCGGGCCTGCTTTCCGTAGCTACTGATAAAATGGAGCCAGACACCCTCCATTCCCGAAGTCTTGACTACTTACGTGAAGAAAACGAGAAGGCGTGGATTTACATTGTTCATCGTCTTGACAGGGAAACTTCTGGAGTAATGGTGTTTGCAAAACATAAGCGCCACAAAGAATACTTGCAAGAACAATTTGCAGCCCGATCGGTCCATCGCGTCTATCATGCACTAATCCAAGGAACCCCTGAAAAACAATCAGGAACAATCCAAGAATGGCTTCTTGAAGACAAATTCCTCAACGTGAAAGCAGTCAACAAACGCCACCCCCAGGCAAAAGAAGCAATCACTCATTGGAACATTGAAGATAGCGATGAAACAGCATCACTTGTCCAATTAACAATCGAAACGGGAAGGAGACATCAGATCAGAGTAGGCCTTGCAAATCTTGGACACCCAGTAATCGGCGACGAACAGCATGGGGCGGAAGGAAATCCAGTTGGAAGAATCGCCTTACACGCAACCGCTCTAGAATTACTTCATCCTGAAACAGACGACCCTATCAGATTCGAGGCCAAAATACCATTCGGGCCAGAATGAAACGCAGCCCTCAAGAACTCTTGACAGGACCGAGTAAGGTAAGGGGGGGCGAAGATGACTAGAGACGAAGGCTGGATAGAGGTGCGCGGCGCGCGAACCCACAACCTTCAGAACATCGATGTAAAACTCCCACGAGGCAAATTCGTCGTTATTAGTGGCGTTTCTGGTTCGGGAAAATCCAGCCTCGCATTTGATACCCTATATGCTGAAGGCCAACGAAGGTATGTCGAAAGCCTCTCCAGTTATGCGCGTCAATTTATTGGGCAGATGAAAAAGGCCGACTGCGATACCATCGAAGGACTTTCTCCTGCGATTTCAATCGACCAAAAACAAGGAAGCCATAACCCCCGTTCCACAGTATCTACTGTTACAGAAATAATGGATTATCTCCGATTGATGTGGGCACGAATTGGCAAACCACATTGCCCAAAATGCGGAATCGAAGTAGCACGTAGAACCGTACAAGAAATCGTTGACGATATCATGTGGAAAATGGAGGGGCACGCCGTAGCGGTTTGGAGCCCTGCTGTACGAAATAGAAAAGGCACTCACGCCGACCTTTTCCGTCACCTCGTAGAACAAGGCTGGACAGAAGGGCGCATTAACGGCAGGGAAGCGTCATTCGAAGATGAACACAACCTCGACAAAAACCTTCGACACGATATCGATGTCAGAATAGATAGGACTCGTTGTACTAGAGACCGCCGCCAAAGACTCACCGAGGCGGTTGAATCAGCTCTTAGAATAGGTGGAGGAACTGCAGCAATAGAAAGCATAGAAGTTCCAAAACCCGACTTTGAATTTACTGAAGGATCAAAATCACCCGAAACCGAAGAAGGCGCAACATTAGTTTGGTCAGAAGAATTTGCCTGCCCTCAACATGGCGCATTTATGCCCGAAATGAGTCCACGCGTATTTTCATTCAATTCCCCCCTTGGAGCATGCCCCTCTTGCCAAGGACTCGGTGTAAGAAGAAGTTTCAGCGAAGCATTACTAGTCAACCGGAAAGCCACGATTTCGGAAGGATGCATAATTCCATGGCGACAATCCATGTCACCCCATTGGTATAGAAAGCTCATGGAGCAAACCTGTGAACACTACAACATTCCAAAGGACATCCCCTTCCACGAATTAGATGACGACGCTCAAGATATTTTGATGAACGGCTCTGGATCAACAATAATTCATTTTGAATTTCGTTCAGAAACCGGCTCATTATACAAGTATAGCAAACCGTGGGAAGGAGTATTTGGAAGGTTACAAAAAACCTACACAGAAACGACCTCTGACCGCACTAGGTCTCGCCTAATCGCATGTATGAATGATGATGATTGCCAAGAGTGCAATGGCGAAAAACTCAACCCCGCAGCTAGACATGTTTCTGTAGGAGGAATCAGACTTCCTCAAATTGGTTCAGCGAGCGTTCATGAAGCACTCCAAATTGTCCATTCTTGGACAGGTAAAGGCAAAACTGCTGAAACTTTGGATGAGAGATCGGCATTTATCGGCAGAGAAATAATCAAAGAAATAGAATCCCGACTTGGATTCTTAGATTCTGTAGGCCTAGATTATCTAACACTCGACCGTCGTGCCAACACCCTTTCTGGTGGAGAGAGCCAAAGAATTCGGCTCGCAACTCAAATTGGAAGTCGATTAACAGGCGTGATGTATGTTCTCGACGAGCCGTCAATAGGCCTCCATCAGCGCGACAACGCGAGATTACTAGCAACTTTACGAGAACTATCAGAACTTGGTAATACTCTACTGGTTGTAGAACACGATGAAGAAACATTACGCCAAGCAGATTGGTTGTGTGATTTAGGCCCTGGGGCGGGCTTAAACGGAGGGATGATTGTTGCAAATGGCACACCCGAAGAAGTGATGGTAACCGATAATTCAGTAACAGGAGCGTTTCTTTCTGGACGGCGCTCCATACCAACTCCAACTGAGCGTGTAAAGGCAACTAAAGGCCACCTCAAAGTTGTAGGAGCCCGGCAAAACAACCTCGATTCAATCGATGTGAATTTCCCACTCGGGTGCTTAACGGCAGTAACAGGAGTGTCGGGCTCAGGCAAATCCTCTCTTGTATCAAGCATTCTCGCTCCTGCACTACAGCGAAACATAAACGGCACTGACGCCCAGCAAGGAGCACACGATGAAATCGAAGGAATCGAGATGGTGGATAAGGTGATTGCAATCAATCAATCCCCAATTGGGAGGACCCCTCGCTCCAACCCTGCAACATATACCAAGGCCTTTGACGAAATCCGCAAAATATTTTCTCAGACGCAATTAGCAAAGGAAAGAGGGTATTTGCCGGGGCGTTTTTCATTCAATGTAAAAGGAGGCCGTTGCGAATCTTGTCGAGGCGCCGGCTCAATCAAATTAGAAATGAATTTTTTACCCGATGTATGGATAACATGCGACATTTGTAACGGTAAGCGATACACCCGCGAAACCCTCGAGGTTACATGGAAAGGAAAGAACATTTACGATATTCTTGAAATGCCAGTTAGCGAGGCGACAGCGTTCTTTGAAAATCACCGAAAACTGCACCGAACTCTCTCAGCAATAGATGACGTGGGTCTCGGTTACATCAGGCTTGGACAGCCCGCAACCACTCTTTCAGGCGGAGAAGCCCAGAGGGTAAAACTCGCAAGCGAGTTTAGAAGGCCACCACATAAACACACGATGTATATCTTAGATGAGCCAACAACAGGGCTGTCATTTTCAGATGTAAATCAATTGATAGAAGTCTTACTGCGCCTTAGAACAAGGGGCCATACTGTGGTAGTCATAGAACACCATCTAGATGTGATAAAGTCTGCAGATTGGGTGATTGATCTTGGCCCCGAAGGGGGCGACCGAGGAGGTAAACTCGTCGCCGAAGGAACTCCTGAACAAGTAGCAAAATGCAAGACAAGTCATACTGGTAAATACCTTGCAAAACTTCTGTAATTTCCTTCCAAATTATCCAAATTTCCCTGAAAATGAAGAGGTCGCGCACGGCGTAGCATTCATGGACGGTCCTCACCGCCGCCGACCTGCCCCTAAGGGGCAGGTGGTTCCATGGCCTCGAACATTGTCAGAGTCGAAGTCAC